>JAXFOE010000009.1:0-109003 GCA_034180505.1 Dialister sp.
CCTTTTAATACAAACGATATAAAGATTCCCAAGAATATATACTTTAAATTACCTTCGTTAATATTGTTTGTGATTAAAGAACTAATCAAATATACAAGTAAGATTTGTGGTATCAAATCAAATACTATTTTTAAAGCAAGAAGTGAATTGGGTAAACCATTTTTCCCAATCACTTTTTTCCTTAATTCTTTTTCCGGCATGAACAACTCTCCTTTCAAAATTGAATAATATTGAATTTTAATTCAGTATTAAGGTTTAAAGTAAGACTTTGTTGATTACGCAAAGTCTATTTTTTAGTGCTGATTATAGGGATTCCACTCCCTTGTAATAACACCTTGCAATAAGTTTTAACATATCTTTTGCCCACTTTTCACTTTGATAGTGCCTTGCTATTTCAAGAAGCCCCTCTGTAAAGTTACTGGCTAAAATATGGGCAAGCATTGGATCATATTCCTGTTTCGATTGTCTTTTTAAACTTACTTCAATATGAACCTGCATTTGCGATATGAGTTTTTGTTTTGCTTCTGTATGCTTAGTACCTGAGCTTTTATCCATTAAAATAATTAACTTCTTACGCTCTTTTAAAAGTTCATGAATATAATTTTCTCCAACCTCATCAAACCTTTCAGAAGCAGAACCTTTTTCCAAAGATTCTTCCTCATTAAAAGCTGACTCGAAGTTTATATAAACAGAACTTACTACTGCATCAAACAAAACTTCCTTATTTTTGAAATAGGTATAAATTAGTGCCACAGGAATATCTGCTTCTTTTGCAATTTCTGTTAATTTGGCACCTCTATAGTCCTTTTCATAAAATACTTTTTCTGATGCTTCTAGTATTCTATTTCTAACTTCTTCTTTTAATACTTGTGCCATAGCACACCTCTTTCTATTCCAATACTGAATTTATATTTAATAATAAATTAAAATTCAATATTTGTCAAGATTCTTTATTTTCAAGAAAACATAGTCTACCGCAATATAAATTCATCTTTCTACTTCTTTCATCTTTTCTTTTTTCTCTTTAGAAATTTTTTTATCTTGTTCCTTATGTCTACTAATTTTTTCTATAACTGACTCTTTTTTCTCCCTCTTATCTCTACCAAGATACTCATTCATATTAACTTTCAGATGTTCCAACTCCTCATATTTTACTGATAACGCATTATATTTCTTTGCAATTTCCTCTTGTTTAGCCTGCAACTCTTTTGAATGCTCATTTAATTTTCTAAAAAGATTTTTACCTGATTTTGTCTTCAACTCTCCCAATACCATATGTCTCAAATGTGGAAATTGCTTAAGAAAAATATCTATTTCTTCATATGACTTTTGATAGTCTTCTACATCTTTTCGATTCATCATCATATAAATTTTGTCATTCGGATTTTTACGATAACCTTCGTAATGTTCTCTTTTACTGATACAGATTTGAATATGCTTTACTACTTCCTTTATCCTCTTTTGCTCCCATGAAATTTTATCAAATTCTTGCCTTAATCCGTTCTTTTCAACAGAAATTCGGGCAAGAGCTTTTTCCAGTTCTTTCATTGAGTCAAATCCCTTTTCATGAATTGCAATCATAGTACTGGCAGCCGTCTTCATATTATGCTTTGTCGCCCAATGCTCATATCCTTTGCTTAACTTTGCTTTATGGTTGTTCTTAATGTCTATGATATTGCCAAGTTCTCTGTCTTTGTTAAGTATTCGTCCCTTAATTCTTTCTTCGGTATAGTTAGCTCCTATGGTCTTTGCCCTAGTAAATCTTTGCTGATTTTTACTTCTGAAAGCTATGTGTTTACCAATCTTAATTTCATAACCACAGCTTTCCATTTTAGATAGAAAGTCCTGCCAATTGATTGACTGCTTTATAGTCCTATCAATATCAAATTGAAGCCTCGATTTATAGCTACTTCCTTTTTTATCTTCATTCCAGTCGTACCAATTCACAAATTTTCTTCGCCTAATCTCGTTGATTTCTTTTTGTGCTTCTTGGTCGATGACAGATAAATTATGCTCCTTACATAGCTTGTCGCTTTGATTTCTGATATTCATATATGAGCCATAGTAAGAATGATAAATCTTACCCTCATCCACATCTATGGAATTAAAATTATGTGATTGTGTATATGGTCTTTGTTGATATGTGTCGCTAAAATATACTCATATTTCCCGCCTAAAATCTTTTCACAAAGTTCAATTCCTGCCTGATGTGCTTCTTCAAAACTCACTTCTTCCGGTACAAATGATTGAATTAAATGATGAGCTAAAGTTTTGGTTCTTGAGTTAAATTGTTTCTTGGTAAGTTCAAACTCTTTATAAGCATTTTCTCTACTGCACAGGTGCGTTGTAACATAGATTTCATCATCGGTTTTATCTCCGTTACAGATATAGTCTACCGCCTTTTTCAGTGTTGTCTTAATCGGATGTATCTTAGTAACAGCCATTATCCGATTACCTCATTTATGATATGATCGGAAACTTTTTCTATAAATTCTGATAGAAAAAGTAATTCGCCTTGCAGAGCTTTCTTGATATTTTCAATATCATCTTTATAAATAACTCCTGTGTTGTTTACCGCCTTTGCAATCTGATTCAGGTTCGCTGAGTTACGACTGACAAGGGAAGAAAGCTCTCTCAGTTCCTTTATAAACTTACCGGATATATCTATGCTGATAATCCTGTTCTTAAAAATGCTATCCCTGTAAAATTCTCTTTTACTCTTAAAACTGGTCAATGCAAATCTTCGGTTAAGTCCTTTCATAAAAGTGAACGGTACAGTTGTTTTTACGATTAACGGTCTTTGTCATTTTTCATCTCTCCTTTCTTCTTCGGGGTCTTAGGGGCTCTCTAAAATTGATTGAGCTGAATTACCAGCTTACAAGCCTACTTTTTCGACTGTGGTCAAAAAGTATATGCTTGCTATCAACCTCCATTACATAATTTCTATTATTTACATATGGACTAGCACAAAAAATGGATGTAACTTTTTAGTTTTACCGTTTGCACCGTTCATACCGCACGACATTTGCCTATGTAGAAAACATCAAACGGTACGAACGGTTTGAACGGCATTTTAATAAATCACATCCTCTGAATTATACTTAACTTGATAGTTATTGTTATTCTTTCCTCGCTTCATCGTAATACTAATTCCATTCTTCATGGGAATTTCTTTATTACAATTTAATGCCTTACCGAATTGCCGCGGACTTTCTATCTCTAATTTTATCTTTGAATAAATATCAGCTGTCGTTTATTCAACATATTCTAATTTATGCATAATCTGAACCAGGCTTTGAATTGAGGGCTCAAGCATTTCAATCGGATCAACTTTATCAAGTTCCAATATCTTTCTTGATGGATGGATTTTAACCTGATATACCTTTGAATCAAAAAGTCTACTGGTTACATCTAAGTTAAATTCTATATCAAATTCTGACGCTTTATCAATAGCTATTATGGTGTCTACCGAACCAGATAATGCTTGAGAACCTATGACTTTTTCACTCACGCTTTTGACAGATGAATCTTTTTTAGTGTGGTACATCATAATAAATGTGCATCCATATTTTTCGATTAAAGCATAATATTTTGCCATAACTTTATAGGTATCGTTGTAGTCATTGGCATTATACTTCCTGTCGTATTTGATTTTAGAAAAAGTATCCACAATGAAAACTTCATAGCCTAAGTCAGTATCCGCTTTGACTATTCTTTCAAACTCATCAAAGTCTACATAACTTGTACCTTCGTAGAATTTCATAGTATTTGAACAAGGTGCATCTAATCTTTTAATTCTTTCCTGAATTAGTCTTCCGGATAGTTCGTTGCAATAGTAAACGACCTTTGTTTTTCGCACATTATTTTCAAGAAAATCAATTCCTTCATTGATACATATGCCAAGATTAAGCCCCAGTGCTGTCTTGCTTTTTTAGGTGAAGCTACAATCAATGTAATATTTTTTCTTGCAATAATGTTATCAACAATATACTTATCAGAGGCATCAAATTCAGTTTTTATCGTATACGCTTTCAACGAACTACCTCCCTTGTTTTTATTTTGACTTATACATTTCAAAGTGGTCTATTTGATTATTTATATTCTTTGGAATTGACCCCTTTGCAAAGATATGCAATCCATTTTCTGATATGGATGTTTCCTTATAAGTTTCTCCAAAATCACTCACGATGTCTTTCACGTTTTCAAAATTTTCTTTTGCATTGTTTAAATCAATGCAGACATAAGGATCATCTTCAGTTAAAACAAACGACAGTCCATCACAACCACTTTTTCTAAGCCCTCTAAAGCAGTTTCAAAATCTGTCCAGTTCTCTTTTGTGTTCCATTCATTTGCTTCACAAGTAATTGGGCTGATTGGAATTTTTACAGTTTTTGTATTCCCATTTTTGTCTTGGCTATGATAAATCTTAAGCCATAACCATTGCTTGCATTCTTTTAATTCCTGTGGAATATTGTTCGTATACTTTTCTTTATTCATCGTTATTACCTCCATAATCGTATTGATGATAGAAGCACAACCTGATAAAATATTTTTTAAGAGTTGCAATCTTATCAGGTTGCTTCTTGGCTCTATCTATTGCCGTAGGTAGAGTCATTTTTATTTCTATTCACCGTTTCAAACATTTCCAGAATATATGCCAAAAGTTCAAGCTTATTTTCATCCATATCGCAGTCCAAATTAACATTTTCAAAATACTCTTCAAGCATCTTCAGTTTCATTTTCAGTTCGTCAAACACTCTTATATTTCCAAATACCTCAACTCTATGATTTATGCTCATTTGAATCATATAATCCTGTTTGTTTAATCCTGACAATGCTATTTTCTCTGCAAGAAAAAATCCCTAAATCTCTGTACAGCAGAAATTTAGGGAGGCTCATCAGTCTTCGGATGCCTTCGCCGATCGATGCGGCAGATTGTCATAAATCTTTTTTCCCGTAGGGCTTGCTGTAGGATAGTTCAAAAAACGATTCAGTGCCAGCCTTAGCTCATCTCCTGTCACATGTTCCAGAAGATCGGCCTGCTCATGCACTCTATCCCGCCTCATTCCCAACACGCTGCAAAGGAAATACTCCCACAGACGATGGTCGGACAGAAGGCGTTTTGCCTGCTCTTCCCCGGTGTTTGTCAGTGAAATATGAGCACCCTCCATGCTAACCAGTCCCTCTCCCTGCAATTTTCCAATCATTTCAGTCACAGAGGGCTTGCTCACACCCAAAAAGTCTGCGATTTTTTTATTGATCGTATACCCTTTTTCGGCAGACAACCGGTAAATCGTCTCAAGATAATCCTGCCTGGAAGAATTCACCTCATCACATCCCATACTCCTTTTGCAAGGTATCATATCTTTCCCAGCCTGTATCTGTCAATACATATCGCGCTTTCTGACGAGCCAAAAGCCCCTGGCGTATCAATTCCTGTGCTCGTGTTTCCACAGCGCGGGGCTCCCATTTCAAATGGTTTTTTATGGTCTCCACTCCGGCTTCTTCCGCTTCCGCTTGCGTACCGGAATGATTCCCGATATGGAGGAGCATGAGATCCAAATACACCTGTTTCTTTCCTCGCCTGCGTTTAATCAGCACCGTCAATAATCCTTCACGGTGAAACAAAAAGGTCAAAAAGAAGGTGACTCCTGCCACTGTTGCCGTCATACCGGACATGGAAACCTGAAATACCAATGCAAGAAAATATCCTGCCAGTGAATTTACCACGGCATACAAACAGGAAAATAAAAGCATGCGTTTCAAATCTTTGGTCACAAGGTATGCGGAAGCCCCCGGCGCAATGAGAAAGGAAACCACTAGAATGGCGCCTACCGCATCAAAGGCAACTACTGCCGTAAGAGAAGACAAGGTCATCAGCGCGTAAAAAAGAAGGGTGGAAGAAAAACCTGCCAACGTCGCAAACTCTTTGTCAAAGGTAGTAATCTTCAGCTCTTTGAAAAACACTTTGATAAACGCAAGATTCGCAACAAATAGAACCCCCATCTGCACTTCCGCTTTCGGCAAAGACAAAGAGCCTATCTGCATGCGGTTTAACGGTGCCATGATTACCTCGCCCATCAGAACAATATCTGTATCCAGATGTACGTTTCGGGCATACTTTGTAATCAGGATGACCGCCAAAGAAAAGAATAACGGAAATACAATTCCCACCGCATCATCATTTTTTACCAGACCTGTCGCAGAAAGCATCTCGATCGAAAACACGGTAAGTACGCCAAAAAGAGCGGCTCCCACAATCAGCAACGGGGAAGATATATCCCGGGTAATAAAAAAGGCCAGCACGATCCCCAAAAGGACCGAATGGGAAATGGCATCCGACACCATGGAAAGCTTCCGGAGAACTAAAAAAGAACCGATGATGGCGCAGGTAACCGCCGTAATGACAAGCACCAGCAGAGATTCCTGCGTGATCGACAACAAAGAAAGCAGTGTATCCCAATTCACCGATATCGCCTCCTCATCCGCAGATTCGCAATCATTCCGTGGGGTCCGATCAACAGGGACAAAAGCGCCAGAATACTCATGATCACAATAATGATCGGTCCCGTCGACAAACCATCGATCACGGTAGAAAGGTATGTCCCCGTCAAAGCACTGAAGGAACCTGTGCAAGCCGCGATCCCCAGCACGCGGCCAAAATGGTTGCTCCATTGCATCACCGTAATCGCAGGAATAATCAGAAGCGACGCAATCAGCACCGCCCCCACCAGTTTTAATCCCGCGCCAATCAGGCTCATTGCCATCAAAGCAATCACCCCGTACATGACCGATGAGGAAATACCAATCGTTTTCGCATACACAGGATCAAAAACAAAAACCTTGATCTCTTTATAAAAAACGCAAAGCAATACCAGACTGAACACTGCTACCACAAAAATCACCGTGATATCCCGCTTCATCATGTAGGCCGCCTGCCCGAAAATATAGGTTTGCAGCCCTGCCTGAGAAGCCCCCTGATAGTTTTTATTGCCCTGAATATAACTTTGCAGTACCATGCCCGCGCCAAAAAAAGAGGAGAGCACGATGGCTAACGCAGCATCCTCATCCAATTTAGAATAAGCATCCACCAGTTGAATCAGCGCAAAAGCCAGAATACCCGTACCGATTGCCCCTAAAAGCAACAGCGCCGGATCTCGCTGCATAAAAAACATAAAAGCCAGTATGACACCGGGGAAGGAGGAATGACCAATCGCATCCCCGATCAGAGACTCTCCTTTAAGCACTGTCACACAGCCTACGGCTCCTGCGACAGCGGCCAAAAGTACAGTTCCCGCCGCCACGATCAAAAAGGTATAACTGGTCAAAACCGTCCCATCAAGCATAATGGCCTCCTGTTATACCCGAGGCCCTATCCCGGCGCCGGTCATTTTCATCCTTTAAAACATAGCTGCCGCCGGTCATGCTTGCCCGCTCCAGATTCTCCTGTGTAAAAACTGCTGTCACGGGACCTTGCGCAATCACCCGTTTATTTAAAATCACCACATGATCAAAATAGTCCCTTACCGTATTCAAATCATGATGAACGACCACGGAAGTTTTTCCTTGTTTTTGCGCCTCTTTCAAAAAGTCAATAATAACCCCTTCCGTCTTCTTATCCACACCGGCAAGCGGCTCATCCATAAAATAAATATCCGCATCCTGCACAATCGCTCTGGCTAGAAACACTCTCTGCCTTTGCCCGCCGGACAACTCGGCAATCTGCCGCTTTGCAAATTCTTCCATGCCGATGATACAGAGAGCCTCCTTCGCCATCTCCTCTTCCTTCTTACCCGGTTTTCGCAACCAGCCCAAATGCACATAACGCCCCATCATCACCACATCCAACACAGTCGTGGGAAAATCCCAGTTTACCGATCCGGACTGAGGGATATAGGCAATGCGTTTCTGCACCTCTTTTACCGGCTTCCCAAACATCGTAATCTTACCTGAAAGCGTAGGCAACAAACCTAAAATCCCTTTCAGTAAAGTCGATTTGCCCGCCCCATTCGGTCCGATGATCGCAGTCCGACTGCCGGCTCTGATTTCTATATCATTATCCCAAAGCACAGGCTTATCATGATAAGCCATCGTCAAGTCTTCCACTTTTACAACCACATTTTCCATAACTTCTCCTTTGCTGTTTTCTCTGACCACGCTTTCTGTAGCTTTTGATTCCACGGAAGAACACGTATTCAACACTTTTTCCCTTGAAAAACACAACAGACGACACAGAGTTGTAAAACTAGTTTAATACTATGACACGACATTTTTTCTGTACTGACACAGCCCTTTACGCTGATAAAAAGAGCCCCTGATCAGGACTCCTTTTACTTAGCCTCATTTCAAATTTTCCACAATTAAATCCACGTTATGACGTACCATCCCAATAAATGTATCCCCCGGTTGTCCCTGCTCTGCCAAAGAATCAGAGAAAAGCTGGTGTCCTTCCCCACTGACTACCTTCACATCAAATCCCTTTGTCTTGCAGGCTTCCCGCAGCTTTTCCATGCGCGCTGGATCTGTCGTGGATTCTGCAAAGATTGCTTTCACCTTATGCTGTACGATAAAGTTTACCGTTTCCTGAATGTCCTTATTCGCCACTTCGCTGTCCGTACTTACTCCCTGGGGAGCCATCACAGGAATATCATACCGACGGGAGAAATAATTAAAAGCATCGTGAGGTGTAATCAGGTAACGATTTCCTTTGGGAATTGAGTTGATTTTCGCCCTCGTTTCCTCATCCAGCTGCGTCAACTCGGCCAAATACTTTTCCAGATTCTTCTCAATCATCGCCTTGTCATCCGGCAACAGCTCTTCCAATTGCTTCGCTGCATTGATTGTGGCTTCCTTGTAAAGATCAATATCAAACCAGAAATGCGGATCTATGATCTCATGTCCGTCCTCTCCCATCACACCGATCTTCGCCTTATCAAAAGTCTTGCTGACAGGATATCCCTTATCCTTTAACGCATCCTGCATCTTTCCCTCGAAATGCAGACCATGATACAGTACCATATCCGCATTCTTGATCTTTGCCGCATCCTGCGGTTTTGCCACATACAGATGAGGATCCGCGCCGGCAGGAATGATCATCTCGACATTCACCTTATCCCCGGCCAGCTGCTTCACCATATCCTGCAAAAATGAAGTCGTAACCGTAACCGTTTTCTTTCCCTGTGCCGCCGTAGATGGGGGAGTATTACCCGTAAAAATGCCACAAGCCGTCATACTAAGAGCTAATATAGCAAGCAGCGCCCATATAAATTTCTTCATCTTGTCCTCCTAGTAGAAAAGTATGATTTGGTAAGTTAGGTGCACCTAACTTACCAAATCATACTCTTATCAGGAATTGTTGTCAAGAGATAGTATAATCATTGTCAAAAGATGAGCTTTCATTAGATATTGACGGAGGTAGCATAGCCCCTATTCTTTCCTCGTCAGTGATCGGTAACTCATGCATCATATGTTCCCACTGCCTTGCAAAACAGATCCTCTGTTTTCCCCCGCTGCTTTTTCCTTGTCTCCTCTGTCGTTGTATTGATACCCATGACGCGGAAGTCTTGCGATGGCTTTCGTCAGCTTTGCAGATATGGAGACTCCCGCCAGTCTTTATAGGGCTTCCTTTACTTTTCGCCCAATTAGCCTTTACTTTCAAAGAAAAAAACGCATCTTGCGATGCGTTGATGTCTGGCACGGGTAGGTGGAGTCGAACCACCGAATAACGGAGTCAAAGTCCGTTGCCTTACCGCTTGGCTATACCCGCATAGGTTGGCCGTTGCCTTATCAGTGTAAAAAAAAATGGGGCGAGTGGTGGGGATCGAACCCACGCATAACGGAGCCACAATCCGCCGTGTTAACCGCTTCACCACACCCGCCACATTGGTGTCATACGTTGCCGTATAACGGTATAAATTATATCACAGCTGCTTTTTTCAGTCAAACGATTTCCGAAGGGCAGCGAAATTGTATATAATACAGTCAATCATGAAAAGGGGTGTCCTATGACTACATCATTTACCTCTCAGCAGATGGGCGATTTTCTTGATCGCCTTGCCAGCGATGCGCCTGCTCCCGGCGGCGGCGCGGCGGCATCTTTTTTGGCAGCCCAGGCGGTGGCTCTGTCGGAAATGGCAGTCAGCCTGACCTTGGCAAACAGCAGGTTTAAGGATTCTTTCAAGCGCATGGAGACGTACAAGACGATTCTGTCCGAGGCGCGGGGCATTTTCCTGTCTCTCATGGACGAGGACGCGAAGGCGTTTTCTGATTTTATGGATTGTCTCCGCGTCAAGGCGGCCACGGAGGAGGAAAAAAAGGCGCGGGAGGCGACCATGGAGGAGGCCCTCAAGGACTGCTGCCGTGCACCGTCTCAAACGGCACAGACCCTTGCCGATCTGCTTCCTATCATGGCAGGCATTATCCGCGAGGGAAATCCGTCGGTAAAAAGCGATGCCATCATCGGCGTGGAGTTTGCCATTTCTGCCATTCGGGCGTCGGCACTCAATGTGCGGGTGAATCTGAAGTACATCAAGAATGAGTTTTTTGTGCGGGAAGCAGAGGATACGATCCGCTCGTGGGAGGAAAAGATCAGCGCATCCGAGGCGGTGCTGACGTACCAGACCGAGCTGTAGCCTTTGCTCCTTGCTTGTAGTTTCATTTGAGGGGATTCTCTTGACTTTCGCGTCAAAAAAAGGAACTGCCTTCAACCGGCAGCTGTTCAAAACATATATGGAGCTGGACAATTGGCACCGGTTCCGGTTCCGTCTTTTTCTGGAAGGAATCGCAATCGGCGTCCTGGGCGGTCTGGCGATCAGTCTTTTCCGGCTTCTGCTGGAGCTGTCCACTGCGTTTCGTCTCTATGCGTATGAAGCGTATCTTGTGCCGGCATTGCATGAAATGGATCTGACTCTGCTTTTGCTCTGGCTCTTTGGACTGGGGTTGGCGGCATTCGCTTTATATCTCATGGCCCGCCATGCCCCAATGACATCCGGATCCGGCATCCCTCAGGTGAAAGGTGTCATCCTGGGGCTTTTTCGCATGCGCTGGCTCCGCATCCTATGGGTGAAAATCGTGGCCGGCGCGCTGGCTATCGGCGCGGGGCTGTCTCTGGGACGGGAAGGGCCATCCATTCAGATCGGCGCCACCTGCGCCCAAGGCTTTTCCCGCCTGCTGGGACGCACTCGCATGGAGGAACGCTACCTGATCACCAGCGGCGCCAGCGCGGGGCTGGCTGCCGCGTTTAATGCGCCTTTGGCAGGCATGATGTTTGCCTTGGAGGAGCTGCACCGGAATTTTTCCGGCGCTGTCCTTCTGCCTACCATGGCATCCGCTGTAACTGCCACTATCGTGACCCGCCTTTTCTTTGGCAGCGGCACCAGCTTTTCCTTCTCCGCCCTCCAGCCGCTTCCCGCGCCGTTCATGGGATACGTCTTTCTGCTGGCCGTCCTTTGCGGTATCGGCGGGATTATTTTCAATAAAGGGCTCCTGTCTGTAGGGACCTTCTACAGTTCGCCGATTTTTAAAAACCAGTATGTAAAAATTCTTTTCGCCCTGCTCATCGCTTTCGTGCTGGGCTTTACTCTGCCAGATGTGCTGGGCGGTGGAAACCTCCTTGTAAACGCGCTCGCTAGGGGCGGCTTTACCCTGTCATTCCTGCTGCTTCTCTTGGCAGGCAAATATATTTTCACTCTCATCAGCTACGGCTGCGGCATCCCGGGAGGATTCTTCCTGCCGCTGCTCGTGCTGGGCGCACTCATAGGCTCCGCCTTTGCTAATGCTCTCGAGGCAGCAGGATTTCTGGCGGATCAGTTCGTACCGAATATGATTATTTTTGGCATGGCGGCGCTTTTTGCGGCCAGCATCCGCTCGCCCATCACCGGGACAATTCTCATTCTAGAAATGACCGGCGACTTTGATCATCTGATGCCGCTGGCGCTGGCATCGACAGTGGCTTACGTCACGGCAGGACTCCTTCGGGGCGAGCCCATTTATGACGCCCTTTTGAAACAGTCTCTCCAAAAAGACAACGCTTCCGTCATCACTGATGAGCACACCATCGTAGAGGTGCCTGTGGCCAGCGGGGCTCCTATCGAAAACAAACCGGTGTCAGAGCTTCCCCTCTTCCGACGGACCGTGCTGGTCAATATTAAGCGGGGCAGGGAAAATAAAATCCCCGATCCCGATACAAAGATACGGGCGGGAGATTTTCTCTATATCCTGACAGAAACAAAAAACGCCGCCGCCCTGGCTAAGCTGGGCAGTCCTGCCATTCCCAAGGATCGGGTTCGTTCTCTATGAAAAAGCAGCTCCGAAGAGCTGTTTTTTATTGCATTTCTTCCCACCAGGGGAAAGGCTTTTGATTTCGTCCATGTAGAAAACCTGCCAGATTTTCAGCGTTTCCAGCGCCCACGGTTTCCCTTAGGAAAGGCGTTTCATTTCCCACATCGGCTCGTCCTAATTGTGAATGGCCAGAGGATATTTGCTGTTGTGATAGGGAACGACGCCCTTGGTATGAAGGGCACCGGCACGGCATAGTTGGAAAACACCGAGTCGATAAGAATTTTTTGCCGCCCAGTTGCATATAAAAAGAGAAGTGGCCCATCCAGACAAAGAAATTCTTCGGAACCAACGATTTCAAATCGGTCCTCTCCGTGATGATCGGCCCCTTTGGAATGGTTCTTCCCGGGGTGGGAATAAAAATTCCTTGAAAAGCCTGTCCCCGGCCGTATCGGTTCATGAGGCTTATCAAGCACAAATTCGCCGTTCACATAATGGGGCGATTGGTGAATCCGTTCCTCCCGCTCCGGCGTCATAGGGGGGATTCATTTTCGGCTGTGTCACAAACCAGGCGGCACTTCCGCCGGCAATAACCGCCGCCACTGTTGTCCATTTCAAAAGCTTTACCATAATTCCTTTCACTTTTTGCTCTGCCTCTCGTTTGTTGCCTGCCCCTGATACGTGAGCGACAATGCGACTGTGAAACATCTCGCGCGGCTTTTTATCCTTCGTAGTGCGCGGCGAGGGGACGGCCAAAAAACTCCACGATAAAAGCAGCCCGAGGGGATTTGGGCTGCCTCCATCTAGTAGGGTAAATCAATTTGTTTGGAGAGTAATTTGTTATTTTAATTCAAGGAGATTTATAAGAAAATTGTAGCACTTCAGCTTATGCTTCGATACGCACCACCTCCGACGATCTAACCAGTTGACTCTTGGTCAACTTCTGTATATAGGATACCACAAAAAGCACCGATTACAAGGGGAAAAAGTATAAAGAATAAATAAAATAATCGACCTCGAGTTTAGTTTTTATTTAATTTTTCGACCAGTAGTCAAAATAAATAAAAAAGACTGTGGTTTTTCACAGCCCTTTTTACGCTAACTTTACGCGTCGAGGATTGGTTTTTTCTCTGCGATGCCCACCTTGCGGGGATACGTTTTCGGGCAGACCCCGTTTTTTTGGATATACAGGATGATCCGCTCGTCTCCTGTGGGAAGGGTGATTTCTTTTTTCTCCACCATCTTTGACACAAGCTCCCGCAGAATTTTTCCTGATTGGGCCAGCTCATCCATAGCAGTGGGGCCTTTCATGGCGCAGAACACGCCGCCGGTTTTCAAAAAGGGCAGCGCCCATTCGCAAAGAACGGGGAGCGCCTTGACCGCCCTCGCGGTGACTACGTCGAAGGATTCTCTCGTTTTCCGACGCCGTCCGCCTTCCTCGGCCCTGAGATGCATGCATTTCACATTCTCTATACCCAGCTTCCGGCAGACTTCTTCCACGCAATTTAATTTTTTCAGCACTGAATCCATGAGCACAAATTGCATGTCCGGCCGCAATATAGCCAGTATGGCCCCGGGAAATCCGGCGCCGGTACCCAGATCAAGGACCCGGCCTTCCTTGGGAAACCATGCTTCATCGTACACCGTCAGGGAGTCGTACACATTTTTGATGAGGCTTTCCTCCATGTCCCGTATGCCGGTGAGATTGATTTTTTTATTCATGGCCTGAATCAATGCGTTATACTCGGCCAGCTTCCGTTCCTGTTCCGAGTCCGCTGAAATGCCTGCTTGCGTCAGCATCTCCCCTATGGTCATTCCCTGTCCTCCTCTGCCGGCGGCCCGCCCGTCCTCGGCAAGCGCCGTTGTATTTGCCTTTCATTATATTAAAATCCCTTAGCCAGTAAAAGAATCACACCTTCTTCAGGACAAATATTGCCAGCTCCCGGGAGCAGCCCACCCGGAAGGGGAACCAGCCGCCGTTCCCTCTGGACACGTAGCCTATGGTTTTTCCGTCGGTGTAGCGGCCCCGTGTGTAGGAGAAGGGCGTGATGATCGGCTCGCCCATGATACCGAACTGGGTGCCGTGGGTGTGTCCGGTGAGAGTCAAAAAGGCTTGACGCCGGAAGCCTTCGTCAATGAAGTCGGGGTGATGCGCCAAAAGGAGCACCGCTTTATCCTTCGGGATTCCGCTGAAGGCTTTGTCTGCCATCGTTTTTTCAATGCGTTCCAGCTTGTCCCTGTCACCCCAAGGGTAATCGGCACCGGCCACGTAAATGGACGCGCCACCCTTAGCGAGGAGGCGGTTCTCATTTTCCAGAAGAATCACCGGCGTTTTTACAATGGCTTCCCGAATGGTATCTTGTCCGCGGTAATATTCATGATTGCCCCAGGTGTACCAGATACCGCCAGGAAAGTCTGCCGCTTTTTCCCTAAGCACCTGACAGGTTTCGTTCAGAAATCTTGTATCATCGATGAGATCGCCGGTGATGGCCACCATATCCGCCCCTTCCTGCCTGGCCCGCTCCAGATCCTGCGCAAGGTCTGCCACGTGATAGTAAGGCCCGATGTGCGTGTCGGTGAGCTGGGCGATTTTATAGCCGTTAAAGGCAGGGGGCAGCTGCTCCACCGGCACAGTAATGGCGGTCACGTCCTCGTAAATCGGCCCGGTGTAGGATCCGAAAACCCCGATCCCGAAGGAGAGCGCCGCGCAGAGGAAGGAAAAGGCTTTCGCAAATTCTTTCCCTGACGGCGCAAAATGAATAATCCAGCCTGCCAGAAGCGGCAGTAGCGCCATAATGATGCCTACCGCCCAGCCACAGGCCATCACCGACAGGATCTGATACAGCTCGTCCGCGTCGGCATAGCCGGTGGCGTACCATGAAATATACCAGACCGCCAGCGCGGAGCCCGCGCCGCCAAAAAAGGATGTCACATACCACCGTTTTTTCAAAAGGGTCATTCCCAAAAGGGCGCCCTCGAGTAAGCCGGCGGCTACAAAAATAAGCATCAGCATGCTGTAAAAACCCAGCGGAATCCCCCCTTATTTCAATATATTTCCTGCCTTCACCCACGCTGCCAGCCGGGCATGAGGCCCTGCTAGCGGTATGGTTAAAAGCTCGTTTCCATCAAAAAATACGTATCCTTCAGGCACGGAAAAATGCTCCATGCCATAGGCCTTCATGTGCCACACCTGATGGGTAAACACATGGGTATGCGTCCAGAGCCGAAGCTCCGCAGCCCCTGCCAGCAGCCGAGAAAGGCCGTCTCTTGCTTCGTTTGCGCTGTCCGCCAACATCATGGGAAATTCCCACATCGACGCCAGCATGCCTTTAGGACTCCTGCGATGCATGAGAATTTTCCCGCCTTTGATGCAGAGACCGCAGGCCGCTTCATACACCTGAGGCGCTTTTTTCTCGCCCCGCACCGGCAGCTCGTCAGTGCGCCTATTTTGAAAGGCAAGGCATACATCGGTGAGGGGACATTCGCCGCAGCGGGGGCGCTTTGGAATGCACACATCGGCGCCTAAATCCATGAGGGCCGCATTGAAATCTCCGGCTTCTTCCGGCAGGGTATCCTCTACAAGGCGGCGGATTTGTTTCCGTCCGGCGGTCTTCAAAATATCCTCTTCTACCGCAAAGAGGCGAGCGTAAACGCGAAGCACATTTCCGTCTATGGCCGCTTCCTTTTGCCCGAAGGCAATGGATGCGATGGCACCGGCGGTATAATCGCCGATTCCCGGAAGGGCTCTCAGCTTTTTTATATCCTCCGGCAGTCTCCCGCCGTAGGTCTCATGGATTTCTCTGGCAGCGCGGTGAAGATTTCTGGCTCTCGAATAATAGCCCAGTCCCTGCCAAGCATGAAGAACCTCATCCTCATCGGCAGCCGCCAACGCTTCAAGAGATGGAAAGCGGCCCATCCATGACGCATAGTAAGGCTTCACCGCCTCCGCCCGGGTCTGCTGGAGCATGATCTCCGACACCCACACGCGGTATGGATCCGGCGTGCCCTGCCGCCATGGCAGCTCTCTGTCATGGCGGCGGTACCAGAAAAGCAGCCGCTCCTGCCAAGTCGTCTTGTCCTGTCCCTTCACTCATCCCATCCTTGTAAATTCATAATCGTAAACGGTTTCGCCGTCGCTTGCAAAATAAATGGTGCCCCTCAGCTTCTCCCCTCCCAGCACGAGAGGCAGCCACACGGTGTCGGCCATCCACATGTCATCGTAGGGAAGCTCTTCCTTCTCAAACCAGCGGGGCTTCATTTCCTCTGTCTCCAGCACCGTCCCTTGGAAGACGGGTGCTAGGTACACAATGCCCGCGTGAGACCACGCAGGATCCGAGGGTTGATGGAAATATAAATCCGCCGTCAATATGAGGCTCTTTGGATCGGCCACAAGGCCGCTTTCCTCAAAAAGCTCCCGTGCCGCGCATTCCCGCATGGTTTCGCCGGGCTCCAGCTTTCCGCCAAAGCCGTTCCATTTTCCGTAGCCCATGCCCCGTTTTTTCCTGCCCAGCAATATTTTTCCGTCCCAAAGGGGATAGACCAGCGATGTATCTCTCATAGTGTCCTGTCCATGGCAGTCTGCCCCATACGCATTCAATACTTTCTTGTCACGTGTCCTACCCGCTGTCTCGCAGGCTTTCAGGTACACTGTCATTTTAAAAATATCATACTCTCTCGGCGAACATCAATCGAACTATGCTGTTTTCCGAGAAACTCTGACCCTGACACAGTAAAAAGACACCGCTCGGATACGGTGCCTTTTTGAGAGAGGGTTGGCAGGAGTATCTCCCGCCTGTTGAGTATGAATCGCGCTAAGGGTTGCCCCCTAGCACCGCATCCATCATACAACGGCGGATGTCTAAAATCAACAGGAACGACCATTGCTTTTCGATTAGTTCGCATATTGAAGGGCTGCCCCAAAATTCACCGTCTCCGCCAGCCGGCAAAGGAAAAGAGAATCACTGCCAGCCAGATCATAGCAAAGGTCGCCTGCTCGGTTTCGCTGAAAGGCTCGTGATACACAAGGACCCCGAGGAGCAGACTCAGCGTGGGTGAGAGGTATTGGCAGAAGCCGAGCACCGAAAGAGGAAGGCCGTTTGCGCCGGCGGAAAAAAGAACCAGCGGAAGAGCGGTCACGATGCCGGCACCGATCAAAAGGGCGGTATCCTTCAGCGCCAACCCGAAATGGCCCTCACCGGTATAAAAAAGATAAAGCCCGTACATAAGAGCGAAGGGGAAAACTACCAGCGTTTCGAGAGTGATAGAGTACCACGCGTCAATGGCCAGTCCTTTTTTTACCGCGCCATAGAGGGAAAACGTGAGCGCAAGACCCACCGCCACCAGCGGAAGCTTGCCCAGCTGGAGCGCCATATAACCGATGCCGGCAGCCGCCAGCGCGATGGACACCCATTGCAGGCGAGTCAGCCGCTCATGAAAAAGAAGCACCCCGAGAAAAACGCTCATCAAGGGGTTAATATAGTAGCCCACACTGGTATCCACGATGTGGTCATTCACCACGGCCCAAATAAAAATACACCAGTTCGCCGTGATGAGAAGTGCCGCTGCACATACCGAGGCTCCTTTTTTCTTATCCGATGCAAGACACCCCAAAAGATTGGCTAGGCCGGGCAGTCTTTTCCGCCACGCCAGAAAAGCGGTCATGAAAACAAAAGACCATATAATCCGGTGAGTCAATATTTCCCAAGGGGTGGTGCTGTCCAGCTGCTTCCAATACAGCGGAAGAAGGCCCCATAGAAAGAAAGAGCCCAGCGCCGCCGCAAGACCTGTGCGAAATCGGTTCACTCCTTCACCCTTTACTATAATAATTTACTAAAGACCTGCTTTTTTTCTCCATATCCCTGGCCCAGTCGGCCGCCTTGGCCAGATCCACTTCATCGGGATGATGCTCTGCTTCCTCCAACCGGATCCGCCGCTCCTCGGTCATGGGATGAGCCTTTGCCTCCTCGTTGGAACGTTTCCCCACATGAAAGGAATAGACCCGCCCCTGACAGATGAAGCCGCCTAAATAGACATTATCCTCTGACAGCAGCGCTGCGCCGTTTTCCACATACCGCTTGCCCGCCTCCGAATCAGGCCACGCGCCGCAGGTTCCGTAGATAGCCACCTTTTTCCCACTCAGCGACATCAGCACATTTTCTGCCACCATGTCCGGACCCCGCCGATAGGCCCAGAAGCCGACAAATACAAGGTCATAGGCGGAAAAATCCTTAACCCGTCCTGCCTCGGCAAATTCCTTATCCCCTGAAAGGGCTTCATAAATTGCGCGGCCCACCGCTTTTGTATTCCCTGTGCGAGAGGACCAAATAACGATTGATTTCATAGCGCCTCCTCCTTATATGATGCTCTTTTCAGTATACCATCAAGGCCGCTTATTGTTTCGCCGCGGGCTCACTTGAAAAATCAAGGTCTCGCCGCCGCTCCATGTACAGTGCCCCTTCCTTTGCTATGATAAAATAGATGAGCAGTTATTCTGATAAGCTCGAAGCCGTTGGCGTGTGATTTCCCTGACCCGTCAGCCTTCAGCCCCGGAATGGCTGCTTTTTCTTTGCCCCTTCTGAACAGGCATTTGTAAGCTCATGGCAGACAGGGAGTGTGGTGTAAAAATAAGAGCATTCCCAAGAAATTTGACGAAATAAAAAGAAATCGAGTTTCTGTTTACAGCAGACAAATGTTTCTTTTGCACCGTCTTGACAACTCCTTTCCCGGGAAGAAAAAGAACGCTTCCGTTATTCACAGGAATATTTGTTCTATATCATCTGCTATAGTCCCATACTATAGCGCTTTGCCCGATTCTCAATATGGAGTTTCTGAAAGCTATTCACAGTTATTCACAGTTTTCTGTGTACTTCTCTCACGGACAGGATTGTAAAGTCCGCTTACCATCGAAAATGGCCGAGACCCCCTGATTTTTCCTTCACAGGCTGTGATGATCTGTGGATAACCCTGTGAATAAGGTGAATAATTCCGCTATTTACGGGCATTGTCAAATTTTACAAAATAAAAAAATCCCTCCTTTCGGAGAGGCTTTTTTATTAGTATCTGTGGGAATATTTTTTGAAAGTATCGGCGCTGCCGCCTCTGCGGAGATTCTCAATATCCCCGAATCTGCTTTTCATCACTCATATCGAAGAGAGGACCGTAGGCCGCATTGGCCATGGCCTTGATGGCGTAAATGCAGTTCTGGGAAGCGGAATAAATGTAGCGGTCGTTCAAGGGGCAGATGTGCCGGGACGCCCGCATGGCTTCGATGGCGGGATTCGCCAAAAACGCATCCCGATACCGGGAAGCGCCGGTGGTATCCGACACCCGGTCAGTGGAAACGAAAAATAAATCCGGATCTATTTTTACAATCATCTCCGGCGAGATGGCCTGTCCATTCACGCTGCCTGCCAGCGCGATGGCATTTTCAAGGCCGGCTCTTGTCAAAAGCTCGTGGAACATGGAGCCCGGGCCGCCATAGCGGGTCATTTGAGACACCAGAAAAACCACCGGCTTTTTTCCTTTCTGCTCGCCGATGACCCGGTCGATGTCTGCCAGCTGCCGATCCATTTCGGCGATGACCTTCCGGCCCGCTTCCATTTCGTCACAGGCCGCTGCCAGAATGGTCATGCTGTCCTTCACCTGCTGAATGGAGCGGGGCCCGTCGATCACCACCACAGGTATACCCAGATTTCTGTACATGTCCAGCTCATCTGCCTTCGCATAGGTGGAGGCTACAATGAGGTCTGGCTTCGCCTTGGTAATGGCTTCCATGGAAAGCCCTGCCAAAGGAATCACCAGCTCCTTGTCCTTCACGTCGTCAGCGATGTAGGAAATCGCCGGATCCCGATCCGCCTCGGTAGCTGCCATGAGGCGTTCCGGCGGTATGACCCCGAGCAGCATAGCGTCGATGGATGCAGAACTCCCCAAGACGCGGACCGGCTTGTGGGGGATAGTGACCTGCCTGCCGGTCGCATCGATGACCGTATACGCCGAGGATGTGCCCTGATTATGAGTGACAAATCCGCAGCCGCTCAAAACAATGAAACAGCTCATCATCAGCGCACCAATGATAGATTTAATAAACGTCTTCACAATGGCCTCCCGACTCAAAAAAGTATTCATACTCCCCTTTTTATTGTATAATCTCACTCTATGCATGGTATCACAAAATAGGGAGCCTGCCTATATAAAAGCAGCTTTTTGCCGTTGCAATATGACCTCATTTATCATACAATAAAAAAAACATCCGCTCAGCGGAGGAGAGGAGGCTGCCCGCAAGGGAAGCTTTTTTTCTGTTCAGGATTCATTCAAGGAGAGCGCTATGCATAAACACATTATTGAGGTAGAGGACAAGCTGCCTGTTTTACCCACCATACCCCTGTCGATGCAGCACCTGTTTGCTATGTTTGGTTCCACGGTTCTAGTGCCGTTCCTGCTTGACGTGGATCCCGCCACCTGCCTGTTTATGAACGGCATCGGCACCCTTCTGTACCTGACCATCTGCAAATGGAAGCTTCCTGCCTATCTGGGCTCCAGCTTCGCTTTTATCTCGCCGGTACTGGCAGTGACCGGCACGGCAGGCATGGCCTACGCCGATGCTCAGGGCGGGTTCATCGCCTTCGGTATCTGCTTCATGCTGCTGGCACTGGTGGTGAAAAAAATCGGCGTCAAATGGATCGATGTGCTCTTCCCGTCAGCGGCTATGGGCGCTATCGTCGCCATCATCGGCCTTGAGCTGGCACCGCTGGCCATGAGCATGTCCGGCTTCATCGGCGACACGCAGGGCATGACCAACGAAACGGCGATCATTATTTCCATGTTCACCCTAATCGTCACTATTCTGGCCACGATCCTCGGGAGAGGTTTTATTTCCATCATTCCTATTTTAATCGGCGTCATTGCGGGATACATCCTCTCTGTCTTCATGGGCGTGGTGGACTTCACCCGCGTGGAGGAAATGCCTTGGTTCGCATTCCCTACCTTTTATATGCCCCGGTTCAATCTGTCGGCGATCATGATGATTCTGCCAGCACTGTTCGTGGTATTTGCGGAGCATCTGGGTCACCTTTTCGTGACCAGCGACATTGTGCAACGGGATCTGATCAAGGAGCCCGGCCTTCACCGCTCCCTCTTTGCTGACGGCCTGTCCAATATGATTTCCGGCTTTGTAGGTTCCACGCCAAATACAACCTACGGCGAAAATATGGGCGTCATGGCCATGACCGGCGTCTACTCCACCTGGGTCATCGGCGGCGCCGCCTGCTTTGCCATTCTCTTCTCGTTCATCGGGAAAATCGCGGCTCTCATCCACGGTATTCCCACTCCTGTCATGGGTGGCGTGTGCATTCTTCTCTTCGGCTTCATCGCCGCCTCAGGGCTACGCATGCTGGTAGAGAAAAAGGTGGACTACACGAAGTCAAGAAATCTGATCATCACCGCAGTGACTCTGATCTCTGGCCTTTCGGGAGCCACCATCGTCATCGGGCCGGTCCAATTAAAAGGCATGGGACTTGCCACAGTGGTGGCCATGATCATATCCCTCACATTCCTCCTGTTCGACCGCCTTCACATGTCCAACGATGGGGACGAGGAATAAATCAAACGTTGCAGGGCAATAAAAAAGCGCGTATCCCAGGATCGCGCTTTTTTTGATGCTTTTAAAAGGTGTAATTCAGTTCCAAGCCCCACGAATTTTTCGGATTCGGCCTGCCTTCTGCCTTCGCCTTGGCGGCAAAGTTGTAATACGCGGCGAGCTCCGCATTTTTCTGCACCACTACGGCTGCCTTGGCCGCCCAGAAGGATACGCCGGTGCCTTGCTCGTAAGAATAATGAAGCTGATCCTCCAGATCTAGCCCGGTGGCGCCCAGCATGTTGGACGCATACTCTGCATTCACATAGCGGATACCGATGCTGAAGGAACCCGGTTTTTCTGGATCCGCCTCGCCGTAGGTGAGCCCTGCAGTCCAAAGAGTGGGATTATGGAGCATGGTATCGCCCTTATAGGACATTTTGTACAGGGTCTGCACATAGTCGCCGTCCAGAGTAAGACGTGGCGAGAGATGAATCGCTGCGCCGATCCCCCAGGCATCGGCCTTTTTATCTGCCTTTACATCGGGATTGGCCAAAAAATCCTTCGCCGCCTCCGTATTATGATCCTGCAAATATTCCAGATAGAACGCGGATACATCGAAGGCTCCGGCGCTTACATGGCCGCGGCCGAACCATGCGTCCCGGCTAGCCATATCCTTATACTGGGCCTCTAAAAACTCGACTGATTTGAAACGGCCATACCCGGCGGAAATCCCTGCCCGCTCGGTTCCGGCATATATGACCGCCCCCTCAAATACCGCATCCTCGTCCCAGAATACGCCGGTCTGATCCAGCGCGACTCCGGTGCGGCCTAGGTCGATGGAAAATGAAGGGGAGGCAAACCACATAGCATGAAGCCGATCCATGGACATACCTTTTGTATTTGGTGCAAGACCTGCGTCGTCTCCACCGTTCTTGAAATCCATTTCCGTCCCCAGACGGCCTTCCACGGTGATCTGATCATTGACGCTCGCAACGGCATTCAGCCTAAGCCGACCTGTATAGGAATCGCCCCAGTTCACATGCTGGTACTGCATACGGGCATCGCCGGACCATGAAATCCGGCCTGCCTTTCGTTCCAGATCTGCCACGCGGACTCCCAGACTGGCCAGCTCGCCCGCATACTCCCGGACCAACGCATCTACCTTGCTTTGCTGCTCTTGGCTCAGCTGATCCTCCCGGGCCATTAGGCGGGCCACCACCCGCGCCAGCTCGAAGCGGGTCATGCTTCTCTGCCCTCGGAAAGTGCCGTCCGGATACCCTTCCACCACGCCCTGATCCGACAGATCCGCTACAGACTGATAGGCCCAGTCGCTGGGGGACACATCAGAAAAGGGATTGGCCCCATAAGCACCCATTCCCACAGTCAACGCTGCCACAGCCGCCATAGCAAATATCTTTTTCATACACTTCTCCTCCAAACATTCTAGAAATCGCTGTTGAATTATATGATCCGCGAGGAAGGATTTTCATCTCATTATTAAATTGCGAGCCATTATCAAATTCATT
The DNA here is from genome assembly GCA_034180505.1 of Dialister sp. GTDB lineage: Bacteria > Bacillota > Negativicutes > Veillonellales > Dialisteraceae > Dialister. The sequence continues at coordinate 23,377 of JAXFOE010000009.1, forward strand.
CAAAATGGATTGTACCATTTTGAATTTGCGACTGTCAAGCAAATTTAGTGCAAGCAAAAAAAGCGCCTTCCTTAGAAAGCGCAGACATAAAAAATCCGACAAGCTTACGCCGGGGTTTTATTTTTAGAATACCTCTTTGACCACGATAGTTTCTTCTCTGGATGGACCTACAGAAACGATTCCGATGGGCACGCCTGTCAGAGCTTCGATGGCGGATAAATATTCCCTACACAGCTCGGGCAGCTCCTTGTAGCGCCGGATCTGGGAAATTTTTTCCTTCCAGCCCTTAAAGGCTTTATATACCGGTGTCACTCTTTCGAGGAAGTTTAGATCTGCCGGATATTCCTCGACTTCTTTACCTTCATATTCGTAGCCGGTGCATACTTTGATTTCATCCATATCGTCCAGAATGTCCAGTCTGGTGATGGCTAGATAATCAAAGGTATTCAATTCTGCCGCATACCGCACCGCTCTTGTGTCGAGCCAGCCGATGCGGCGGGGGCGGCCGGTGACGGTGCCAAATTCATGGGCCGTATTTCTAAGATAATCCCCGGTCTCATCCCTGAGCTCTGTCGGGAAGGGCCCTTCGCCGACGCGGGTGCTGTAAGCCTTGACCACGCCAAAAATATTTTTCATCATATGCGGTCCGATGCCCGCGCCGATACAAGCACCGCCTGCGGTGGGATGGGACGAGGTCACATAGGGATAGGTCCCGTTGTCGCAGTCCAGCATAGACGCTTGAGCACCTTCAAAGAGCACGTTCTTTCCTGCCTTCACCAGCTGCTGCACCGTATAATTCGTATCCCTTACGTAGGGACGGAGCTTTTCCGCATACCCGAGGTAATCTGCCAGCATGGCTTCATAATCAAAGCCTTCCATGCCGTAAAGCTTTTCCAGCATCATATTTTTCTGAGTTACATTGTATTTCAGCTTTTCCGCAAAGACCTCCTTATCCATCAGGTCGCAGATGCGGATGCCAATGCGGTTGATCTTGTCCGCGTAGCAGGGTCCGATGCCATTCTTCGTGGTGCCGATCTTGCGGCTTCCCTTGCGGGTTTCCTCGGCCTCGTCCAGCCGGATGTGATAGGGAAATACGACCTGCGCCCGGGTAGAAATTTGGAGATGGGTCGTATCGATCCCCTGATCCTCTAGGCGTTTCATTTCCTCTAGGAGGCTTTTCGGATCTACTACCACGCCGGTGCCGATAATGCAGATCGTCCCGGGGTACATGATGCCACTGGGAAGGAGCCGGAGCGGATACGCTTTTCCGCCAGTGACAACCGTGTGGCCTGCGTTATTTCCCCCCTGGGAGCGGACGACTACATCCGCCTTGGCGGCCAGATAATCTACAATTTTCCCTTTTCCTTCATCGCCCCACTGGGCGCCTATCACCATAGCTGTTGCCATTATGCCATCCCTTTCACTTCCGGCAGACCTGCCGCCGTCAGAAACCAATGCGCTGCGCAGACCCTCCGGGCTCTGCTGCCGCCCTTATTATAGCATACTTATTTTTACAGAACGGGCCCCTTCCTGCCTCAGCAAAGAGCGTCATTGTATTTCCTTTTCTTCAGCACTTACGCATAAAAAAGCGGTCCCCGAGGGAACCGCTCATATCAATTATTTTTCGCCAGGCGTATACTTCCGTTTCATAATGTGATGGACAAAGTATGCGATGATTCCAATGAAGCAGACTGCGCCGATGCCGTCAGCAGCGGATTTGAAATCGCCTCCCACAAGGGCCAGCGGGTTTTCGCTTCCGCCCGATGTGACAGATACGACGATCAGAAGGGCGATAAGAACGCCCATGAGGCTTTCGCCGACGATGAGCCCCGATGCGAAAAGCACACCGTGATGGTTGCAGGCCTCCACATCCTCCTCTTCATGGCCGGGGCTGCGTTCCCTGGCGCGGGTATACAGCCGCTTACCGATGAGATAGCTCATGACAGAGCCCACCACGAGGGGGAGCTCCAGTGTAGGCGGAAGGTAAATCCCCATGCCCACCGCAAGAGGCGGAAGAGAAAGCTTCCCGCCAGTTAGATACTTCAATACCCGATCAACGATAATGACGATCATTCCCACAGCTACGCCCATGAGAATGTAGTTCCAGTCCAGAGTGGCGCTGAAAATACCCTGCGCGATGGTGGTCATCAGTGTAGCTTGCGGCGCGCCCAGTGCCTGAGACGGATCCATGCCCGCCCGGGGAAGAGCGCCGGTAAAGCCATAGGCCTGATAGAGAAGATTCAGCACCGGAGCGATAGCGATAGCGCCGACTACGGAGCCGATAACAAGAGCCACCTGTTGCTTCCAGGGTGTTGCCCCTACGAGCTGGCCTGTTTTCAGGTCCTGCAAGTTATCGTTGGAAATAGCGGCAATGCTGACAATAACACTGGTGATGAAAATAGCGAAGGCCGTGGAGAACATAGTGCCGCCAGGCATGCCGAATACGTCAAAGCCCTTGCTCAACGCCAGCACCACCAGAGACGACACGATAATGCCGAGAATGCCGATGCCAGAAATCGGGCTTGCCGATGTACCGATGAGGCCTGCCATGTATCCGCAGGCAGCGGCTACGAAGAAACCCATCAGCACGGCTACGAGAATGCCGATAACCACATAGGTCAGGGTCACATCCAGGGGAAGGCCAAAGCCGCTAACGAAGGAGTAAAAGGCTACAAAGAGCCCCGCCATAATAACCAAAAGAAGAATGGCAGTAGACTTGATGCTCATGTCAATATCAGTATGATGTAGCGAGCGGGCTTCCTCTGTTTTATTGCTCCGCAGCGCGTCGATGGACATTTTTACGCCATCAATAACCGGCTTGATCAGCGTGATCAGCGTCCACACCGCAGCAGTACCGATACAGCCCGCACCAATAAACCGCACCTTTGATGCCCACACAGAGCTGGCAAACTGAGCCGCAGTCTGTCCCATTTCAGGCGGGAGCACACTGGTCAGATACGGAACAAAGAGGCCCCACGAAAGGAGAGTGCCCACAAAGATGGCCATACCGCTGGCGATCCCGATGAGGTATCCCGCCCCGAGGAGCGCCATGGAAAATCCCATGGGCAACTGAGTAGCCGCAGTTTTCCCGAGCATGATCCAGTGACTTACCTCGGCAGAGGCCACATGAAACCCGTTGGACAGAAGGGAAAAGACGCCTGCCATGGCAGTTCCGGCGACGATGTCCTTCATGCCGCTCTCCTTGCCTTTGGTGCCAGCTTCCTTCGCTTCCCGAAGAGAGCTTCCTACCTTGAGGATTTCTGCCGCCGCCCGGCCTTCCGGATAGGGAAGATCGCTGTTTACAACCATAGCCCGGCGGAGCGGGATGGTGAACAGCACCCCCAGCGAGCCGCCGCAGGCGCAGAGAAGCAGCGTCTCCCCGAAGGGAAAGCCTTGCCAATAGCCGAGCATGAGAAGGCCCGGCAGAATGAAAATAATCGCCGACAGCGTGCCTGCCGCTGAGGCTTGGGTCTGAACCATATTATTTTCCAAAATATTGGAATGCTTGAAAAAGCGGAGCACCGCCATGGAAATGACCGCCGCCGGTATGGACGATGAAAACGTAAGTCCTACCTTCAGCCCCAAATACACGTTGGATGCCGTAAAAATGATCGTGATCAGCATCCCAAGTAGCACACCTCGGAACGTTAGCTCCGGCAAGCTCGGATACTCCACCCCTCCCTGAACTGATGGCTTCTCCATATACCCTCCTTCATGAAAAGAAAATGGACAGACATTTCCCAAAGCCTGTCACAATTTTTACACCCATAACTGAAATTATATACCAAAATTTTCCCCAGCGCATAAAATTTCTTACTCATATCCAAAATTAGCATATAGACGTGCTTTTATCAAATTTAGTCATAACGAGAGCAATTCTTTTCCCGAAGCGATAAAGATTTCATGAGACGGACCTTCGTTGTGCTATAATGAATCAAGAAATCAAGCTCATCGGGCACTGCCCATTATCCCAATATACGAGGAGGATCCCATGATAGATGACAATCAATTAATCGATATGATTGTGGAAGAATTTGAAGGCTTTGCAAAATGCCCTCGTCCGTCACACCACGAAAAGCTCATCAGCAACCATCTGGTAAAGCGGCTGAATGATCTTGGCGTGACCAACGTAGTGCAGGACGAGACGAATAATGTAATCGCCGATATTCCTGCCACCGAGGGCTACGAAAATGCGCCGCTCACGCTGCTACAGGGCCATATGGACATGGTCTGCGTGGCCAAGCCCGGCGTTCCCTTCGATCCCTTGACCAGCCCGATTAAGCTAGTGCGGGAAGGAAATATTCTTCGTGCTGATGGCACAAGCCTCGGCGCTGATGACGGCGCTGGCATTGCGGCAATCCTGCTTTTGCTACGCTTCGGCGCAGCCCACGGGCCTCTCAGAGTTATTTTCACCACCGACGAAGAAACTGCCATGACCGGCGCCCAAAGACTGGACCCGAAATATATTAGGGACTTGAAAAATATCATCAACTGCGACTCTGAAAGCCTTGACGTGATCTGCCTCGGCTCCGCTGGCTGTTGCCATCTTGTTTTCAACAGAGATCTGCATCGGGAGCCCCCTGCCGGTGACATGGCCCTTGCCATTACCGCCTCCGATTTCAAGGGCGGCCACTCCGGCGAAACGATCCATCAGGGAAAGAGCAACGCCATTCAGGCCCTGTCTGATCTGCTACTCTCTCTCAGAGGTACTGTTTCCTTCCGTCTCGCTTCCTTCAAGGGCGGCGATGCGGCTAACGCGATTCCTGCCAATGCAACCGCTGTCATCGTGATCAACGGCACTGATGAAGCAGCCGTCAAGGATGCGGTCAAGGCGCGGCAGGAAGTGATCTCCCGCATTTACAAGGGCATCGAAGATAAAGCAAACTTTACGGTAGCCGCCACAGAGCTTCCGAAGGGCGTATTTTCCGCAGAGGATACAGACATGACCATTGATCTCCTCTCACTCCTGCACTGCGGCACCTTCGTAATGAATCAGGAATTTCCGCTCCTCCCCGAGCTATCTGCCAATATCGGGACCATCGAGACCACCGAGAGCAGGGTGTCCTTCCAGTATTTTCCCCGGGCAGGCGGCGATGACCGGCTGAACGTGTTCCTTGAAAAAATGCCTGTATTTGCGAAGCTCACCGGATTTACTCTGGAAAAGGGCTCTCAGGAGCCGGCATGGACCGTCAATCCCGACAGCCGACTGGCCCCGCTGTATGGAAAAGCCTTCACAAAAATCACCGGCGGCACCGCCCGCATGGAAGCCATTCACGGCGGCCTTGAAACAGGACGGTTCTATCACTTAAATCCCGATGCCGACATCATTTCCGTAGGCCCCAATACCCATCACATCCACAGCGCCAACGAATCCGTCGAGCTTGACAGCGTAGCCACTTGGGTACGCATCCTCGCAGAAACACTGTCGTCCATGAAATAAATACCCAAAATAAAAAACCATGAGCCACATACAGCTTATGGTTTTTTATTTACTCAACTATATCTGTAGACACTGCCAGATCGGTCTGGATTTTATAATCTGCTACCCGTTCCTCCAAGCGCCGAAGAGTGACACGCAAGGCCTGAGAGCCGAACACCATGCAGAGCGGTGCCGGATTTGTATCCACTGATTCGATCATGTGGGTGGCCATCTTCGCCGGATCGCCCGGGACGAGATCATTGGCGGAATCCAACATTTTGAAAAAAACCGTGCTGCTCCTTATACACCGGCATCAGATTCGGCGTGACATGAGCACCGCCGTAGCGGAATTCTGTCCTTGCGCCGCCGGGTTCCACAATGGTGACACCGATATGAAACTGGGTCACCTCCTGATCCACAGATTCACAAAAGCCTTCGATCTCAAATTTTGCGGCATGATATAGCGAATTGGCAGCATAGGCCACCTGCCCGCCGTAGGAAGAGCCTTGAAGGATCCGGCCTTCGCCCTGCCTGCGCAGATAGGGAATTGCATCCCGGATCAGCGTGATGGGCCCCTCCAGATTGGTGGCAAGGATTTTTGATCTCTCCCTTAAGAAGCTCCTCAGCGCAGCCAAAGAGACCGTAGCCTGCATTGCGCACAATCACATCGCTCCGTTCATGCTTGCCGAAGGCAAGACGCACAGCTTCGTGCACCGTGGGAATATCAGTCATATCCAGCACCACCACGTCAAACCGGTCTGGATACTATCGCATCAGAGCCTCCATCTTTTTGTGCTCCGCACCGTCCCGATCACAGTATCTCCCTTTTCAAAAAGTTGCTTCGTCATTTCTCTGTCAAACCCACTTGTTACGCCCGTAATCAACCACGTTCTTTCCATTTCGCTTCCTCCTTCCCCCCTGCAGCAAGCAACCCTTCTTCCAAACGCCCCCTTGCTTACTCATCCGTCTGTACGATACCGACGCTTTATAAACGATCTCATCGCAAATCCATCCGATTTTGATAAGCAAAACTTATGGTTCCACGATTTTAGCTGCCTATACACACAACTTATAAGCATTTCTTTATAAATTTTATTTGCAAATGATTAGCAATGCGTATTATAATTAAACAGTTTTAGTTATCAGAGGGGATTTTTTATGCTGCCGCAAAAACAGTTTGACCTGCTCTATTATCTTATGAAATCCCCCCATACGCCTACGCAGCACACGATTTCAAATGCTCTGGAAATACCTGTGGAAAGCGTAAGCCGAGCGCTGAGGGAGATGGAGAAAAAGGGGTATATAAAAAACGGAAAGCTCTCTGCTTTGGGGCGCAACGCGCTTCTTCCTTATAAGGTGGAAAATGCCATCATTATGGCGGCAGGCAAGGGAACAAGATTTGCTCCGTTAACCTATGAAATTCCAAAGGGCCTTATCCGGATCAAAGGGGAGGTGCTGATTGAGCGGCAAATTCGGCAGCTGCAAGAAGCGGGAATCAAAAATATTACCATCGTTGTCGGGTATATGCAGGAATATTTCTTCTATCTGGAAGAAAAGTTTCATGTAAAAATCGTTGTAAATCCTGATTATTATCGGTATAACAATACTTCTACCCTGATGGCGGTCGCAAGCGAGCTGGGAAATACGTATGTCTGCTCGTCGGATAATTACTTTTTAGAAAATGTCTTTACCGATTATGTGTATCGCACCTATTATGCGGCGCAATATGCGACAGGGGACACCGACGAATACTGTATCCGTACCGATCGCGGCGGGCGGATAACCGATGTCCGCATAGGGGGAAGTCATTCCTGGTATATGCTGGGGCAGGCCTATTTTTCCCGGGAGTTTAGCCGGCAGTTTTCTGAGATTCTGCAAAAAGAATACAAGAGCGGAGCCGCAAAGCACTTACTCTGGGAGGATGTATACATCCATCATATCAAAGAGTTGACTATGTACATCAAGCCCTATGAAAACCATAAAATCATGGAGTTTGACTCGCTGGAGGATCTGCGGAATTTTGATTTTTCCTATGTGGATAACGTGGATTCTTCCATTATGGACAATATCTGCAGGGTGCTTCGCTGCTGCCATAAGGATATTACCCGGATCCATATTTTGAAGGAAACCGATGAGTATGCGGCGTTCTATTTTGTATCTGCAGGCAAAAAATACATATACCTGCACCCTCTCCGAAAATCAATCGCAGCGCATACAGACTGGAAGAAGAGCGCGTTCTTTTTGAAACTGGCAAAGCGCTTAGGGCTGAACGGAAAACGGCTGCACATTGATGAAAGGCAAGGCTGGGAAGTTCTCGCCTATGATGAGACCGTACGGGAAGCCGATGATACATCGGCTTCAGATATACAGAGCGTGATAGCCGCTTACCGCAGGCTGCATGAGGCAAAGTGTATTTCCCCATACGACTTTGATATCTGGAGCGAGATCGATCACTGCAAGGAAAAGCTGGAGCGATCGACCGTAAAACTTCCTTTCGATTTTTCTGATATGTACCATACCGCCAGAAGCGTGTATGATTCCATTCCCACGCTTGGGAGGCGCCGCCGGATCTGTTATAACGCTTGCGGAAATCAAGGGATCTTCTTGAATAAAGCAGGCCAGGTACTGCTGGAGGATTGGAGCCATTCCGGAAACAGCGATCCTTTATGTGATGTGGCATCGTACATTTGCGGGCTCCCCTGTTCCCGTGAACAGTCGCTGGAGATTTTTACGGCCTATTTGAAACGTTCCCCGTCGGCTAAGGAACAGGACCAGTTTATAAAATATGCGGCAGTGGCCGCATTTTATTGGTATCTGAAGGCCTTTGACAGGGATCTGGAGGACCACGGGAGCGCATCATTGGCATACCACTATTACCAAAAGTTCCATCTGTACGCCGCAAAGAGCTTAAAAAGAAAAAACAGCGCTGTATCCGGCGGAAAGGATCCTGCCCATGATGATACCCTATAAAAAAATCAACCGCATCGTAACAGATATCATGGGCCCGGGAGTGCATGACGTGATTCCTTTAAAAAAAGGAATCACAAACAATTCCTACATCTTTACCTGCCGGGGGCAGCGGTATGTGCTGCGTTTAAACGGAGCCGGCACAGAGCGTCTCATCAATCGGAAGGGAGAGCTGGAATCCTATACGGCGATTTCTTCCTGCGGAATCAGTGATGAAATCATTGCGATCGATGCGGACAAAGGATATAAAATAACCCGCTTTGTGGAAAATGCTCACAATTGCAATCCCTATAACGGAAGGGATGTAAAGTTGTGTATGGAAAAGCTTCGGCACTTCCATAAGCTTAAAATTAAAAGCGGCTCTATATTTGATCTTTACGGGACACTGGAATACTACGAGACCTTATGGACTCGAAGAGCGTCTAAGTACAAGGATTATGCCGCTATAAAAAAACAGGTGTATGCCTTGAAGCCGATGCTGGATACCATCGACAGAAACAGTTTTGTTCTCACCCACATGGATCCGGTTTCGGACAATTTCCTGATAACTGACACGGATCAGGTCTACCTGATTGATTGGGAGTACGCGGGCATGCAGGATATGTATGTGGATCTGGCAATGTTTGCGATTTACACGGGATACACGAGGGCAGAAACTGACCGCCTGATCAACGTATATTTTGATGGAGCCTGCCCAGATGAAATCTATTGGAGAATTTACGCCTATCAAGCCATCGGCGGTCTTCTTTGGAGTAATTGGTGCGAGTTCAAAGAGGATATGGGCATATATTTTGACACCTATCCGGACGTGCAATACCGCTATGCAAAGGATTGCTCTAAGCTTGCTTTGAATATGTTGATGTCATAAGGGAAGGCACAAATGACTATAGGTTTATTGGCAGGATTAGTAAGCGGGTTTCTCTGGGGCGTTAATAACCTTTTTCTCTCCTTGGGATACGCCTATGTGCCGGGTGAATTTTTACCAGCCATGATGCTGGGAATTCCGCTGGCTTGCGTCGCTTTTACCGATTCTGCAGCGGCGGTCTCTCTGGTCCTTCTCAATGCGGCGCGGGGATTGTTGCCTCAAATCGCGCAAGCCGCTAAAACACGCTCGGGCCTTGTGATATGCTTGGCGGCCCTTCTGGGAGGCCCGGTAGGACAGACCAGTTATGTGCTGGGCATTTCCATGGCCGGAGCGGCGAATGCTCTTATTATTTCTTCCCTATACCCTATCGTAGGGTGTCTCCTGGCTGCGTTTTGGCTGAAGCAGCGGGTAAACGGAAGAACGTGGTGCGGTATTTTTTTATCAGTGGTCGGGAGTATTCTCGTAGGATACCAGCCGGAAGCGGGAGAGGGCGGTCTGTTTTATCAGGGAATCGCTTGCGCCCTGATCGCCGCCTTGTGTTGGGGCAGTGAAAGCGTGATCGCCGTATACGGAATGAAGGATATCATGCCCGACGCAGCGATTACTATCCGGGAAGCAGTATCGGGGGCGGCGCTTCTTTTGATCGTGCTTCCCTGTATTCGTGGCTACCCGGCGCTGGAGGTCATCTGCCGGAGAGAGGAATCCTTTTATTTCTTTATGGCTGCCGGCGTAGTAGCCGGCCTGTCTTATATGCTCTGGTATAAAGCGAATCACAGGATCGGCTGCGCCAAAGGAATGGCAACGAATATAACCTATATCATTTGGGGGTGTCTGCTGAATTTCCTGTTTGGCAACAGCGCGGAAATTACAGGATCCGTTATAGCCGGCTGTGTACTGGTAATGATCGGCGTTATGTTAGTTACCGTAAATCCAAGAACCCTTTTCACAAGAGAGAAGCTCTAAAATATAGGAAGCAAAACAGATGCTCGTTCTTGATTTAGGCATCTGTTTTAACGTTTTAAATAATGGTTCTTTTTGTGATGAGACAGGCGTTCCTGTTCCGGCGGCAACCGCATGTAATCTCCGTAGTAGTGCCGAAGATAGGCATCATATTCCGCAATAACCGGGAAGGAATGGCCTTCAAAGACGAGCTCCACATAGCTGTCAAAAAACTTTCGAGGCATTCGCTCCCTCTTCATATCCTTGCCGGAGCCCAGTATGAGCGCAAGAAAATCCCCGTCCCTATCCCTATAGCTAGCCAGTTCCGCTTCCAGCTCTCTGTAACAGGAATCCGGAGAGAGCGCGGCGCTTATATAAGACAAGCATTTCCATAACCAATGATGCCTTCGTTTATTGACGGAATGAAACCGCTTACCTATGCCATGGGTTTTGTGAAAATAAGCCTCTGCTTCTTTTTCATCGCGAGGCAGTCTGTCGGCAATAAAAATATCTAAAAAAAGTCCGATGTCGTACTCGTTGTCAGGATGAAGCGGCGCGGTATTGTCAGCGTACCATTTCCCGCTTTCTCCTGCATAGGCATGATTCGGGGTGCGGTCCGTGAGAAGAGTATATCCCGGCAGGGGGGCTTTACGCCACGCGTCAGTTAATTGATCATATGCATCTCTTGTCATCATGACGTCCGTATCATCATCCCAAGGAATAAAGCCTTCATGCCGAACCGCCCCGATCAGCGTGCCTCCGCATAAGGAATAGCGGATATTATGGGAACGGCAGTAGGAATCAAAGGCAATGAGTGATTCGAGAAGATAGCTGTGAAGCTCTGAGAGAGAAATTTGTTTCATATAGGTACCTGTCTGTGTATACTTACTCCGTCAAGTGCAAAGAGAAATTAAAGAATCTGGGTCATGATGTATGGACTTGACGTGGCGCACCCTCATAAGGAAGCCTTCTTTTCCTTACGATGAACTGTATCGGCTTGATTATACATGAATTATGTATCAATTAAAAGAAATTATTCCACATGAAAAGCAGCCCGGGAAATTGTGTTTTCCTGACTGCTTTTGCTTTCTATGAATGGGGTACCTGTAAAATATTCTTACTCCGACTCGGTTTCTGCACCAAGTATGGATGTTCTTGCGTGGTCTGTTTTTGGCGGGTCTTCGTCCACGTAGTCCACGTAGTCCTTGCCGGTTTTCAAATGATCAAAATATTTCTCCGTCTCTCGCACTACCACGCCGGAGAGGCACAGCAGGGCGATCAGGTTCGGGATGGCCATGAGACCGTTTACGATGTCTGCCAGTACCCAGATTTCTTCCAGCTTCATGACGGGGCCGCTGGCTACGAGAAGAATGAAGATGATCCGGTATGGGAGGACGCCCTTGGTGCCGGTCAGATAAATCACGCACCGTTCACCGTAATAATTCCAGCCCAGGATGGTGGTGAAAGCGAACAGCACGAGACCTACCATGAGCATATAGCCGCCCATCATCGGGAAGGCGGCCTTGAAGGCTGCATTGGTCAGCGCCGCACCGTTGAGTCCGTTCATCCATTCGCCAGACACGACGATGGTGAGCCCGGTCAAGGTGCAGATGATGATGGTGTCAATGAAGGTACCGGTCATGGAGATTAGTCCCTGCTCGGCAGGCCACTTTGTTTTAGCCGCCGCCGCTACGATGGGCGCCGATCCGAGGCCGGATTCATTGGAGAAAACGCCTCGGGCGATCCCACTCCTCATGGCCAGCATCACTGTGGCGCCGAGGAAGCCACCGGACGCAGCTGTGCCGGTGAAGGCGTTAGAAATAATCATTTCCACAGCAATAGGCACCCGATCGGCGAAGTAAATCAGAATCCCTATGGTGGTCAGGAGATAAATCACTGCCATGGCGGGAACTACCTTGCTGGCAGTGGCGGCGATAGATTTCAACCCGCCTAGGGTGATTCCCGCCACAAGGATGGTCAGGATCGCACCGGTCCAGACCGGATCAAGGCCGATGGTCATTTTTGTGATATCCACGATGGCATTGATTTGGGCGAAGGTTCCGATCCCAAAGTAGGCGCACATGACGCCGAAGAAGGCAAAGATGGCTCCCAGCCATTTATATTTCGGACCCATGCCGTTTTTGATGTAAAACATGGGTCCGCCTGCGATTTCGCCTTTATCGTCCTTTTCTCTGTATTTGACTGCCAGAAGGCCTTCGGCATATTTGGTAGCCATACCGAAAAAGGCGGCGATCCACATCCAGAAAATCGCGCCCGGCCCGCCGGCTGCCACTGCAGTGGCCACGCCTACAATATTTCCTGTGCCTACGGTAGCAGAAAGGGCCGTACAGAGTGCTTTGAAGGAGTCTACGTCTCCCTCGCCTGTATTCTGCGCTTTTAACACGAGGGCCAGCGCCCGCGGAAGATGGACCACTTGCAGTAGCATGAGGCGGATCGTGAGAAGGATCCCGGTCCCTACCAGAAGGATCAAAAGCGGCGGCCCCCAGACAAAGCTATCAATCGCATTGAGCAAATCAAGATTCATAGGTAACACCCTTTCCTGCCGGACAAAAAGCCGACTTCACAAAGATACCTCCGGAAGCCGGCTTTCACTTTTCGGGTATACCAAAAAGCGATGCTCATTATTTCTCTGTTCTTTTGCCTGAGAGATTTAGGCTATGCCCTTACACCTTCGGCGCTCACTTGAGAGACTCTCCAGAGTGTGTCAGCAAACGGTACCTACCCCTACGGGCACCTGAGAGCGTTACTCCTTCGGTCAACTTTCGTTATCTCCCGCTTGCGTCATCCACCCGTATGCAATTGAATTGTGTACAGTATACAGACTTTTCCTTTTCCCTGCAATAAGGATCATAAAAATTAACTAAATTTTAATAAATAAAATGGTCTCTGCTCGTTCATTGGCCAGGCTCATAAAATAACGAAATATTGATCTCTTTCCTTAATAAGCCAGCGGCTATTTTCTTTTACCAAGGTGTCTGTGTAGCGGATATAATTCTCCTTTACTATGTTCTTTCCGGTTCTTCTACTATAAAATTCGCCCGGCAGTAGTGGACATCGATGGCACTCCTGCCACTGTCGGCTATGGTGATGACCTGCTGTCCGTTCATATGATGAGACGCTTCGACTGATGCGGTGAAGGCGGAAAACTGTTTTTCCATTTCACCCCGCCCGTGGATATTCATGGTCAAGGTGTCTCCTATATGGACCATAATATGGGCGTCCTCTGTAAACAACTCGGCCTACTCATGGACATGACATTCCAGACTTGAAAACCGGTCGATAACGGTTTGGATTTCTTCCTTAGCTTCCAGTATTTCTAAAGATATGTATTTCCTCCTTTTATAAACGCGATTCGAAATCTGTCTCTACTGTATTTCGGTATACGGGCGATAGAATTTCAAATACGACGACATTTCATAAGCTGAGCTTGTATTTCTTCGGAGGATGCCACATTAAAAAAGCCGCCTTTCGGCAGCCTGTTTTTAGTATTGAAGCGGATCGTTTTCCATCTCTTCCTCCTGACGGGCTACGGATATGAGCAGCCGGAGCAGGGTCATGCTTGCATCGCTCCATGCCGTGTCTTTGTTGAATACCGCTAGCACTCCATAGCCGAAAAGGCGCTCCCTTTCCTCGTCCTTTGCCCCATGGACAGCGATAAGTATATCGTCCCGACCTAAAGATATCAAGCACTGCGAGAGCTTTGGTACCTCCCGGGCCAGATGGCCCTTGGAGCCTACCACCACAACGATGTGAACATCGTTGTCAGCAGCAACCTTGGCAGAGTCTTCCGACGAAAGAAGGGGCCCCACGTCCACGTCCCAGCCGGTATCCGCAAAGGCAGTAGCCGCCAGCTTCCGTTCCTCATCGCAATCGTCTTCTTCAATTTTTGCCATGAACATGCGGGGACGGCGCCCGTCCATTTCCTCAAACAGGTCGGCCAGTTCCTTCGCCTGTTTCTGCCTCAAGTCCTGTTCCCTGTCATCCATCATATCCTCCTCAAAGACCAAGCCTGCATTCTTTCCTTGCAGGTGACCGTGCTGTTTTTATTATACCCTAAGCCTTTACCAATGAAAAGGATTAACTCTATAAGATAGAGCCTGCCTTTATTATTTATTTTATTAAAGTACTGCCGCCTTTGTACGCCTCGCTGCTCTTTTCCTCTCGCCAGGATGTGATAAAATAGGACTGTTCCCATAGTAGTAAACCCTATAAGGATGAGATATATGATACAGGAAAAACGAATCAGCGAAGAATTAACCCACATGGCTGCCATCACGGCACCGGGCCGGGGTATTAACCGGCTCGCCTTCACCGACAGTGATTGGGAGGGCCGGGCTTATCTCATGTCTCTCATGAAGGACGCGGGGCTGTCGGTCAGAACCGACGCATTTGGCAATATCCTCGGCCACCTGCCCGGACAGGATGAGTCCCTTCCGTCGGTGATGATCGGGTCCCATGCGGACAGCGTACCTGACGGAGGAAATTATGATGGCATCGCCGGTGTGCTTTGCGGCATAGAAATCGCCCGCAGCATGCGTGAAGAGGGCTTCAAAAATGACCGGGGCCTTGAAGTGGTTATCTTTGCTTGCGAGGAATCCTCCCGCTTCGATGCAGGCACTCTGGGAAGCGGCGTAATGCGGGGACGGCTGACACGGAAGAAACTCATGGAGATCCATGACCATGCGGGAAACAGTCTGTACGATGTACTGCGCCTGAGAGATCTGAATCCGGATAATCTGGAAAGCGCAGTCTGGACAAAGCCGCTGGCAGCTATGTTTGAGGTCCATATCGAGCCCGGTCGGTATCTGGAATATGAAGGGTACCCGCTGGGAATTGTAACAGGCATCACCGCGCCCTATCGCCTGCGGGTTCACATTCACGGCACCGAGGGACACAGCGGCGCCACGCCGATGAATCTTCGCCATGATGGTCTTGTGGCGGCAGCGGAAATTATTCTTGCTGTGGAGCATACCGCGCTCCGCACCATGCCCGAGGCCACCGGCACAGTAACCACACTGAACCTGTCGCCGAATGCAATGAACGTCATTCCCGGCCATGTCACGCTAGGCATTGATATACGAAGCATTTCTGATGATGCGAAGGTTGAAATCGAGGCCCATATTCTGGACGTGATCCGCCAGACCGGAAAGAACCGGGACATCTCTATTGATGTGGAAACTCTCGCTCGGGACGCGTCAGTACCGATTTCTCATGACGTGTCTGATTTTCTGCTCACCACCGCCCAGTCTTTGTCTATCCCCGCGGTGAAAATGGTCAGCGGCGCCGGCCACGATGCAATGCATTTTGCCGACTATTGTCCCACAGGCATGCTTTTCTTCCGCAGCCGGGGCGGCATCAGCCACGCGCCGGAGGAATACGCCAGTCTGTCCGACATTATGAAGGCTATGAAAACCATGGAGCAGGCCATCCGTCTTGCCTGCAGCAAGGATTTTTCGTTCCAAAATTAAATACCGTCAAAAAAGACGCTCCATGATGGGGCGCCTTTTTAATTACCGCAAATGGTTTATAAAATAACTGTCACCGTAACCGTGCCACCGATAGCTTTTCCATCAGGGTTTAGGGACGGCGAAAAAGTCCAGCCCTTCACCGACTCCTCGGCATAGGTCTTTAGTATTTTGAAATCCTCATCAGTCATGCCCTCTGGCTTCGCAGCGAATCCGGTTCCCTCAGGTTTTCCCTCAGCATTGACATAAATCGACACAGGTACGCTGAGCCCTTGATTGCGGGATAGGGCATCCTTGATTTTTTCATTTGCCTTCTTTATGGGCATCGAAACAGGACTGGCAGGCGTTTCTATTTTCATAGATACGAAATGGACAGGAATGGCAGCCTGTACATCCATTACCTTTCCCCCTGCTTCCGCTGGCTTGAATTGCCAAGCATACACACATTGCATGGCATACTCGTCCAAAACGATAGAGCCACTGCTTTGTGTCACCGCCGCATCCCGCGGCATCCCGTCAGAGGTCACCGTAAGGGTAATGACCGTATTCGTATCACTGGGCAATGCAGCCATAGCATCATGGACCGCTTGAGACTGAGACGCCATTTTTGCCTGCCTAATGGCGGGCGGCGTCATCTGTTCCTCGGTAATAGGAACACCGTCCTTATTCAACAAATAGCCGCCACGGGGAAGGTCTGCCGCTCCTGCGGGGCCGATGAACAGCAAACTGGCTATAACAAGGGAGAGTATCTTTTTCATAATCATCCTTCTTTCATAAATTATAAGTATTTCCCTCATTTTATCACAATACTGTCCAGCTTAAAAAGAAAACTCCCCGAAAGAAGCGTTTTTATACATTTACTTTTGCCAGTACCCTGTCCCAGGGCATTTTAAAGACCCGCCATAGAAGCACTGATGAGCAAGTGGCCCGGATGCACTGGTCAAGAAGAAGGGCGGTCCATGTCCCGATAAGTCCCCAGCCCAGATAATACATGAAGAAGGCTGTCATAATCGGCCGCAGCACGGTGATGGAAAAGAAGGAGTACGCCGCAACCGCTCCGGTCCTTCCGCTACCTCGAAGAACACCGGCGCATACGATGGTGTGCGCCTCGGGGTAGCTGACGACAGCCACAAAAATCATAATTACCCCGGCCATGGCAACGGACTCAGGATCAGAATTGTAAATGCCGAAGATCTGGTCCCGGAACACAAAGGTAAGCACAAAGGCAACGGTAGAGAACAAAAGACTCCAGACAAGGCCGCTTTTAAAATACGCCGCCCAATCTTTTTGAGATCCTTTTCCGCAGGACTGGCCTGCCAGAACCATGCTAGCCTTCCCCAGTCCCATAACATAATCGTAGTAAATATCACAAATATTCATACAGATGCTGTGCACTGCAAAGGGAACCGTCCCCAGTCCGGCTGCCATTCTTGTAAAGAGAACCATCCCGATCCGTTCCGCTCCCTGCTCGCTGAAAATTGACGCGAAAACAGGGCCTATGGATCTGAAATAGGCCTTGGTGGGAAGATAGCTCCCACCAATAAACAGACGATCCTTTTTCATAATCAGCATGGTCCAGCCCAGCGTAAAGACGGTGCTGGCTACAGTACCGATGGCCGCACCGGTGACACCCAGTCTTGGGAACGGGCCGAGACCAAAAATTAAAATTCCATTAATAACTACGTTGACAATATTTCCAAGAACATTGGTTTTCATAATGACGCTGGTCTGGCCAAAGCCCAGCTGAACCGCTTGAAATACAAGGGTGAGGGACGTGATAAATACGGAAACTACCGCAATCCGGCCGTAATCCAGCGCCGGCGCCATATATTCCGCTGAAGCACCAAGGAGATAAAAAATCGGCTCCAGATAAATAAAAAATAAAATGTGCAGCGGCACAAGCACAAGGGTGCCCACAAATAAAGATTTTTTTAGAATGTCCGCCGATTTGGACATATCTCCCTGCCCGGCCTGACGGGACACGAGCAATGTCACCCCTGCCGCAAGGGATCGGGAAAAACATAAAATAATCAGCCGAGGCTGAAGAAAAATACTGACTGCCGCCACTGCCACCGTGCCTAGAGTGCCTACCATGATCAGATCGGCAGATGCTAAAAGAATCATAAATAAGCTTTCCAGCGCCGCAGGAATAGCGATATGAAGATAGTTTTTGCTGTACCTGTCAAATAATAGTGTCATCGGAATTTCTTATAAGTCATATAGAAAAGGCGGGGATCTCTCGCCCGTCAACATCATGCTTTTATAAATTTCTTTGCTACTTTTATAACCTTCTCACTTAGTCTAATAGATTTACCTTGTTTTCTCAAGTAAAAATAACCCCTTTTCCAAGTTTTGATTTTTTAAGTGTCCTCTACAGCAGAGCGGCTGAGGCCGTTGCATTGTTTCCCGCTTTATACTACATTGAAGGACGATAAGCTTCCTTTGAGTATAGGCAGGATATTTATGAGCTCTATTTCTTACATACCAGCCAACCCAAGCGGAAATACACTGCCTTTATCAACGAAGTGCTCCCAGAAAGTAAGCGGAGCGCCTTTGTAAAAGCTCTTATGGGTGAAAATTTTTCCATGGCTGCGCAGGTGGTTTTTCTTTCGTTTCCATCACATGAAAAGGAGCCTATCCAGGTCCGCATGATGGGCGGCGAGTTTTGCGGGGAATGCATCCCGCTCGTCTGCAGCATGCTATCTGGCTAAGCTTGGAAAGAGCTCCGGCCCCTGACAGACTACATCCACGGCGTCTCTCAATTAAAAGACCCCTCCGATGCGTGGGGCGTGATTGTTTATATAGCGCATACGAATACACTCCTGCCCGCGGTTTACATAGCGACCACAGATACACTCTGCCGAGAGCAAAGCTACGGCTCAGGCTCAGCCGCTCTTGCAACAGCCATTGCCATTAAAAAGCAAGCCTCCGTTCATCTGCGGTTGAATCAGCCCGGCGAATAAATGACCCCTTCCGCCCCGTTTACACTGACTGCCTCGTGCCCATCACCATCCGCGGCCCTGTCCGTTTATATAGTAAAGTATGGCAGGCAAAATAAAAACGCTGTGCCAGGTATGAGACACAGCGTTTTTATTTTGCCTTATTCTATTTATGCTCGAAAATATCTACGCGGCGTTCTGATGCAGAATCGGTAGAACCTTGATCTCCCTTGTACATTTCAATCAGCTTTTCTCCGTCTACGCCATGTTCAATGGCATATTTCTTCACTGCCAGCACCCGGCGCTGGGAAAGAGCTCTATTATAGTCAGAGTTTCCTTTGTTGTCCGCACGGCCTACCAGCTTAAATACATGCCCGGTGATCTTTGCCTGCTTTACAAATTCATCAATATTCGCTTTCTGATTCGCCTGAATTATATCTGAATCGCTTGCGAAATGAACACTCTGGAAGTAGTAATCGTTTTCCGTTGCGGCAGTAGCCATTTCCTCTTCTGAGGTCACTGTCACAACCGGGGAATTGGCAGGCCTCCGGGTAACGGTGGATGGCTCCTCATCGTATACATAGGAATCCTCAGACGAATCATACCATTCCTCATTCCGTTCACGGTTGCCTCCGCCAAAGCGGTAGGAAATGCCTGCCAAAAAGCCAGAGTAGGTATTGTTCTTTTCACTATTAAACTTCGTATTCAGATAGCGATAGCCTGCATTCACGTCCAAATCTCGATCCAATTCATAATTAACACCCGCTTCCCAAATCGTGGTATTCCGCGTGCCAAGGGCTCCCTTGCCATAAATATCAAGATTATCCGTCAACGGATGCCGCGCGATGAGACCCACCTGAATCACATTATTGGTACGGTCGCCGTAAGCGCCAAAATCAGTCATGCGAATTCTGTTATAGCCGCCGTAAACAGCCACATCGGGGCGCAGTGTGTGGAGCAGGTTCAATTCCTGACTGTTCCCATTCGTATCATCGGTACCGAGGCTGTAATACTGGTACTGCAATGCCCGTCCCTCATCGATGCCATAGATGAGGCCCCCGGTGAAATTCCATTCCTTGCCGGATTTATAGAAGCTGTTATCTGCCTTTGTCTGCCACATCCCCAGATTCACTTCACCCTGATTGGTATGATAATTCGTCATCGGCGACGCATAGACCATGGTTCCGGCCATAGCCAGAACGATAGCGATCCCCACTATTTTTCTCATAATGTCCTCCTATCTATTGAAAACCGTTTGCCAGTTCATATCTGTCACAAGGTATCACCATAATTATACCATGCTTTTTGTTTTCGTGGCCTGAATCATAATGATTAAATAAGCCACTCCTTGTTTCACGTGAAACAATTTGAACCCTCATAGTGATACAAATAAACGAAACTCCCTATCAGGAATTCTCCTTTGACTCCACCTTCATCACATCCTGCATTTCTGCGATCATACCCACATTGCCTGATTCGATGAGTCGGCGGAACTCATCCAGCTGCGTCTTGATTTCCTTGCTCATTTCCGGGAATTTTGGAGCAATATCCTCCAGCGCATTTATAACAATATTAGCCACCACATAGCGAGTGTACCACTTGTTGTCTGCCGGAACGATGTACCAAGGAGCGTACTTGGTGGAGGTATTTTCAATCATCTCCGCATACAGCTCCTGATACCGATCCCAATAGCGCCGCTCATTAATGTCCGCCATGGAAAATTTCCAATTCTTTCGCTTATTGATAATCCGTTCAGCCAAACGATTTCTCTGCTCATCCTTAGATACATGAAGGAAAATTTTAATCACATGGAAACCATTTTCACTGAGATACCGCTCCCAATCACGGATTTGCCGGTATCGCCGCTGCCAGATTCCCTTGTCTACCAGATCCTGCGGAAGCTTATCGGATTTGATCAGATCATGCACCCTAGTGACTACCACATCCTCATATTGGGAACGGTTGAACACGCCGATCTCGCCGCGACGAGGCAGTGCCTTATTGATGCGCCACATGTAATCATGATCCTTTTCTTCCGTAGTGGGCTGCTTAAAGGATACCACCCTGATCCCGTTCGGGTCCAGATGGGAAAAGACATGCTTAATCGTCCCATCCTTTCCGGCGGCATCCATGGCCTGCAGAATGATCACAAGACCGTAGGTGCTCTGGGCGTACAGCTTAGCCTGAAGAAGGGAAATATCCTCGAGCGCCCTTGGGAAATATTCAGCCTTTACCTTTTCTTTATCCACCGGCTCATCGCATTCGGTAGAAAATTTTTTCAGATTGATTTTCTCTCCTTCTTCGGCATAGTAACGATTAATATCCAGATTTTTGTCTCTTTCCATCGCTGCCATCTCCAACCCCTATAAATACTTCCGGTGATTATTATTATTTCTTGTCAGAAACCGCCGGTAGCGCTTCCCGTTCCAACTCTTTTTTTATACTGATCAGCGTGCGGGACTCATCCTCAAGGATGAGCTTTTTAAATTTTTCCAGCTGTTCCTCCATTTCCTTTGACAAAGTCGGATATTTCGGATTGATTTTTTTCAGCGCATGAAGTACCAGCGTAGCCACGATATAGCGGGTAAACCACTTGTTATCTGCAGGTACCACGTACCAGGGCGCAATGTCGGTCGATGTTTTTTCCAGAAGCTCCTCATAAATATGCTGATACTCGTCCCAATATTGCCGTTCATCAATGTCGCTCATTGAAAATTTCCAGTGCTTTTCCTGGTTGATAATCCGATCGACCAGTCGCTGCTTCTGCTCCTCCTTGGATACGTGAAGAAAAATTTTTACCATCGGGAATCCGTTCTGATACAGATATTTTTCCCAATTATTAATCTGCTCATACCTTTCGTTCCAAATATTTTTCCCATTCAGCTTGGCCGGAAAATTTTCAGATCGAATCAGATCGTGCACTCTTGTTACCAGCACATCCTCATAATGGGAGCGATTAAAAATACCGATCTCTCCCCGGGCAGGAAGACTGCGGTTGATGCGCCACATGTAGTCATGATCCTTTTCCTCGATGCTAGGCTGCTTAAAGGAAATGACCCTGACTCCGCTCGGATTCAGCAGAGAAAATACATGCTTTACAACGCCATCCTTACCGGCCGCATCCATGGCCTGCAGTACAACGATAAGGCCGTATCGGTTATGGGCATATAATTTTTCCTGATAGTCTCTCATTTCCATGATCAAATCAGGAAACAGCACTGTTTTCGTTTCTTCTTTTTCAAAGTCCGCGTCCCGGCGAGTGGTATATTTTTTTAAGTCCACCTTTTTCCCATGGCTGACCCGATATCGATCTATATCAGGTACCTTTTTGTTTTCCTCTGCCATATGCTTCATCCTCTCTTCTTTTTTCTCTTTCATAGTATATAATTCCTTCCCTATAAAATCAAAATACTCTGTCTGAAAATCTTATAGAACCGGCGTGATCATTCTTGCTATAATTAGACTGTGAGGATGATATATGAAAAAAAGATACGCAAAAATGGCGCCTCTTTCTGAGGTGCTCCCACTGTCGGATATGAATGGCCGGCTCTTTGGGAGCGATGATTTCCAATTTTATACGTTTAAAAGAATCTGGCCCCATATTGTGGGACCCATGATGGCAAAGGAATCCTTTATCCTGCGGAAAAACGGGAATATCCTGTACATTCAGGTGACCAATTCTATATTCCTTCACCATTTATTCACGATGAAGCAGGATCTGCTGACTCGCATACAAGAGTATCCTTATGGCAAACAATTCACGGACCTGCGTTTTGTCTCAGGAATCCCCGAAGTGCGTCATGATCCGAAGCTATCTCTAGATCCGATCAATGAATCGAAAAAAAAAGAGCAGGCTATGTATTCTCAGGAATTAACGGAGGACGAAAAGAAATGGATTCAATCCTTCGCGGCCTCTCATGTGGACGAACGGCTGATGCTTGTCTTTCAGGATCTCATGGGCGAGATTTTGAAAATAAGGAAGGGCGAACTTGCCGCAGGCTATCATCCCTGTCCGATTTGCGGGACTCTGTGCAAGCCCGACGAAAGCATGTGCCTTCCCTGCAGCAGCCGGACAGAAATAAAAAACGAGAGTCACGTCATGGCTCTTCTGTTGACTCATCCCGAATGGGGCTATAAAGACATGCTATCTGTATTTTCCTGTAAGTATAGAGAATATGACGCCGCCAGATCTACCTTAATCCGACAACTAAAAGACAAAATATATAACAAGTACGCGTCTGATGTAGATAAACGAACCCTTCTGGCTCTTCTCGTTCATAAACCGCTGTCACAGATTACCATTGAGGAAGCAAATAAGAGCTTATCGAAACTGCCAGTTAAAAAATACGAAAAGGAGTGATATTATAAATCACTCCTTTTCGCTTTCTATCCGTTTCACGTGAAACAAAATGGCTTCTTATCCGTGATAAATGTCTTTCATATCAATCATTTTTCCCTCTGCCTCCGGCATGTCCGCCGCGCTGGTTACGATCGTCTGTATTTGTTTCTCCTGCAGATAAAGAAGCAGTGCCTTCTGTCTCTCCCGATCCAACTCGCTTCCCACATCATCCAGCAGAAGGACAGGATACTCAGAGGTTTCTTTTTGTATATAATCAATTTCCGATAGCTTAAGCGCCAAAATAGCAGTCCGCTGCTGCCCCTGAGAACCATAAAGGGAAATATCCATATCATTCATATAAAATACCAAATCATCCCTATGAGGTCCCACGGAGGTATGAAACAGTCGGCTGTCAGTATTCCTCGCTTCCACCAGTTTTTTAATAAACCACGCTTCATTAAAGGTTATTTCTTTAGCACCACGCTGCATATAGGTCAGATGGAGCTTTTCTTTTTTCCCAGTCAGCACCGCTTCCTTTTCGGAAACAATTTGATTTAACGCGTCCACCGCCTCTGCCCGCTTCCTGACAATATACGAGCCCGACACAGCCAGCTGCATATCCCAAATATCGATCAGCGGCTCCCGCCCGGAATAAAATGCATCCCGTAGTTCTGCATTTCTTTGCTGTACTGCCCGGTTGTACTTATTAAGCTCCTCATAATATCGTGGCGAGATCTGAGATAGCCCATTGTCAAGAAACCGCCGACGCAAGGCGGGAGCTCCCTTAATTAGCATCAATTCATCCGGCGTAAAAAGAACCGTTCTGAAAAGTCCCGGCAAATCTCGACGAAGCACAGGTGTTTCATTAAAGAACAGTTCTTTTCCTTGATTCCGGTATATCCTTATCTTCAAAGTATGAACGACGCCTTTCGTTTCAAAGGTCATAATAATAGTCCCTTCGTCATCACCGATCCGGATCAGATCATCGTCAGCGCCTGCGCGAAAGGAACGGCCCTGCGACACAAAGGACAGCGCCTCCAAAATATTCGTCTTTCCTGTGCCATTAGGACCAGACAATATAGTAAGTGCATCGTCGGGAATACACTCAATATCATTAAAATTACGGATATGAATCAGGCGAAAGGATCGCGCTTTCATTGATCGCTCCTAATTTCATAGTCCGTCCCATCTATGGAAAGACTATCGCCGGACCGGATTTTTTTTCGCTTTTCCGTGACTCCAACCCCATTCAATACCACCTTGTGCATACTTAAAAAAGCAGATGTCATCCCTCCGGAACTGATCAGATCCTCTTTTTTCAGCAGCTGGTCCAGCTGGATATAATCACCAGTAATCGTTATTTCCATATTAATGGCCTCTCATAGGAGTTACCACGTATCGGTATGCTTTGTCCCCCTCTTGTTCCACCATCATCGGTCCGTTTTTAAGGAGATGAAGAATAATTATTTCTCCCTTTGAATGTTTCAAAATATCCTCTATATAGTTGCAATTGAATGTAATTTTTACATTATCCCCGGTCTTTTTTGCGGGAATAGATGTATCCGATCGACCGATGGTGGGGTCCTCTTCATAAATTTCAAGAATATCCTCTTTGAAATAGAAATTGATGGTCTGATAGCTCATATCTCTGGAAATAGGACTTACAAAGCGAACAGCATCTAAAAATTCCTTCAAAGACAGCGTGACCTCCGCATCAAAAGTTCCCGGAATAACTCGCCGCCACTCAGGATATTCACCGTTTATTAGAGTAGAAATAAAGTAAGTATTACCAAAGGAAAAGGCAATATGATTGCTGGCCCAAGAAATTTCAACCAGATCCCCTTCTCCCGATGGAAGAAGGCGGGACACATCGGACAGCACTCCTGAGGGAACTACAAACCGGCCTTTTGAGGAGGCTTCCTTGGAAAGGGTGGATTCCTTGCATGCAAGACGATGAGTATTTGTGGCTACCACCGTCATAAGAGGCCCTTCTATTTCGAAAAGAATGCCTGTAAACAGAGCATTTTTTCTTTCTGTAGATACTGCAAACTGAACCATGGAAATCATAGAGATTAATTCCTTCGCGGAGATAGTAGCGGTATTAACCTTTTCAAATTCCCGGACCTCTGGAAAATCATCACTGCTTCTGGTAGGAAAGCTTGCATTATAGGTGCCGTTTGTAAAAGAAACTATAGTTTCATCCTGATTCTGTTCCATTGAGATCATACCGGGAGGCATCATTTTAATAGTCGATGAAAGCTGAGGTGCTGCAATTACTATGAAGCCTTCTTCCTCTATGGTGGCAGGAACTGTAGTTTTGATGCCTACAGAATAATCATTGGCCTGAATTTCCACAATTCCATTTCTGGCAGCGATAAAATATCCGTTATTCGTATTTGATGTTACTTTTGTTTGCGCCGCACTCTGAACAGTCTCCAATGCAGTGATCAGATCTTTCATGTCGAAAATAACTTTCATAGGATTCTCCTTTGCTAAAACGATGGAATGTAAATGATATAGAAGAAGTAGTAGTAGACCTTGTGAATAAGTGAAAAACTATGTGAAGACTAGATTTTATAAGACTTTTTTGATGTGGAAAAGAGTGTGAACTTTATAAAAATGTATTCACTTAAATCACAAAAATCGAGTTTTCTTTATTTTTTCACAGTTTCTTTACCTGATTATGGATAGAAAGTTCACAGACTACAGGGCTTTCAATTTTCTTTTTATTGCTTCCAGATCGGCCCGGACTTTTGGATTATTTTCTAGCTCCTTTTGGACCCGGTCGCAGGAATACAGCACTGTGGTATGATCACTTCTTTTAAAGTGATCACGAAGGGACGGAAAGGATTCGTTTAATTCGGTTCGGCATATATACATGGCCATTTGCCGGGGAATTACAATTCGTTTCGGCCGGCCCTTTCCAAGAATCTGTTCTCTTTTTACGTGGTAATAATCGCAGACCGTATCGATGATAGTATCTACGGTGAGTGCATAGTGAGAAGGCACGGAAATCTGGTCTTTCAGCGCCTCGATGGCAAAATCCAGCGTGATTGGATGATTCCGTATCCGTGAGAAAGAGGTCAGTTTGTTGTACGCTCCTTCGATTTCTCTTACATTTGTCTGAATATTTTCAGCCATATACTGAATTACTTCCTCAGGAAAATCGATATGATCTGAGGCAACTCTTTTACGCAATAATGCGATACAGAATTCATAATCCGGCGGAGAAATGGGCGAGATGATGCCGCTGGAAAAACGGCTTTTTAAACGATCCTCCAACTTTTCAATATCTGCTGGGGTCCGATCGCTGCTCATAATAATAAATTTTTTTCTGCTATACAGATCATTAAAGGTATTAAAAATTTCCATCTTTGAGGAATCCCGGGATCCAAAAAACTGAACATCGTCGATCAAAAGATAATCTTGGTTCCTGTATTTTTCACGGAATTTATTCATAGTGAAGTTTCGGATAGAATCGATCAGATCGTTCGTAAATGTTTCGCTTGACACAAAAAGAACCTTTATGGACGGCGCATGGCTGCGTACATAGTTGCTGATAGCATGAAGCAAATGAGTTTTTCCAGTACCTGAGGGACCGTAAATAAAAAGAGGGTTATATGAAAAATCCGCATGAGCCGGATCGGTGCAGAATTTAGCAACTGCGAGAGCCGAGCTTTGGGCAAAATCATTGCATAGTCCGGGTACGAAATTTTCAAAGGTATATTCCTCATTTACTATGTCCCGGTGATTTTTTGAGACCGATTTTTCGCTGTTTTCCTTAAAGAGACTGCTGGTACGAATGGAAGGAAGATCCACCTTTTCTGCTGGCATAGGCTTTATTTTCGAAGGATCCGGAGGAATAATATCCGCCGTTTCCGGGAAGGGGGCGGGTATATCCGAAACAGGCTGATTCTCTTCAGGGGAGGGCTCCGATATTTTTGCAGCGTCTTCTCTTTCAGGATAAGACGAGTCCATTTGCTCCGGTATATTCGTATCCTCTCCCTGGAGCAGAATCACGCAGGCATGGCCGGTAATTTTTTGAACCATGCCTTCCAGAGTATCCTTGTAAATATTTGTGATCCATCCTGACAGCCAAGGCTCGCTGGGCCGGAGTAAAAGGGATTCACTCTCTGTATAGGAAACAGGAAATATCTGCTTTGAAAACATGGGATAATATTGGGGATTTTGCTGTCGTATTTGATCTAGCATAAGTCCCCAGAGGGTAAACAGATCCATATACTCTCCTTTATATTGCAGTGTCTTGTGAATAAGTACTTTTATCGAGAAGGCAAGTATCGCATTTTTGTGAAAAA
This sequence comes from Dialister sp., assembly GCA_034180505.1. Taxonomy (GTDB): domain Bacteria; phylum Bacillota; class Negativicutes; order Veillonellales; family Dialisteraceae; genus Dialister. The sequence goes on from JAXFOE010000009.1 coordinate 50,647, forward strand.
TATGTGTGTTCCTGTGAAAAAAGGGGAATAGAAAGCTTAAAATACTCGATGTTACCTGCCAATAAAAAGTATATGCCTATTGTGAAGAATGAATAATTCTGTGAATAACTTTATTTTATCATGATTGGGTCCTTCCTGTACATTCACAACATGTAGGAGAGTTTTTTACTTGATATACAAGAAAAAAGAAACGGAAAAGGATAAAAAATGGAAGAAGGCAGCGATTTAATGTGTTACAGGCAGGTATTATAAAATTTGAGTGATTGTAAAAAGGTATAAGTTGCAAATATTTGTTGTTCTATGTTATTTTCAAAAACCGCCGCAAGTGGACAGCGGTATAAGAGGTCTGGCATTGTATAAAATCAACAGGATACCCTTGGAAGATTAGTTTTCCTCCTAGTCGTCCTCCTTTTGGACCAAGATCAATAATCCAGTCAGCCTGACTGATCATAGATAAATTATGTTCTATTACAATCACGGTATGATTCTTTTTTACCATTTCTTGTACAAGATTCGTCAGCTTATCAATATCTGCCTCATGGAGACCGGTGGTGGGTTCGTCTAAGATAATGATTTCAGCGCTTTGATGGGATAAAAGCTGAGCGATTTTTAGCCGTTGCAATTCGCCTCCTGAATAGGTATCCAAAGTTTGGCCCAGCGTTATATATGACAGATTTGCTTTAACCACAGAGTCAAGGGCGCGACGAATAACAGGATGATCAGAAAAGAGCCGTCTTGCCTCGATGGCTGACATTTCAAATACGTTGCTTATGTTTTTTCCCCGATAGAAATATGACAAGGCGGTATCGTTAAATCGTTTTCCCTGGCAGGTTTCACAAGGATGCACGGAAGCGCCCAAATAAGCTAAATCGAGATTAATAGTTCCTTTTCCCTTGCATTTCGGACAGGATCCCTTGCCGATGACTGAGAACAGAGAAGGATCCACATGATTATAATTGCCAAAAACCCTTTTTATTTCGTCATATACCCCTAGATATGTGATTAGCGTAGAGCGGCCGGATGCGTGAGGCAAGCTCTGGTCTAGTAAGGATGAATCCGGATAGGTATTCTTAAAAATATCTCGTATCAGTGTGCTTTTTCCGGAGCCGGCCACGCCTGTGACTACGGTAACAGCATGCTTAGGAATTTTTAAGGATAGATGGTTGATGTTGTATTTCGAAACGTTTTCCAACGTGTAGAATTCTGAAAATAACTTTTTTTCCTTTTTTACAGCATGTTCTTTCAATAAAGCATTTGCTGTAATCGTGTGGGAGCGTAAAAGGTCTTTATAATGTCCTTGAAAGGTGATCCTGCCTCCATGAATTCCGGCGCCTTCTCCAAAATTTATAATGTAGTCACATTCCTTAATTACATCGGGATCATGGTCTACTAATACAATGGTATTTCCTTTATCCTTGAGGCCTTTGAAAATGCTTATTATTCCTTTTAAATCCTGAGGATGGAGGCCGGCACTGGGCTCGTCAAAAATATATAGCACATCGGACAGCGGACTGGTGAGGTGTCTTACCATTTTAATTCGCTGAGATTCTCCGCCAGATAAGGTATTTGTGGGTTGATTCAATTTTACATAATCCAGACCGACTAGAGAAAGACCTTCCAGCTTTGCTTTTAATTCATCGGTGATAGGCTTGACGGCGATATCCGTGATTTCATTGATAAAAGCACGGAGGGAAGGAATATCCATATCAGCGCAGTCTGCTATGGAGCGTCCATTGATTTTTGTGCGGAGTGCCTCTTCATTAAGCCGGGCTCCATGACAGGCAGGACATATTTTTGTTATCTTAATTTTTTCTACATCTTTTTTATACCGTGAATTCTCTGTATGGATAAAGCCTTCCATGATGCGTGGAATGACACCAATATAACTGGCAGTTTTGTGCCAGTTTTTTGTTGGATGCTCCGGCTTACGTTTCGGCGCATATAAAAGAAGCTCCAGTTCTTCTCTGCTATAATCGGCGATCCTCTTATTGTTGTCGAAATATCCCGACTCGGTATATCGGGTCAGCCGCCAGCCTCCCTTTCGAAAGGTAGGAAAACGGATGGCATTTTCATTTAACGACTTATCAAAGTTAATTAAGCGGTCAATATCTATGAATGTAACGACACCCAGGCCCTGACAGGTTTTGCACATTCCTTCAGGATTATTGAAGGAATACTTCATAGAGTAGCCTATAAAGGGCATTGCCAATCTTGCGTACAGCAATCTTAGATCGGTGTATATGTCCGTGATGGTTCCCACCGTTGACCGAGCATTTCCGCGGATTTGCTTTTGATCAATCACTAGGGACACCGGAAGATTTGAAATCGAATCGACGTCGGGCTTTTTATAGGCCGGCAAGAGACTTTGTATATAGCTGGAGTAGGTTTCACTCAGCAGACGCTGTGATTCACAGGCGATAGTGTCGAAGATAAAGGAGGATTTTCCTGAACCGGAAACGCCGGTAACCGCAATAATTTTATGCTTTGGGATATCCACGGAAATGTTTTTTAAATTATTCGTTCTTGCATTTTTTATGAAAATTGAGTTATTCATCCTTTTCTATCCGCTCCTTTCGCAGTGCTTCGGCCAGCGTATGAGACAGGATTATAAATCGATCCCGCTCTTCTTTTGTGAATGCCTTCACGGCTGTTTCATACAGGGCAGTATGCTTTTGTGAAATAGCAGCCAGTAAGGCCGTGCCTTCATCAGTAAGGAAGGTGGAGAGCTCTCTTCCATCGGATTTGTTTGGCCTTTGCGCAATGTAGCTCATGGTTTTTAACGCCTTGAGAGCTTTCGAAAGCTTAGTGCGGGATAATCCTAGAATTAGGCTCAGGTGGGATGGCAAAATCTCTTCTTCTTTTTTTATCTGGCACAAAATATCATATTGGAGCCATGAAATTTCTTTCGGGTTTACAAGATTTCTTTCAGCAACCAACTCGCACTGCAATTCGGTAAGAGTAGTTTTTAAATCCATAGTGGCCTCCATATAGTTTCTACATAGAAATTATATCACAAAAGAATTCAAACAAAACATAAGGATTACTGAAAATTTGTTTTGTTTATAGTAATATAGAATAAAAAGATGTTTTTGAGAGGAGGAAATCAGATGGAGAGTTGTCAGGAAGCAGCGGTGGAACAGAAAGGTTTGTTTCGCAAACGGCGGGGATTTACGTTGATCGAGCTGATGATCGTTATTGCTATTATTGGTATATTGGCGGCGGTAGCGATCCCAAATTTTGTGGGAATGACTGATGAAGCGAGAGTGGCCCGGATTCAGGCAGATTTATCTACTGTGGGATCGGCAGTTGAGATGTATTATGCAAAAAATGGCACGTATCCCGGCTCCATGGCTGACCTTGTGGGAACTGGCGGCAAGGAAGGCTATCTCCGCAAGGAACCGGAACCGCCAGTGAAGGACCTGAGCTATGTGATCAATTCCTCGACCGGAGAAGTGACTTGTGTTTTCAAAGGGGTGACCTATTCATCCTTTGGGACTCAAACGGCGCAGGGAGGCTGACCGGAGGCGAGGCATCCGGTGATGTGATGGAGAAACGGCGAAGAGGGGGAACGGCATGAAGCAACTTGAAGAGTGGCGGGCATGGATTCTAAAAAGGCCCGTGGCAGAGTATGAGCTGTGTATTGCCGTTCCTTTTTGCGTGGCTGTTCTTTTTCTTGCAGAAGGTAGTTTTTTATGGAGACTTCCTTCGCTGTTTTATATATGGCTTCTGTTTCCTGCAGTGGAGGATGCTGTCAGTGGGTACATGACGGATGTGTGGTGGATGGTACTTATGGCGGCAGGGATAGTGTATCGAAGCATGGACGGAATTTTGCTTGAAGGGATCCTGCCCTGCTTGATCTGTTTATTTTTGTTAGGACTCCCTTTTCTTTTTTGGCCCGGCTCTATTGGAGGCGGCGATGTATGTCTCGCGTCGGCTATCGGATTTTGGCTGACCCCTTTGACGGCGTTGTGCTTTATATGGATAGCATCGGTACTCTGTTTGCTTTTATTTTTCATTCTTACATTAGTCTCAAAAAAATCTGTGTCGGCACCGATACGGTTTGGCCCTTGCTTGGCTCTTGCGGGAGGAGTATCCTATGGCGCGGCGCAGTGGCTTTCGGACATCCTGGTTCCCCTGTCGGCCGGGATTTCTTTATATTGAGGGTTTAATCACCATAGCTGTGTTGGGATTTGCCTGCTTCGTGGCAGTTCCGTTTTTGGCTGCCTGGGAGGAGGAACAGGTGCTGGATTTGTCTGCCCGGGAAGTGAGGGCGGCCATCATGGAAGCGCAGACCGCAGCTCGGAGCGGTAAGGAAGGCTACGGATCCTTCGTATTCTTTTACTGCATTTCCGCTGACGACGGGCGGGTGGAATATTATTGCCGCCGGGGCACGAGACGGTTTCCGCCAAAGGGGAAATTAAACGATCGTGTCCGGCTAGCGGCACCGGTGTCGATGACGTTTTCACAAAACGGATTGTCCGGTACGAGCCAGAATGTAGGCCTTCTTTTAATCAGCAAAAAACGGCAGTTTAAGCGGCATATCATCGTGGCGGTATACACCGGACGGGTGCGGATCGAGGCAGTGAAATGAGGGACAGCGGGGAAAAACGGAGCGGCTTCATGCTGGTGTGGGCGGCAGCGGCGCTCTGCGTCATTCTTCTTCTGGCCGGGGCGGTGATGGCTGCCTTTTCTGAAGCTCTCCGCAGGCAGGGCATGGCGGAAGCGTCTCTGGACGGGATGCACCTTTTGCAGGAAACCATGGAAATCATCAAATACAATCACGCCTATCACACGGCGCTTCCCGTCACGGAGGGAGAGACGATCCGCAACGGAAAAACCTATCAGGTCCAGATCCAAAGTGGAACCAAGGAAGCCGAGGGAATCCTTATGCGCCGCGTCAGGATCCGGGTGCAGGGACCCTACCACATTGAGCAGGCGGCGGAGCTTCTTTTGGAAACGGCTTCGGACAGTGAAATAGGGGGGGAGATGAATGAAGCAAAAAAAGAGAAACGGCTGGATCCTTCTGGAAGGTTTAATCGCGCTGGGATTGATTTCTTTTATGGCCATGGCGGCGTTTCCGCTGGCCGGAAAAACTGCGTCAGGCATTTCCTATCTCATCTCCCGGGGGCAGATGGCAGAGTCCGCTTTCTTTGCCAGCGAGTTTATGACTGATAAAATACGGTACAGCGGGCGGCCGAAAGAGGACGACCTGCCTCATGCGGGGATTAGCTATACCTATTACGAGATCAATACCCATGGGGACATGGCGCCGTACCGTTTTTTCGTAGACAAGGACAAGCTAAAAATACTTCTGTATAATGGCTCGTCCCAGCCGGTGACAGGAAATACCAATGATAGCTGGGAGCGGATCGCCTTTGAGCCCGGCGAGGGCGCTATGTTCCGCGTGGCCCCCGGCGGGCTGGTGACGATTTCCTTTCAGATGACAGATACAAAAAGAAAGGACGCCTTTGCCTGTGAGACAGCAATTCTTCCCTTAGCGGATTTTTATAAGCTGGAGGACCTATGAAACGGCGGCAGGGTATGATTTCCTTTGCGCTCATTCTGGTTTTTTCCTCCCTGATTGCCGTGATCGGCGTGGTGCTCATGTATGTGGGAAATATCCGGGAGCGGGAAATTATGGCCAAATCGTCGCTGTCGGCTCAGTATGCGGCGGAAAGCGGGGCCAATCTGGGGCTCGCAAAGGTGCGGGCCAAGGAGCCGGAGCAGGAAACGATTCGCCTTTCCTTGGAAGACAGTGCGGCCATCGTGCGCATCAAGGATATTAAAAAAGAAAAAGACGGCATAACCGGGCAAATTCATTCCACCGGACGGGATGTAAAAAATGAACGGGAACGGTATCTGCGGCTGTATTTTAAAAAGGACGGACAGGGGCAGGTGCACATCACCCGCATAGGGAGCAGAAAATGAGCGGAGTGTATCAGCAGGGTTTATCCGAACTCAAACGGAAAATCAGAGCCATGAAGGATAGCGGCGTTTGTTGTATGCCCCTGAGCGAGGGACTCTTGGCGATCCGGGTTCAGGGTGGAAAATATGTATGGCGCGAGGATATTCGCTGGGCAGATCCGGCTAATCCGGACATCGGACAGGCGCTTACCACGCTGCGGGCAAGGCGGCCTGACTCGAAACGGTTCTCGCTAGCAGTCAATTTTCCGTCACTTTCCATAAAAAAGCTGAGCATGCCTTCCATGACCGAGGCGGAACTGGTCAGTGCCATGAGCTGGGAGGAGGATCGGCTTTTTTCCGTAGATTCGGCGCTGTCATGGCAGATTATCATCCGCGATGACACAGGTTTTCAGCTTTTGGTGACGGGCGTAAAAAAAGAGGCGCTGTCTCTTTGGCAAGAGCAGGCCCGCACCGCAGGTATGACGCTGGTCAAGGCGTTTTCTGTGACAACCATAAACCCCTCTGAGGAAGCGTCTCTCATATTGTATGGCGGAAAAAAGAAAGGTATTCTGCTCTTTGCACAGAGCGCCTTTAGAGAAACAAAAGGGCTGATCCTTTCCGAGGGAAGTGAAGCGATTTCCGCCTTCCTTTCCCGCATGCGTCAGCGGGCATCCTTTGAAAGCTGCCATGCCGGATTTATTCCGCTCTCTGATGCGGGCGACGAAGAGGAAGCCCTTTGGAAGGCGATGCTGAAGGATGGCACGGCAGAAGAATTGATAGAACGGCCTTTGTGGCAAACCCTTGCTTCCATGATGGACAGGCCCCCGGAGACGGGAGAAAAACATTTTTACCAAGCGGCTCTCATCCCTGGGACGGAAGGAAGGACAATGCCTTTTCCTATCGCTCAAGGCCTTGCGGCAGGGGCGCTGGTTCTTTGCATCGCCGCAGGGATTTCCTTTATGGGACAGTATTACGAGCTGTCCCAAGCAAGAGACGAAGCGGCTCGGCTGTCTCCGGTGCGGAAGGAGGTGGCCCTTTCCCGGAAAAACAGAGAGGAAATACAAAGACTCTCCGGGTTGATACAGGACCTGAACAAAAAGTATGGAGGCTGGGAAAAACGGCTGGTCACACTGGCCGACAGCCTGCCTGAGGGAACCGTGCTGACCCGCATAGAAAGAGACAATGCACAGATTATTGTAACAGGCACTGTTTCTGATGACGGGGCATCGACGGAATTAAAAAATCGCCTTTCCCGGGCATGGAAAAAAGAAGGACGGCTGCAGAGAAAAATAGATCCCTTGAGCCGTTTAATCCGCTTTGAGCTTTCCTTTGAGCAGGCAGGAGAAGAATCATGATGAGTGGGGATGACAGATCAAAGCAAAGACGCTGCTATCTTTTGGCGGCTCTTTTATGCGGCGCCGCTCTCTTTCTATTTCATAGCGCATCAGACATGGATCAGGAGGCGGAACAGCTCCGGCAGGAAAGCCGCATGCTTTCTCAGTGGAAAGCGCCGAAGGGCGAGGAAGAGCAGCTGCGATTTTTAAGAGAGCTCCTTTCGGGAGATGCGCGAGGACTTACCGGCGCCTTTGAAGCTGCCGGCATTCACGTGGAGCAAACTTCCGAGGATTTTGAAAAAACGGATCAGGGTACGCTGCGTACTCTTCATATAGCCGGACGGGGAAGCTTTCAGCAAATTCTAAGTTCCTTTGATATAATAAGTACCAAAAAGAGCTGGATGGCTATAGATATCCGCGAGATCAGACGGGATCGGGACGGATTATACTTTATAGCGGATATACGAAGCTTCCGGCACCGAGGTGCGTATGAAGAAACGAAATCTGGTTCTGATCGGCCCTATGGGGACAGGGAAGAGCCGGGCGGCAAAAATACTGTCTGACGGCTTTGGCTGGCAGCTGGCAGATACGGATCGCATGATGGAAAAAAGGACAGGCCGTAGGATCGCCGACTACTATAGGACAGCTGGGGCAGAGGCCTTTTCTGCTATGGAAATGGAAATCATCAACAGGGTCCGCTACTATCATGAGGCAGTCATTGCCATGGGCGGCAACTACCCCATGACAGAGGAAAAATTTCATCTTTTATCCGAGCATGGGATCGTAATCCTCATGTTTGCCAAGCCCTTCCGGCTGGCGGAACGGGTACGGCGACGCATCGGGAAACGGCCGACCATGGATTATTCCGATGTGGACGGCTACGTGCGGCAAATGCTTAGAAAATGGGATAAATGGCGGGAGCGCTCCGACTTTGTGATCAATACAACCAACCGGCATCCCGAGGAATCGGCGCTCATGATTGCCCGCTATCTGGACCGGCACCATGTGGAATTTATAAAACGGACAAAGCCCATCTATGAAACAAAGGGCAGGCAGGAGGAGCTATGAAAACCATTGCGGTGATGACCAGCGGCGGCGACGCGCCGGGAATGAATGCGGCTCTCCGGAGCGTCGTCCGGGCGGCCCTTTGCTACGGGATCTCTGTATACGGCATATACAGAGGGTACCGCGGCCTTTTGGACGGCGATCTGGAGATTCTTTCTAGCCGCTCGGTGAGCGGTATTGTCCTTCGGGGCGGGACCTTCTTGAAAACCGCCCGCTGCCTTGAATTTATGGAGTCGGAAAACCAGAAAAAAGCGGCTCAGATCCTCCGGGACAAGGGAGTAGATGGACTAGTCGTCATCGGCGGTGACGGATCGGTCAAGGGTGCGGCGGCACTGGCCGCGCTGGGTATCCCCACCGTGACCGTACCGGGGACAATTGACAACGACATGCACGGCACCGATGAAACCATCGGCCACGACACTGCGGTGAATGCGGTGGTCCGGGCTGTCAGCGCCATACGGGATACCGCCTCAGCCCATAACCGGGCGGCCATTGTAGAGGTGATGGGACGCTTTGCCGGACATATTGCCCTTGCTGCCGGACTGGCCTCAGGGGCAGAATACGTGCTGATACCGGAAATTCCTTTCTCTCGGGAAAAACTGGCCCGCAGTCTGACAAAGCAAATGAAGGAAGGCCGCACCAACAGCATCATCATATGCGCCGAAGGTGCTGACGACGGACGAGCGCTGGGAGAGTGGCTGCGCGATAAAACAGGCATCGATATGTGCGTCACCATTCTTGGATTTATCCAGCGGGGCGGAGCGCCTAGCGCTCACGACGGGATCCTTGCGTCTGTTTTGGGAGCCGCCTCAGTGAAGGCGCTCATGGAAGGCGAAACAGGCGCCCTGATCGGTATGCGCCGCGGCAAGGTCCAGGTGATTCCCTACGAAAAAGCATGGGAAGATAAGGAGCCCTTCCATAGCAGTCTCTACGAGCTCTCCAACCTTCTCGGTGCCGCCCAAGAGGAAGAGGACATACGGGAAACCGGGCTTTGAGCTGAGTTATTTTTTAACAATCAAGACAAATAAAAAAAGGAGTCTCGTCAGCGTGATGGGCTCCCGTTTTTTATTTAGTCCTGTCCTGTGCCGTAGAGGGGGATGGCGTTGATGACCGGTTCCTCGTAGGGATGGGCTTTTTTGACGGCGGCTTTTGTTTTTTCCCAGTTCTCCTTGCGGATGGTGACTTCTACCTTGAGCTCTTGCTCCCGGCTGACGGTGCCTTCTTGTCCCAGATATGGGTTGGTGCCGGATAATGGGCGCCATGTGCCGGTGACCGGCGCATAGGACAGGCATGAATCATATTGACCGATGTGCCCTGCGTCAACGCTTCGAAGGGCTTCCTCTAATAGAGGAAGGTGGCTTTCGGGGATAAATATTTCCACCTTCAGGTATGTAAAATCCATAGATGCTCCTTCTGCTTACAATGAAATTTCGCCGGCGATGGCTTCGATGGCGGGAAGCAGATCCTCTGGCTTTTCGATGAGCTGTAATGCGCCCCGGTTCTTCAAAAATTGTGCGGAGCGGAAGCCCCAGCCTACGGACAGCACCGGGATGGCCGCGTTTTTTCCTGTCATAAGGTCCACCTCGGAGTCGCCTACATAGACACATTCGCCAAGGGATGCGCCAAGAGCGGAGGCCGCTCTTTCAATCATGTGGGGCGACGGCTTTTTGGGTATTTGCTCGCGCTGGCCGATGGCGAAATCAAAGAGGTGCGGGAAATAATGGGCCGCCAGCTTTTGCACTGCCTCGTCTCGTTTATTGGATGCCACTGCCAGCGTATAGCCTGCCTGCTTTAATGCGTGAAGCGCGGGGAGGATTCCCTCATAGGGCTTCGTCTGCTTCGTGGTTCCTTTCGCATAGTGGCGGCTAAAGGAAGACACAAGCTGATCGACTTCTTCGTCCGATGCGGGAATTTCGTCGCAGGGGATTTCCGTGCCTGCGTGCTCCAGCTCAGATAGGGCCATTCCCTTTGATAGGGCGATGGCCTTTACCATGTCAAGGCGAAGGGCCCAGCTGAAGCAAAGCTTTACCTTTGCCTCGGAGAAGCCGCTTTTGTGGCCTGTCTCGTCCAGCGCCGCATTCAGTGCCGTTGTAAGGTCACCGATGGTATTTAGAAGGGTCCCGTCCATATCAAAAATAATTGCTCGTATCATGATGATTCCTTTTTTATGCTGCCTTCATTCTACAAAACTTTCCGTTGAAAAGAAAATAAAGCCCGAGGGCGGGTAACAAAAAAGATGGATTCCTCCATCCTTTGATTATTCCAGTCCGACCATATCCAAATTTTTTAAAATTTGTCCCAGAACACCTTGGAAGATTTTCAAATCCTTTTCAGAGACGCCCTGATAGAACCGTTCGTCCAGCTCCCGGGCAGCGGCGAGACTTTTTTTCTCCACTTGCCGCGCCTTGTCGGTGAGAAGTAGGCGGTACTTTCTGCCGTCCTCCGGCACCCGTTCCTTGTAGATCAGGCCTTTTTTTATCATGGAGCGAATCATGACGGTGATGGTGGGATTTGTCAGGTGCAGATAATCCTCCAGCGTTTTCTGGGTCACCGTGGTTCCGGGGTGTGTCGCCAAATACGCGATGATCAGAGCCTGCCGGGCAGTAAGGCCGAAGCGCTTCATAATGCCCGACTGCTTCAGAAGCATTTTTTTGTGAGCCTGCCCTAGGTTGTAGGTCAGACCAAATTCGTCAGTGTTTTCCAGATCCTTAGCCGTCAGATGTATTTTCGTTCTCATAGGTATACCCCTCTGTACGGTACAATGGTTTTTCTTTTCATTATAACAAAAGCCCGGCGGGAATTGCAAAAAAATGCCTCCGGCCGTGGGACGTCCTGCCGGTGCTACGGCGCCATGCGGCGGAGACGGCTTACATATTTGCCGGCGTTTTTGATCTCTTCAAAATCATGGATCGGGAAGCATTCGCTCACCCAGCGGAGCAGGAGCTAGGCGCAGCCAAGGAAGAGGATAAACTGCAGCAGCCGATGAAGGCTTGAGGAGGTCAGGTCTTGCTGATCCATTTCACATCGAGTCGATAAGCGTTGTTATAAATCCAGCGGGCGTACAAAGTAAGAAATCCCACCATGCCAAGGGCGATTATGCCTAGCGCCAGGCCGCCCAGTCGGGAAAATACGATGACGTCTAGCCAGACATTGATGTGGGACATGACAAAGAAAATTTCCCGAGACCCTAGCACGAGACTGGTCAGCTCGTAATGAAGGAAGTAAAAAACGCCGAGCCGGTGAAAAAAGTAGACGTGACCAGCACGATAGCTACGACAATTCTTTTTCCTGTCACTACTTTGGAAATGACGTGCATCATAAAAACAGGAACAAGCCAATGCCCACGGCTGTCAAAAAATAAGGGCTGATATGATTGAAATCCGCCTGATGCGGCAGAAGGTCATTTTTTGCATGGAACAAGGCATAGGGAAAATGGTGATCCACAATAGGAAGGGAATGGTTCCGAGCCGCCAGAAGGGATGGAGCAAATTTTTCCTGTCACCGGCTGAGTCAAAAAGGAAAGCACCGTGCATTCCAAAAGGCTCCGTTGGAAATGGTACCATGTATCAAGTCCCGCAAGACCGATCAATCCATAATACATATAATAAGAAGGGACACGACCAATGAGCCGGCCGCGTACAGGGGAAGCTCTTTTTTGATACGCCGCTCCACTAGGCAGACAGCGTATGCCCTTCCTCTTTCCAATAATTCATGACATCTCCCCCATACCTCGTATTCTACTATAAGCGGGATGGGATTTTAATGGGCACGTCAGTTGTGTCCGCCATGAATGCAATAAATTTTTGCATCACCGGCGAGAGTACATGCTCCTTCAGACAGAACAGCGTTTTTTCTATGCTGGCATAGGGGCCTTCAAAGGGAACAGAAATAAATCCCTCCGGCAAGGGCTCCGTCTCCTCCCAGTCGGTAATATTTCGGGCTAGCCTATGGGCCGTCAAATGAAGGGTGGCGCTTCGGGAGTCGACGGAAGCCACCAGCATCGGCGTAAGACCCGCGTCACCATGGACAGATCCTTGACGGTGAGCCCGTTTTTTCCCGCGAGCAACGGAGCGCTTGCCTATGATACCACCCGAAGCCCTGTGGTGCGGCGGCCTAAAATATCAAAGAGAGTAATGTCCGGAAGAGGCGCATTGGCGATGCCGATTTCTGAAATGCCTTGGGTCACGTCTGCCAGAAGCGGTATGTGGTAAGGCTCCCGCAGATGGTAGCGCACATCCGGATACAGCATGGCAAAAGGAAGAATGAAGCGGTCCATTAGAAGGGGCATGCTAGCCGGGGACGCACTGATGCGGAGCGTGCCTGACACGCCGCGGCTGATGCTTTTGATTTCCTCATGGAGCGAAAAATCAAGGTCCGCCATCCGCTTCGCCTGCCGATACAGAACCCAGCCTGCGGCAGTGAGGGATAAAGTCCGCTTGCCCGGACGCTTTTCCAGAAGCGGCGCGCCGAACTCCTGCTCCATCACCCGCAGCTGATGAGACAGAGCGGGCTGTGCCAGATGAAGGGACCGGGCCGCCTTTCCTACGCCGCCGGACTCAACAATGGCGATAAAAATTCTATAGTATTTCAGATTCATAGTGGCCTATACATAAAAATAATCTATAGAAAGAATTAAATAAATATATTTTACTTATAGAAATCGTAGTACTATACTGTAACCAATCAAAGGATATTTGAGACTGCCCGGCCAACCGTACCCGATTCCCTTTTGGTCGGGCTTTTTAACAGTATGGGAGACAGCATGAGCGCAGTATGGCAAGGACTATCGGGCATATTTGAAGTATTTTTAATCGTGACCCTTGGCTTTTACCTGAAAAAAAGCGGTTGGATCTGGAATGGTGCGGCAGGAAATTTAACGAAGCTCACCATGACCGTTGCTCTTCCAGCGCTGATGATTTATTCGCTGTACTCCAATTTCACCCACGACGAATTAATCCGTACTGCGGCGGATATGATTCTTCCCTTCATCTCTATTTTTGCAGCCTATCTGGCAGGCTGTCTGCTGGCGCGAGTGCTAGGCATACGTAAAGGGCGGCGGGGCATTTTCATTACCACCTGCTGCATCGCCAACGCTATCTTTGTAGGCCTTCCGGTGAACGTGGCCCTCTTTGGCGAGGTCAGCGTCCCCTCATGCATGCTCTACTACATCGCCAATACCACCATGTTCTGGTGCCTCGGCGCGTGGCTCATCGTCAAGGATGCGGAGGCAGAAATGAAAATGACCACGAAGGACTTTTTGAAAAAGCTCATCACCCCTCCCCTCATAGGATTTATAACCGGTGTGCTCCTGCTCATCATCGACATGCCGCTGCCGAAATTTTTTCTTGACTCCTGTCACTATGTAGGAAATATGGCGACCCCTATAGCGCTTCTCGTAATCGGACTCCAAATGGCAGAGATCCCGCTCAGGGATATTCATTTCGACCGCGATCTGGCAGGCGCATTGGCAGGACGTTTCATTTTTTGTCCCCTCTGCCTCTTCCTTCTGCTTCCCCTCATTCCAGTGAGCCCCATGTCGGCAAAAGTCTTCCTCATGCAATCCGGCATGCCTGCCATGACAAACATGACCATCCTCGCAGCCTCCGTCGGAGCCGACGCAAAATACTCCACTACCATCAACTGCGTCTCCATGGCACTGAGCCTCTTCTTCATTCCCTTCTATATGTTCCTTCTGGGCTAAGAAGACGGCGCGCTAAAAAAGGGCCGAGCTTTGCTGGCAGAATTTACTTTTCCAGTATGAGGTTGCATAGTAGTCGTACAAAAAAAGGTCACCTGTACAGGTGACCTTTTCTTCATGGGATGTACTTTAAAGATGGAGCCCAAAAAGAAGTAGCTTGGCTATTACAATATGGTCTTTCAATAATATAACAGCAAATGGAAATATGCAAAAATACTTGCCAAAATTGAAAGTCCCACAGCCCAGCCAATCAGATGGATAAAAATTTTGTGTTTATCTACTGACTGATCTAAAGAACTCAAGGATAGCGCCCCGACAGTACTAAAAGGAGATATACATGAGGTATGTGCTCCTAGAACAACGCCGTAAATTAAAGCAGATGCATCAATGCCAAATTGTTGACTCAATTGAATGGCAACTGGAATTAATGTGGGCATGACAACTCCGCTTGCAGATGCCACAGAAGACATCAGTGCACCGCTGATTACCATGATCGGGGTCGCAGTTGAGTTGTTAATAAATTGACTAGCTATCATTGTTAAGTAGTCAATGCCTCCAGCATAATCCATAACATTCACAAGAACGCCTACGCCGCAAACCATAATGATTGTGCCCCATGGCACCTGGCCTAATGCCTCTTTTTCAGTTGAGGTCTTTAACAACAAAAGCAAAACGCCGCCGGTTAAACAAGTAAAGCCGACATGAAAATGGCCAATTATTATAGCTAAAATGACGACTACAATCACCGCTAAAGTTGTATAGTGAATACGTTTCATTTTAGGACTTTCTGTTTTTGTCATTTCAGTGTTCTTTGCAGGCGAACGCCAGCCGCGGTAAAAAACATATATCAAAATGAAGAGTAATGTAAAAGCAATCGCCATATTGAACAACAGGTTATACCCAATGGTTACGCCACCTCGTTCTGCATAGGATACTGCCACATACCCAGAGGGAGTTATTGGAGCCAAACCACCCGCCAAGTTACCCGTCCCAACAGACAGCATCATCAGCAGGGGATGTATTCGTTGTCTGTGAGCAAGCTCTCCTGCAATGGGAGCAATGATTGCCATTCCATTAACAGGACCCGGGCCAATTACAGAAATCAATGCAGAAACCATAAAAATTACAATTGGAATAAGCCAGTTTTTTCCGCCGATACCACTGACTAGCTTTGCAGTCAAAATAGATAGCGTTTGATTAGCACGTGCAATTCCAAATAAAAATGTAACGCCAAACAGCGTAAGAAACATGCCAGAGCTCCAGCCAGATACTAGTAGGGCAGATTTTCCTGCTGATGAAGAAACAGGAACGAGAGCCCCGGTTTTTGTTTCTGTAAGCAGAATAAATCCTAGTAAGAAAGCCGCAACGATACCTATAATTCCGGTATTAATTTTGCGATAATAGGCAAGTGCAATTACAATCGCCAGAACAATTAACGAAATAAGGCCCAAGTTCATTCGTCGTCACGACCTTCCACTAGAAACCTGCAGGAGGTGTATAGATTCCTCCTGATGCAGTCACAATATCGCCAATTGAATGCGCTGCTAACAAATCTTGCGTTGCTCGTTCAACATCAATCCCATAGTCCGCAGGGAGTTTAATGATTCCTCGCGCGCGCAGGATCTCCGTTTCTTCTTTCTTTTCTTGACGACCAATCGGGGTATCACCCGCAACACCCCGAATTGCGGCCATTCGTTCTTCCAGGCTTGAGCATTTGTGTAAATAGGCTACGCCTTTTTCTGTAATTATATGAGTTAAGTCATCACCATAAATCATTACCGGAGGAACTGTCAATTTAGCCTTTTCAGCTAATTCAATTGCATCTAAATGTTCAACAAACCCCGGGAAACCTTTTGATGATACTGTATTTAACATTTGAACAACCAAGCGGCGTCCACGCACAATATCTCCAACACTCTCTTTTCGTTGAGCCCATTCATCTCCACATTTTAACCACCCGGGGCTATCGTGCCGTCTTCCTCTCGAATCACATCCCATATTTGGGGCACCACCAAATCCGGCGATTGTCGATTTTGTTGCAGTAGAGCTATTTCCATATTGATCAATTTGCAAAGTACTGCCGATAAACATATCAATCGCATAATGACCAGCTATTTGGGTAAACACGCGATTGGAGCGAAGTTCCCCTTCAGGTCCTACAAAGAATACATCTGGGCGAGCTTTGACATACTCCTCCATACCAGCTTCGGACCCCGGAGAATGTATAGATTTTACCCATCCATCTTCAATGGCAGGAATCATTGTGGGAATTGGATTCAAAATGAAATGCTGACAAATTTTCCCCTTCAAATTCAATTCATTTCCGTATGTTGGTAAGAGTAATTCTATCGCACACGTATCATAGCCGATACCGTGATTTAAAGTTTGAACTCCGTATTCAGCGTACAAGTGTATTGCCATCATGGCTTTTAGTATGCGTTTGTTTGAAATTTTGGCTGGATCACGGGTAAATAGCGCTTTTAGCTCAAATGGATCGGGACTTTCAATAACAAAGTCAACCCAGCCCCCTGGAATATCCACACGGGGCACATTCTCTACAATCTTATTAACTTGTGCAATCACAATTCCTTTACGAAATTTTGTTGCCTCTACGATAGCTGGCGTATCTTCGGTATTCCCACCGGTAAACAGATTCCCATTGGAATCTGCCTCAAATCCAACAATCAAGCAAACATCTGGAGTCAAATCAGTAAAATAGCGACCATACAATTCTAAATACGTGTGAACGGACCCCATTTGAATAAGGCCATTTTGTACCATTTGGGCGAGTCTTTTTCCTTGCGGAGCAGAATATGAAAAATCTAATTTCTTAGCAATTCCTTTTTCAAAAATATCGAGATGCTCAGGTAATACAACTGCCGACTGTACCATATGCAAATCATGAACCTTATGTGGATCCACTCGGGACAAAGCTTTCGCTAAAAAATCAGCCTGTTTTTGATTATCACCTTCGATGTTAACTTTATCAAATGGATGAATTGTAGCCTCTAACAACGCTACCGCATCGGATGCATTTACTACCTTGCCACTTGTTAATTTACTTGCTGCTGCCATTCTTTTGCGATAATTATCTCCACGAATATCCCAGTTTTTCATATTCTCCCTCCTTCGCTAACCGAGCCCATTAGATCCTCCCTGTTACAGTCAGTATTAGATCTATCTGTCAACCATGATATAAGAAAAATTAATTAGAATCAAGACTTCTTCTTACGATATAGAATGGGGTTGATGCAATCCCGGTTTAAAACAAGCTCAGGATATTTAAAGGATGTATTCCATCGTGAAGTGGTGCAAAATGAAATGAAAGCAGGGAGGCCCGCATTATGACGGGCATGACTCAAGAGAAAAACGGAGAATAAAAAAACCGATGCGCAGCTTTTTTGTCATGCATCGGTTTTTTATTATGAATCGGACGGAAGGAAATACATAGGATTGACTGCGTCGCCGTTGATTCGCACCTCGTAGTGGCAGTGGGAACCGGTGCTGTTTCCGGTGGAGCCCATGAGGGAGATTACTGCGCCCTTGGCGACTTGCTGGCCTACGGAGACGAGGAGCGCCGAGTTGTGGCCGTACCGGGTTACGTATCCGTTGTCGTGCTTGATTTCAACCAAGTAGCCGTAGCCGCCTACCCAGTCGGCCTGGGTGACTATGCCGGAAGCGGTGGCCACGATGGGAGTTCCGAAATCGCCGGCGATGTCGATGCCTTCATGGTATAAGGATCCGATGCCACCCGGGCTCTGGCGGAAGCCGAAGCCGCTGGATATTTCACCCTTCACGGGCCACATATCCGGCACGGTATCATTTTGCGGGGGCGCAGGGAATGCGGTATCGAAAGGATGATTTAAAAGCTTCGCCCGTATGGTCATTATGAGCTTGATCTGCGCGTCCAGCTTTTCATCAAGGAGTCGTATTTCCTTCAGCAGCGCTCCTGGTGTGGAGAGGGACAGCGGCTTGACTCCGCTTTCATGGTCAGCGGCGCTCACGGTTCTTGCCTTGTCGGGCACCGTGGATGCGCCGCCGGTTCCGCGGCTTCCGGTGGTGACGGTTTGGCCCGCGCCGGAGGACTGCACCAGCGCCGACAGGTCGGAGGCGATTTTTTCGACCGCTTTCGTTTTTTCTTCTAGGGCTGTCATTTTTTGCTCAGCCATTTTTAGTTGATTCTTGTAAAGATTATTTTCCGAGCGGAGCGTTCCTACGGAGGCGGCCGCATAGACAGCGGTACTCACTGAGAGGACCACTGCGGCGGCAGCCAGAATGACGCCGATTTTTATTTTTTTCAGCTCTGCCGCGGTGAAGGTATAGGACACCTCACCGGTATCAGCATGTGTTTCTTTGATCATATTCCTCCCTTTATCGCGAGAGGCGGAGGGCGATTATTTTTTCGCCAGCTCTACCTTGTCTGTTTTCGTTACCGTAGCGGAGGCGGGTTCTTGCCCGTCCGCTATCTGCGTTGCGACCGATGCCTGGGGCGCCATGTCCGGCATGAGAGTATTCAATGCGATCTGCAAGCTTTCCGCTTCCTCCGACGAGAGAGATTCTCTCGTGGAGCCGTTCAGAATCCGCTTGATATAAATGCGGCACCCTTCCTGCCCGGCCAGTGAGGACAGTACAATGCCGTTGTTTCTTCCGTCCAGAAGGGTCAAGGAGAAGGATAGATTATCGCCGGTGTCTTCAAAGGCATCGTAGCGCACGAGACCTGTTTTTTGGAATGCTGACAGCTGCATGGTGGCCAAAAGCTCCTGCTGGCGCAGCATGCCACGAGAGGCATTTACCATTTCCCGAAGCTCCAGCAGCTCATTGGTGAGCCGGTGTTCCAGGGTGCCTCCGTCGTCGCCGTTCATAAAACGGCGGTATTTCCGATACAGCCGGTTCATTTTGGAGCGGAGCAGCACGTACTGCAGCACGAGAAACAGTAGCACGAGAATAAGGATAATGCCGAGCGAGGTCAGCGCAATCGGAGAGGTAAGTAGTGTCATAGGTTGGTCCTAGTTGCCATGGGCGGGGAAATTAGTTCCCGCTGCCTTTCAAAAGGGTGATGATCCGTTTGAATTCATCATCGTTGGTAAATGTGATAGAAATGGTGCCCCTATGCCGGGCGCGGCCGCTTCCTGCCCGGATCCGCACCGGCGCTCCCACGGCGATCTTGAGGTCGTCCTCAAGGCTGGCAAGATAAATTTTTGCCGGATCCTCTGTGCCGGACTTCGGTTTAATTTCTTCTTTCCGGCGGCGCAGAATGTCCTCCACCTGCCGGGCCGAAAGTCCTTCATCAATGATGTGACGGGCCAGCCGGATTTGCTCGGCGGGAATTCCTATAGAGAGCAGCGGCCTTGCCTGTCCAGGGGTCAGCTTTTTTTCAGAAAGGAAGCCTTTGATCTCCTCCGGGAAATCCAGAAGGCGGAGCATGTTTGCGATGTAGGGTCGGCTTTTTCCCACCGCCTTGGCCATGTCGTCTTGGGTGTATTCGGAGAGAGTCATCAGATGCTGATAGGCCAGCGCCTCCTCGACGGGGCCCAGATCCTCCCGTTCCAGATTTTCCACTAGCGCCGCCTCGGCCATTTTTTTATCGTCGAAGTCGGTGAGAATAGCAGGGATTTCTGTGAGTCCTGCCAGCTTGGCTGCCCGGAACCGCCGCTCCCCCGCGACCAATACGTAGTCGCTCTGTTTGCCCTTGGCCAGCAGAACCGGCGACAGGAGACCGTGAGTCTTGATGGAAGCCGCTAGCGATTCCATCGCGGCCTCGTCAAAATCCTGTCGGGGCTGATAGGGATTGGGAGCAATGCTCCTCACATCCACATGGATCAGATCGCTGTCATCGGTGGGACTTTCATTGAGCAGATGGCTGAAGCCGCGGCCCAGTACCCGCTTTTTAGACACGGCGAAGCACCTCCCGGGATAATTTTTTATACGCTTCGGCGCCCTTCGATTTAGGCGCATAGGTAAGAATGGATTCGCCGAAGCTGGGGGCCTCGGACAGCTTCACGCTTCGGGGAATCACTGTTTTGAAAACCTTGGATCCGAAATAGGATTTGACCTCGTCTGCTACCTGTATGGACAGATTGGTTCTGCCGTCAAACATGGTGAGCAGAATGCCCAGAATGGAAAGAGACGGGTTCAGCCGTCTGGTGACTACGTCGATAGTTCTCGTGAGAGACGCGAGACCCTCCAAGGCATAAAACTCGGCCTGAATGGGAATGATCACATAGTCCGACGCGGTGAGCGCGTTCAGCGTCATCAGCCCCAATGACGGCGGGCAGTCCACCAGAATAAAATCGTAGGCTTCCTTCAAGGGGGACAGGGTCCGCTTCATTAGGTCTTCCCGATCCGGGAGGGACACCATGTCGATTTCCACACCTGCTAAATCGATGGACGCCGGCAGCAGGAGGAGCCGCTTCTGCTTCGTTTTACGGATGGCATCCTTGACGGGGGTGCCGCCGATCATCACATCGTACAGGTCATGATCAAATGCATTGTCCAGCGAGAGACCGGTGGTGGCATTTCCTTGGGAGTCAGCATCTACGAGAAGAATCTTCTGCCCCCGGTCTGCTAAGTAGGCTGCCAGATTGACAGCGGTTGTTGTTTTTCCGACGCCGCCCTTCTGATTGATGATGCTGATCACATGTCCCATTTGTGTTCCCTTCCCGGTATCCGTTGCCAATAGTCTATTAATTATACCATATGAGGTGCAAGGAAAAGAAATAAATCGGATCTTAGCACAAGCGATTTATGCTTCGCAGGGATGCTGATTTTTTCAGAGGGCTTGTCTTTTTTCTGCTATAATGAAAAACACATTCACTTTGCTTCATGTATCCGTAGGCGGAGTTAAAAGGGAGATGTTTTGATGTTTCCTCTGATCCATCTTTTTATTATGGCGATGACCGTAGTTGTTGTTCTGGGCATTGGTATCTATCTAGCTCGGGGAGTAAGGACAGCAGACGCCTACTCCGTGGGCGGGCGCGGCGCAGGATGCTCTCTTGTGGCGGGAAGTATTGCCGGAACGGTAGTCGGCGGCGGTGCCACGGTGGGGACAGCCCAGTTGGCTTACAGCTTTGGTTTTTCTGCTTGGTGGTTTACGCTGGGAGCGGGTATCGCTTTTATTCTCATGGGATTGTTTTATGCGAGAAAACTGCGTTCCACCTCCCTAGAAACAATTCCGGAATATTTATATCTTCATTATGGGCCTTGGACAGAATTTTTATCCTCCATTATTTCATCGGCGGGCATTCTTTTTTCCGCCGTAGCCAGTTGCCTTCCGGGAATTGAATTGATTTCATTCTTCCTTGGTACGGAGCCGGTGGTATCGGCGATGATCCTAGCAGCTCTTGTTATGGCGTATACTTTTTTCGGGGGCATGAAAAGTGCCGGCACCGGTGGTATTTTAAAAATGGGAATCATTGCGATCTCTCTTGCAGCGGCGGGGATTTCAGCATGGCTGGACCTGTCATCGGGGGGAATTCTTGCGTCCTTTTCATCGTCTCAGCTTTCTCTTATGGGAAGAGGATGGGATGCGTCGCTTGCTAATCTTGTATCGGTAATTGTAGGAATTCTCTGTACGCAGGCCTACGTGCAGTGCATTTTTTCTGCGCGGAGCCCTGCAGTAGCCTCTGTGGGGTGTGTAGCTGCGGCGCTTATCGTGATCCCCGTTGGTCTTCCGTCGGTAGCGATCGGCATGTACATGTATGCTCTGCATCCAGTGGACGTGCCCATGATGGCACTTCCGCTCTATCTCTTTCATCATGTGCCGGTTTTCATCGGTGGGCTCGGTATGGGAGCGATCGTTCTTTCTCTGATCGGAAGTATCGGCGGGTTGTCCCTTGGGATCGGCACCATGGTGGCGAAGGATCTGGTGGCGCCAATCTTTCACGTTTTGGACGACCGGCTGCTGCTGTGGATCATTCGGGTGTCAGTTGCTCTCGTAATTGCTCTGGCATGTGCTATCGCTATGGCAAATCGGGGAAGTCAGATCCTCATTTGGAATTATTTATCCATGAGTCTTCGGGGAGCTGGTGTTTTTGTGCCCCTTACGATGGCTATTTTTTTACCGGGGCACCTGAAAAAGAAATGGGTCATCCTGTCCATGGTGGGGAGCACGGTTATGGCGCTTCTGGCGGTGGTGATGAAAACTACTGTTGATCCGCTTTTCATTGGACTTGGAGCCAGTTTCACCCTCCTTATTCCGGGTATCTCGCTGAAGCGGTTATCTACCACGCCTTTTAAAGGCGACACATTATAAGCAGGAGGTTTTATGAATTTTCATCTATCGCCACTATCGAAATTAATTTTTGCCGCTCTTATGGCAGCGGCCTGTGTTCTTCTTTCGCCGATGTTTTCCTTTCCCCTCGGGCCGGTCCGGGCCTTTCCGCTGCAGCATATGACCAATATTTTTCTTGCCGTGCTTTGCGGGACGAAATACAGCGTGGCCGCGGCGTTCGTCACGTCGGCTTTGCGGAATATGATGGGTTCCGGCAGTATTCTTGCCTTCCCGGGATCCATGGTAGGAGCCTTTTTGGCAGGCTGGCTCTACGGGAAAAAAGAGCGGCTTTACACGGCGGTGATCGGCGAATTTATCGGCACGTCCCTTCTAGGAGGTCTCATTTCCTATCCTATCGCGGTTCTCTTTATGGGCTCTGACAAGGGCGCGCTGTTTTACGTTTCTCTCTTTGCGGTGTCTTGCGGTGCCGGCTGTGTCATCGCCTACGTAGTGATGAAGGGCATGGGTCTCGTGGTTTGTCACAGTCATACCGGGCAGCAGAATAGGAGAAAATAAAACCATCAGTAATCAAACAAAACAAATGAATCGTTTTATTCATGAAGTATAGTTTTAAACGGAGCAAGGCAGCAAAAATCAAAAACCCATGTATACCACAGGGAATACATGGGTTTTGTTGAGAAAACAACGAAATAATGGACTCTTTTTTTGTTGACAGGCTTTCGTAGAATGAAGTATAATTTATCTGTTTTAAGTATAAATTTATTCAATATTTTTAAAACGTATGTATTTTTTCAGAAGAAATGAGAATAGGAAGGAAGCTGAGTTTCATCCTGTCAAAGGATCTTCAAGGGGACAAGGAGACCATTCATGAAAAAAGTAAGACTGACCGCGGCACTGGCCGCTATTTTTGCCGGCGTGACCATGGGAGCTTATGCGGCAAATCCGTTTTCCGATGTATCCGCTGACGATTGGGCTTTCAAGGCCGTGTCCGATCTGTCGGAGCAGAATGTGGTGGAAGGCTATCCGGACGGCACCTTCCGTGGCAATAAAAATGTGAGCCGCTATGAGCTGGCGCAGGTCATTGCCCGGCTGATGGAAAAAAGAGACCGCCTCACCGCAGTCCAGCAGGCACAGGTGGACCAGCTGTCTGCAGCCTATGCAGATGAGCTGACCTCTCTCGGCGTGCGGGTGGCAGCGCTGGAAAAGAAGGTGGGTCATACAGAACTCATTACCGAGCTGCGGATCCAGGACGTGGACCGATACGACAATATTTATAAAAACAGCAAGGCCAAGCATAACGAGCTGAGTGCCCGGATACGGCTGAACACGATCACTGCCGTGAACGACAGAAGCACCCTGTATGGCCAGCTGGAGACCTATATTTCCATGAATGGCAACGATCTGTTTGATCCGAATAAATACAATTACAACAGCGACAAGACCATCACCCAGCGGTCAGGCCACGGCGATGGAGAGCTGCACCTGAACCGCCTCCTTATGACCTACCAGTTCGGCAAAAAGCAGGACACAACGAACCTTCCCCTCGGGCCCACAAAAAACTTGATCGGCATCGGGCAGTTCCCAGTTACCATGGGTGTCACCGGCTACACCTATGATGGCGAATTTAAGGGCGCCTTCCTTCAGCTCGGGGATTACATGAAAGGCGGCCATCTGACACTGGCTTACGGCCGTGCTACAAACATTAATTATGACTACACCGGCCCCATGATGCACGGCGTCAATCCCACTGCGATTGCCAAGCAGAAACTGGGGAAAGAGCTGGCCACGAATCAGGTTATTCAAAACGCGGTGGCTGTCAATCCGGCGTTAAAACCGCTTATCGGACAGGCGACCGACCTGATCAACAGCAGTAAAAATCTGGACGACCTTCAGAAAAATCTGGACGACCTTCAGAAAAATCTGACTAAAATCGTAGGACAGATCGGAGCGGAAAATCCAGAGCTGGCCGAAAAGGTGGAAAAGGTGGAAAAGAAGCTGGCAGGCATGAATCTGGGCGGTCTCGTCCGGAACAGCGGCATGGAATACGATGCATCCACCGATACTCTCTACCCCATGGGCAGGGACGTCATGATGGATTGGGGCGACGATGAAGACGTGCCGGCGTTTTATGTATCCTACATTTACAAGGTGCCACAGAAATGGGAATTCCATGCTTATGTCGCGAAGGCCAACGGCCCGGTAGGAAATATTTGCAAGGCCTACGGCTTTGCCGGCGCCTACAATGTGACTCCCATGTGGAACCTGCACGGCGAATATATAAAAAATCTCCGTCGCCTGCCGCTGAACGATGAAAGGCCGTACAGCTTCAACTACGGCATCACCTACGGCAACGCTCACGTATTGAAGCCGAAATCCTTCTCTATCGGGTTGGATTATATTTACAGCCAGGCCGGTGCCTATTTCGGGGGCTCAGGCAACGACATTGTGGATCAGTACATGGGCCATGTGTACACCAACTGGAACGGCATGAGAATGCCTGCCTACTTTGCGGATAAAATGGACGCTCTGACCGACGGGGATGAGTCTAACGACCACAATAATTTTGGCGGCGCAAAATTTTTCTTAGCCAAGGCGCAGTACGTGCCCATGAAGGGACTCATCATTGAGGCGGACTACGGCTTCAAGGCTCGTGACATGGGCGGCAGAAAAATGGACGACATGCTCCTTCTGAAGGCCACCGCTTACATCAAGTGATATATTGAGCAAGATAAAAGCAGCGCATGAGCGCTGCTTTTATCTTGTGTCAGAAGTGGTTATACAAGCTCCATCGATTGATTTTTCAGAGACGGATTGCAAATACATTGTGTCCTTCTATAGGCGGGCAGGATTTATTTTTGCGCCGCTCTCTCGTAAATGAGGCTGATCAATTTCAGCGTCACTGCGCAGGATTTTTCAAGGCTGGGCAGAGGAAGGAATTCGAAGCGGGAATGGAAATTCAAGCCGCCGGTGAAATAGTTCGGCGTAAGAATGCCCTTGGTGGAAATAAAGGAGCCGTCGGTGCCGCCCCGCATGGCGATGGTATTCGGCGTGATGGAAAGTGCTTGGAACGCATCGTATATATAGTCAACGGCCTTCCTGTTTTCATCGGTGATAGCGTCGGCAATATTGCCATAGGTATCAGTGATCTCACATTCCACAGTGATTCGGGGATTCGCGTCGGCCAGATCCTTGGCGTAGCGGCGGATACGGTCTTTCTTTTCCTCGTATTTCTGCCTATCATGGTCCCGGATATTGAGCTCCACCACGGCCCGGGATTGGTTGGAGGTTACCGCCTGGCACCAGATGTAGCCGTCCTTGCCGTCGGTACATTCCGGCGTTTCCTGACGGTCAAATTTATTGATGAAATCGCAGGCCAAGAGGGTGGGATTGACCAGCACGCCCTTGGCGTTCATGGGGTGCGCGGAAATGCCGTGAATGGTGACGAAGGCGCTTCCCGCGTTGAAGGTTTCATACACCACCTCGCCTAAGGCACAGCTGTCGATGGTGTAGGCAAAATCTGGCGTAAATTTGCTGTAGTCCATGCTTTTTGAGCCGAAGAGACCGCATTCCTCGTCAGGCACGAAGGCAAGATAAATGTCGCCGTGGTAAATTGACGGATCCTTCTGCAGCGTTTCCAGGGCGTGCATCACATTCGTAGTGGCTGCCTTGTTGTCCGCTCCGAGGACACTGGTGCCATCGGTGACGATGAGATCCTGCCCCACATAGTCCAGAAGCTCCAGGTGCTCAGACACCTTCATCACAATATTTTTTTCTGTATTGAGAACGATGTCTTTTCCGTCGTAGTCCGTTACGAGCTGAGGATGCACCTCGGGCGAAAGGTCTACGTCCACCGTGTCCAGATGGGTGCAGAAGCCTACCGCCGGAACGTAGCCGTCATGATCCTGCGGGAGCCACGCCGGGAGCCGGCCGGTCAAAACGCATTTGTCTGACAGGGCGAGATCCTGCACGCCCAGAGCTTCACATTCCTTCATGAGGAGCTTTGCCATGTCCCACTGGGACTCGGTGCTGGGCACCTTCACGCCGCCGTTGTAACGGCTCTGAGAGGGAATTTGGACGTAGCGGAAAAAACGTTCCTTCAATGCTTTCTGTTTATCATTCAACTGAGGGCCTTCTTTCTGCAGGGCGGACGCGCCGCCGATGCTAAAACATCTGTCTGGGGTATACGTAATCCGCTTGGAATCCAAGAGGAACGCCCAGGAACCAGAAGAGGTACAGCATAACCGTCAGCGTCACCAGTAACGCTCCGGTGTAGGGAAGCATCATGCTGGACAGAGTACCGACGCCGGTTTTTTTGTAATATTTCTGGCAGTAAATAATAATCAGCGGATAGAACGCAAACATAGGGGTGCACACGTTCACAGCGGAGTCGCTGACCCGGAAGGCGCACTGAGTGAGCTCCGGCGCGATGCCCACCGACATGAGCATGGGCACGAAAATCGGTGCCAGAATCGCCCACTTGGCGGAGGCGGAGGTGATGATCAGATTGAGGAGCGCTACGAAAACGATGACACCGAAAACGGTGACCTGCGCCGGAAGGGCGAGAGCCTTCAAAAATTCTGCACCCGATACGGCGATAAGAGCGCCCAGATTGGACGCGCCAAAGACGTACATAAACTGGGCCGCAAAGAAATAAAATACAATGAGCTGCACCAGCGTCTTGGTGATTTCCTCCATGGAATGGGTGAAATCCTTGGAGGACTTAAATTTACCTGACAGGACTCCGTACACGATGCCGGTAGCGCCGGTGAGAAGGAAAATAATTGCCACGATGGACTGCATGACCGGCGCCTTGAAGCTAGCCACATTGCCTGCGGGGTCACGGAGGAGCGAATCCTCCGGCACGAGTGCCAATGCGAGACCTGCCAGAAGGGCGATCAGCACGAAGGACGCCACGTAAAAGGCGCGGTTTTCTTTGGCCGATACTGGGGCGAGCGCATTTTCCTCCACGTCAATATCCGGATCCAGAGGACATGCCTTCCAGCACCAGGGCTCCGTTACCTTTTCGGTGATCCACCAGCATGACGCAATGACGCCGAAGGTGGAGCCTATGGCAA
Source organism: Dialister sp. (assembly GCA_034180505.1). Taxonomy (GTDB): domain Bacteria; phylum Bacillota; class Negativicutes; order Veillonellales; family Dialisteraceae; genus Dialister. The sequence continues at coordinate 77,953 of JAXFOE010000009.1, forward strand.
AGAAATAATTGCAAAGCACGTTCACCTCATACGAGGGGTCGATGATCTGCGCCGCCAGCTGAGTAAAGCCCTGAATGACCGGGTCAATGGCAGAGGGCGTGTAATTTGCCGCAAAAGCGCCGGCGATGCCCGCAAAGGACGCGGCCACCCCTGCCAGCGGGTGCTTGCCGGAGGCGTAGAAAAGATACGCCGCCACCGGGATAATGATCATGTACCCCGAGTCCGGTGCCAGATGAGACAGCATGCCAACCACGATGACGATGGGGCTCAAAAGAACCTTTGGCGTGATGGACAGAATTTTTTTAAGGCCGGTGCTGATATAGCCGGAGCCGTCAGCGATACCGATGCCGAGAGTAGCTACGATGACCATGCCCAGCGGAGGAAATCCCATATAGTTGGACACCATTTTTGTCATCAGTGTCACCAATGCTTCCGGTGCCAGCATATTAGCCACTTGGATCTGCTTGCCTGTGGCAGGATTCACATAATCAAAGCTGAAATGGGAAAGCGCAAACGATACCACGCAGGTGATAAGGAAGGCGGCGATGAAGAGCATGGTAATATCGGGAATTTTATTTCCCACCCGCTCGATCCATCCCAAAAATCCGCCTACCTTCTGCGGATTCGGCGCTACTGCCGGATTTGTGCTGTGTTCCAAAGAAAACCACTCCTGTACATTCAGATACAACTGTGCCAGCTATCGGTCTCGGCAGAAAAAATCTGCCATGTAGGCCGGGCTTTTTTGATGGCCTCCATCAAGGAGAGCCGATCCTTTTCCTTGGGAAGAAGGAAAAACGCGGAGCCTGAGCCGGTCATGCGGGCTGGCACGGAAAAGGAAGAGAGAAACGTAAACGCTTCTCTGAGGCGGGGCTCCTCATGAAAGAGAACCGCCTCAAAATCATTGGAGAGAGAACGGGTCAGGAGAGAACGGTCCCGGTCTGCGATGGCCTTCGCACAGAGCTCAGTCATATCTGACGACGGCGGAGCTTCCCTCGCGTCCAAAAGGGTGTAGGCTTTTTTTGTGGACACGGAAAAATCAGGCTTCACCACGATGAGTGGCAGTCCTTCCCAAGGAGAGAGAGCAGTGAGCTCGGTTCCTCTCCCCCGGCATCGGGCGCAGCCTCCTTCCATTTGAAAGGGAACGTCCGAGCCGAGGGTCTCCGCCATAGAAAGGAGACAGTCCCTATCCATGGACGGCGTATAGAGACGGGCGAGCCCTCGAAGGACCGCTGCCGCATCGGCAGAGCCGCCGCCAAGACCTGCCTCGGAGGGGATCCGCTTTTCCAGAGTCATAGACACAGCGGAAGCGACTCCGGTTTCCTTGAAAAACATCTCCGCCGCCTGCCACATGAGGTTCTCCCCTCCCTCAGGGGCATCGCCGGTGACAGAAAGAGACAGGCGGTCCGCTTTTTCAAGGGTTATCGTGTCTGCCAGCGTGATACTGTGCATGACGCTGTCTAACTCATGGTACTCGTCGGACCGCTTGCGTAGAACCGGGAGAGTCAGATTGATTTTCGCCCGGGCCTCTTCGATTATCATAGCTATATTCCTCCAATAACGCTCATAATTATAACATTAACCATGCAGTAATGTGTACGCCAACAAGAAAAAGTAAGTTAAAGGCGATCAAAGTATGGGAGGGCGAAACAACTTTTTTTCAGTGAGGGGAAGAACATGAAAAGGAAGCGGTTCGTGAAATGCTGCGGGCGCGTTTGAGGGGACAAGATAATTTTTCAGATACAGGAAGAAAACAAAAAGAGCGCTGTTCGTTGAGCGGCGCTCCTGCCTTTGAAATGTTGCTAAAGAAGGGACATGGCAAGGCGCAAGCAGGAGTCTGTAAGTATTGAGTATTTACAGTTGAAACAAAGAAAATGATTGAGTATAATTTACTTCAGTGAAATACTTCGATATACTGAATCGAAGTATTTCCTGTATACTAAGGAAGGGATGAACCTTTATGTACGGTATGTTTTTTGATGATTATGATACCCCTGTTTTTCGTCCGCCCAGCGAAGCGGAAAGCTTCATTCTCCGGGTGACAAGGGGCTGCGCTCACAATGCGTGCACCTATTGCAATATGTATCGGGGCGTAAAATTTGAAATGCTCTCTGACGAGCAGATCATGCGGCAGATCGCTATGGCCTACTCCTATGACAGAGACGGTGTGGGCCGCGTATTTTTAGCTGACGGCGACGCGCTGGTGCTGCCTACCGAGAGGCTGCTCAGAATTTTGCGCACCCTGAAGGAATATTTCCCTAATTTGAGCCGGGTGTCGTCCTATGCGGCACCGGGAGACATTCTGCGCAAGTCTGCGGAGGATTTGAAGGCGCTGCGGGAAGCGGGGCTGGAGCTCCTGTACTACGGCATGGAGTCCGGCGATTCCCAGACGTTGAAGGATATCCGCAAGGGCGTGAACGGCGAGCAGTCCATCGAGGTGGGCAAGCGGGTTATCGCAGCAGGCATGAAACTGTCTATCATGGTCATTCTGGGCATCGCGGGCAAGGAGGGCAGTCGGCGTCACGCGCTGGCCACGGCGAAGGCGATTAGCGAAATTCAGCCTACCATGCTGTCGGCGCTGTCTCTTATGCTCTATCGGGGCAGCGAACTGAAGGATCAGTTCGAGCGGGGTGAGTTCCATCCTCTTCCACCGGCAGGGCTTATGGAAGAATTGAAGCTCATGGTGGAGCATATGGAGCTGCCGGACATGGCAAAAACGATTTTCCGCAGCAACCATGTTTCCAATTATATCCGGCTGGCGGCGACGCTCCCTCGGGACAAGGCGCAGCTTCTGGCGGACATTGACAAAAGCATCGCATACCTGAAGACGAAGAAAAATTACGACGTTTACAACCATGATTACACAAAGTAAGGAGGCTATTATGAAGGCAGGAAAGGCAGTGGCATTGGCAGCGGCGCTGGCCATTTTTTCAGCAGGCTCAGCGCTGGCGGAAAACTGGCTCCATGTCGGCTATGACGGCAGCGACGCGATTTATTACGACGCAGATTCCGTCAATCGGCAGGGCTCGCTCATCTCGGTGATCGGCAGGGAAGTGGAGAAGGACGGTGAGAAAGAGGACCGCTATCTTCTGTTCCAGACCGATAAGGGCATGTACACCGAGGGCAAGGTTATTGAGTACGATCATCAGGGACAGGTGAAGGGAATCAAAGACCGCCGCCACCATGAAAAACGTTGGCGGAATGTAAAGCCCGACTCCGAAGAGGAATTAATCCTTCAGGCAATAAAAAGTTTATAAGCAACAAAAAAGACGAGACATTCCTCGTCTTTTTTGTTGCCTTTTTTATTTTGTGTCTGCCGGGGCCGGAAATTTTGCGGCCAGCGGCACCGGATCTCGGGGGTTGCCGTTCTGCTCGGTGACGACCCACACATCGTCTGTATTCACTGTGGCATATAGAGTATGCTCGCCGATGGTGATTTTGAAGAGGATCCCGCCCCCTTCAGTCCGGCGGGTCACGCCGAAAGAGCTGGTCCTTGCCTTTACGCTGCCTTGCCAGCGGATAGCGCCGCTCTGGCGGATCGTGATGGTCGCTTTACTTCCTGTCTTGACTACCTCGAAGGTGGTGAGCCGTCCATAGCCGTCGTCCATGTACATCGTGGTGGACGAATCTATGTCCGGGTCTTCGGAAAAAACCGTGGACGTGTAGGAGTATCCGTAGCTGCTGCTCTGCTCGATTTCTGCAGGGTTGCTTATGATCTTCGCGTTTCCCTCGGGAGCCGCCGCAAGGGCGAAACTCCCCGTCATAAGAACTGCCGTGAGGGGCAGCCATATTTTTTCTATCATATAGCCTCCTTTATTTATCATCAATTTTTGGCAATGGCTGGGTGTCGTCCTCGGGCTCCCGTTCCAGATTCATTTCATATTCCCACATGCGGGTGGGTGCAAGCTTGCCGTCTCCGTCTACAGTATACCGCAGCGAGCTCGGCATGGTAAGCGGCGTGGACAGCGGTGATGTAAAGCCCCGGCCTACTACGTCGGTGGTATTCATGATGAAAATAAATGCTTTCGGGTCGATGCTTTCGATGAGATGCCGCAGTCTTGTGACCTGAGTCAGGTCCACGATGGCAAAAATAATCCGCTTGTCCGTGCCGGAGAATGCGCCCTGCCCGTATAAAAGGGTGGCGCCGTGGTGAATGTGGCGGAGAATGGCATCAGACAATTCCAGCGGGTGGTCTGACACGATGAATGCCGCTTTTCGCTGAGCAAAGCCCAGCACCAGACGGGCGGAGAGATTCGCGCAGATGTACATGCCGATCAAGGTGCAGATGGCTGGCTCTAGTGCAAAGAACCACGCCCCCGCCAGTACGATGATGAAGTTCAGCGCAAACACAACGTAGCCGATTTCCAGATTGTAATATTTTTTTATAATCGCGCCGATTACGTCAAGACCGCCGCTGTTGCTGTTGTACCGATAGAGGATGCCCATGGATATGCCTAGCATCACGCCGCCTGCAATGGCGGAGACCAGCGGGTTTTTTACAACGTTCATCGTTGCTAGCGGCGCGGTCACATCCACGAAAACAGAGATGAGCACCGTCCCGATGATAGTGATCCCTGTGTAGAGCGTGCCCATCCATTTTAGAGACATCATGAGGATCGGCACGTTGAGTGCCAGGTTGGACCAGCCGATGGGAATATCGGTGAGGTAGTACACGATCATGGCCACGCCGGTCATACCGCCTGCCAAAAAATGATGGGGCACAAAAAATAAATTCACTGCGGCAGAATAGATGAATGTGCCTGCCACGGTGACGGCAAGAAGAAAAAGAAGCTGCTCAAGGGTGAGCTTTTTTGTTTTCTGTTTTGTTTCCAACGATGATATCTCCTGTGAGAACAAGACTATTTTCCTTAATTATACCAAACTATTGGGCTTGCAATTTATTTCAAAGGAGCGCCGGAGAAAAATCGAATCCCCTTTTTTATCAAAGGATCCGTCTTTTTAAAATGCGAAGGGGCAGCCTTGAAATGCGCTGAGAAATCGAGGGCTTCTTTTGGGCAAAGTAGCGTATTTTTGTATTTGACATTTTGCTAACAAAGGTATACTATTATTTTTGAAATTGAGAATAAAGTAGACCTTTAAATATTTCATTCAGTACCTAAGGAGGAAAAGATGGACGCGAGAGAAAAGGCTTATGTGCTGTGGTTTGATGAGCTGCGCCGTAAGGATGTGAATCTGGTCGGGGGGAAGTCCTCATCGCTGGGGGAATTGACCACCTCCACCGGCGTGCCGGTTCCCTACGGGTATGCGACGACAGCCCATGCATACCGGTATTTCATGGAACAGACCGGACAGAATGAAAGAATTCATGAGCTGCTCAAAAATCTGACCGATGTGGAGGATTCGGTAGAGCTCCATGAGGTGTGCACCCGGATACGAGCCAGCATCGTGGCGGCGGAAATGCCGAAGGATCTGGCGGAGGCCATCGGCGATGCATACCATGCTCTTGCGGAAAAGGCAGGCGAGAAGGACCCCTACGTGGCAGTCCGTTCCTCGGCGACCGCAGAGGATCTGCCTGACGCATCCTTCGCGGGACAGCAGGACACCTACCTCAACGTGACCGGCCGGGACATGGTGATCCAGAAGGTGAAGGAATGTTACGCGTCCACCTTCACCGATCGGGCTGTGTATTACCGGGCAAAGAAAAATTTTGATCATGAAAACGTTGCCCTCTCTGCAGCGGTGCAAATGATGGCTGACTCCAAGGCAGCCGGCGTTATGTTCACTGTGGATCTGGCTACCGGCGCTGACGATACCATCATGATTGAAGGCTCTTGGGGACTGGGCGAATACATCGTGCAGGGCACGGTAACGCCGGATAATTTCGTGGTAAATAAAAGCGATCTCACCGTCCGCTCCCGCCGGATCAATGAAAAATCCATCGAGTTGGTCCGCAAGGAAGGCGGCGATGTAGAGGAGCGCCGGGTTTCTGAGGAGATGGCCAAGGCGCCAGTTATGACTGACGAGCAGATCGCTGAGCTGGCAGGCTATGCCAAGGCCATTGAAAAGCATTACGGCTGCTATATGGATATGGAATGGGCCATCGATCACAAGGATCGCATCTGGATCCTACAGGCTCGTCCTGAAACTGTCTGGTCTAGGAAAGATAAAGAAAATAAGGAGCGTGCTGAAGTAAAAATGACAACCAATCATACCGTTCTCGTAAAGGGGCTTCCCGCATCGCCCGGCATGGCTGCAGGCACGTGCCACGTTATCACCGATCCGAAGGACATTGATCAATTCAAGGAAGGGGAAGTGCTGGTCACCACCATGACCTCCCCTGACTGGGTACCGGCCATGAAAAAAGCGGTGGCCATCGTTACCGACGCGGGAGGCATGACCTGCCACGCCTCCATCGTATCCAGAGAGCTGGGCATTCCCTGCGTAGTCGGCACCAAGAGCCGCAGCGTAGCGGCTACCTCTGTATTGAAAACAGGACAGGACATCACCATCGATGCCCAGAACGGCATCGTCTATGACGGCATCGTTGAGGATCTGGTACAGTCCGCAGAGCCGAAGGCACAGTCCGCCGGAGCAGGCGTGGCCATGGCAGAATATTTTGCTCCCACCGGCACCGGCGTCATGATGAATCTGGGCGATCCCGATCTGGCAGCGCAGTATGCATCCCTTCCCTGCGACGGCATCGGTCTCATGCGGGAAGAATTCATCTGGACCACCTTCATTCACGAACACCCGCTGTATTTAATCGAACAGGGCAGGCCGGAAAAGGTCATCAACATGCTGGCCGAAGGCATCTCCAAGGTATGCCGGGCCCTCGCGCCCCGTCCGGTGGTGCTGCGCTTCTCCGATTTTAAATCCGGCGAATACAGAAATTTGAAGGGCGGTGACAAATACGAGCCGGAGGAACCGGCAGATCTCCTTGGCTGGAGAGGGGCGTCCCGCTATTATGATCCGAAATACACCGCCGCATTCCGGCTGGAGCTGAAGGCCGTGCGGAAGGTGCGTGAAGAATTTGGACTGAAAAATCTGAACTGCATGATTCCCTTCTGCCGCACTGTGGCGGAAGCGGAAAAGGTTACCGCTATCATGAAGGAAGAAGGCCTCGAGCGGGGACCTGATTTCAAGCTTTTCCTTATGGCAGAAATTCCGGCGAATATCATTCTGGCAGATAAATTCAATCAGTTCGTTGACGGATACTCCATCGGGTCCAATGATCTGACGATGCTCGTTCTCGGCTGCGATCGGAACAATGACACCGTATCCGCCCTGTTTGATGAACGGAATCTGGCCATCAAGAGAGCGGTCCGTCATCTGATCGCCACTGCCCATAAGGACGGAAAGACCGTATCCATCTGCGGACAGGCGCCGTCAGTATACCCGGATTTCACCGAATTCCTCGTAAAGAGCGGAATCGACTACGTATCAGTCAACCCGGATATGGTGAAGGCCACCAAGAGAAATGTAGCCCGCATCGAGCAGCGGCTCATGCTGGATGCAGCCACGGGCAGGGGCCTTGTGGATCAGGAAGATTATACCTGGTAAGGAAACAGAAGCAATCACGCTGAAAGGCTATTTGTAAGGAAAGGAGTTCTCCGGGGGAAGAGACCCTGATGGAGGAGGAGCTTATGCAATTAACCAGCCGTCAAAAAGAAATCACTCGTATCGTCAAAGAAAACGGGCCTATAACGGGAGAGCAGATCGCGGAACGGCTTAACGTGACCCGCAGCGCGCTGCGGGGAGATCTGGCGGTCCTTCTTTCCGGAGAAATCATTGCCGCCCGCCGGCGCTTGGGATATTTCTACCTTGGCGGCGGCGAGGATCCAGCTGCCGAGGCCATTCGGTCCCGTACCGTGTCGGAAGGCATGTCCAAGCCGGTCATGGTCAGCGCGGACTCCTCTGCCTATGATGCGGCGGTGCTCCTCTTCACCGAGGACATCGGCACCATCTTTGTGGGTACCGAGGACGATGTGCAGGGTGTGGTGTCCCGCAAGGATCTGCTGAAATCCGCAATGGGTCGGGAGGATCTGAGCAAGGTGCCCATTTCCATGGTCATGACGGGAAGGTCCAAAATGATTTACGCCGAGCCTGACGAAACCATGGTAGAGGTGGCGCAAAAAATGATCGACTACGAGATAGACTGCTTGCCCGTAGTGACCGTCACGGAGACACGGGGTGAAAAGAAATATACGCTCGTGGGACGTATTTCAAAAACAAATATTGCCCGCCTCTTTCTGAAGCTGGGCACGGAAGGCCGGCAGTAAGATGGCAAAAACTCCCATCGTTTATGTGGTATCCGACTCCATCGGCGACACTGCAGAGCACGTGGCCAAGGCAGCGGCAGGACAATTTGACGCAGATATAGAGGTGGCACGAGTGCCCTTCATACGCCACACCGACCAGATCGCCAAGGTAGTGGCCGAAGCCGCGAAAAATGACGCGGTGGTCTGCCACACGCTGGTATCGTCGGAGCTGCGCGAATTTTTCGAGACCGAGGCAGAGAGAGCTCATGTGCGCTACGTGGACATTCTGGGGCCAATGCTAGATCTAGTGGAAGCGGTGACAAAAGAAAAGCCCCACATGAAGCCGGGCGTCATTCATAAGCTGGACGAGGAATATTTCAAAAAAGTTGCGGCCATTGAGTTTGCGGTGAAATACGACGACGGAAAAAATCCTGCCGGCTTTATGAAGGCTGACGTGGTTCTCATCGGCGTGTCCCGCACGTCAAAAACGCCGCTCTCCATGTACATGGCCCACAAGGCGCTGAAGGTGGCGAACCTTCCCCTTGTGCCGGAGGTGCAGCTGCCGCCGGAAATATTTGAGGTACCACCGTACCGCATTGTAGGTCTTATCATTGACCCTTACAAGCTGAACAGTATCCGTAGCGAGCGTATGCGGGCACTGGGATTTTCCGGCGCAGCCAATTACACTGACATCGACCGCATTGAAGACGAACTATCCTACGCGAAGGAGGTTATGCATCGGCTCCACTGTCCGGTGCTGGACGTGTCAAACAAAGCCATTGAGGAAACTGCCAGTCGCATCATGGCCATCGTTGAAAAAAACAGAGCCCTCTACGGCGAGAAATATTGAAATAAAAATCCCGCAATCGGTTGCGGGATTTTTTCATGCCTGCGTGGCAGGCTTTTTTATTTGCGCAGTTTTTATAAGCCAAGCTCTTGGCGGTGCGCATTGATGACCATTGCGATGATCCGTTTCATCTCCGGATCGCCGTGCAGGCCGTCGAAGGCCATATCCTCTGCAAGGGCTCCCTCGCCGAAGGGGGCTGCCGTGTCGATGTGAGGCACGCTGCGGATATATGCGTTCACCGCGTCCAAAGTGACACGCCAGTCAGAGGGAGTGGCCTCGTGATAGATGCGCCGGAGCGCATCAGGGTTGATCGGCGGGAGTGTCAGCAGAATGGGGCGGATATGATGATCCATGCATGCTTGCCGGAGCGCTTCCAAGCCTTGGATCACTGATGCCGCGCTCTTGCCGGTGCGTATGCTGTTGATCCCGCCCATGACGAGAAGCGTTCTCACATGGAAGGGCAGCACGTCCCGATCAAACCGCGCCACCAGCATAGCCATAGAGTCGCCGCTTTTCGCTAGATTCACTGCGGGAAAATCCAAATACGTGCCGTAGCTGTAGGCAGGATCCGAGGGACCATAGAGCACGTGGCCGCCGCCGTGAGTGATACTGTCTCCGTAAAGTCCGACCTCCCACAGATCCGCCGGGCTCGTCTGCTGCATCGTGGGAAGACTCCATTCGCTTATGGCCTCGCCGCTTGCGTCCAGCGCTCGCACCCGCCAGTAATAGGTGCCGATCCGGGGCGACGGATCATACACATTGCAAAGGGTAGTGATTTTTGAAAAGATCCGCTGCACGCTATCGCTCTTGGGATATTCCGAAAGGAGCTCCACCTCATAGGCGGCCGCCTCCGGATACGGAAGATAAGAATACACCGGATAGAGCAGAGTCAGATTCCACACGCCGGAGGTGCTTTTTGGCACCGGCGCAGCTCGTTCGGAGACGCTCAGATTTTTTACAAGCTCCGGACCCTCTGACCGGCGGGGAATATAGCCGCTCGTGTAAATTTCGGCATGCGGGATATTCGTAAAGGGTGACGAAGAAATAAAGTCCCGTTGCAAAGCATTGAACCTCGCCGCAGCCAGCGCGGGACCTGTTGCAGGGAAAGGGGCGCAAAGAAAAAGGAGCGCCGCCGCAAAAAAACGGAGTACATTCATCTGCATGACCGCCCCTCCAGTGACTCTGACAGGGTGCGCATTTTTTTCACGTCCGGGAATCCGAAGACCCGTTCCATAGCCTCCCGAGTGACCAGCCAGATCCGCCCCGATTTTCGCCGTTCCTCTTCATGCATGCGGGCCGCCATGTGCCCTGCGCCGCCAGCAGAGGCCCGCACATAGCCCGCGTCTCGGCCCCAGAGTTCTGCTGCCTCGGCGGTGGTGTAAATTACCCTGAGCGGCGACAGCGGATAGAGCTCGCTTTCCTTTTCCTCAAAAACCCGCTCCATGCCCCGCCTTGTCACAAGATAAGCAGGCCCCGATTTTCGCGCTTCATCGTTTTTGAAAGCACCACGTTTTATCGCCTCGGTGATTTCCTTTTCCGGCAGAGAAAAAATAGTTGCCGCCTCTGCGCTGGTCATGACCTCCCGCAAAAGGGACGGGGGAAATAAAAGCGGAGTGCCGCCCTCGAAGTCTTTCCGTTCGATGGCGCATGCGCCGGAAGGGGTGACTATGACCGACGCGAAGGCAGGCACTGGACGATTGTCCGCGTACGCCCGCCATGCCGTGAGCGCTTGGGAATCCTTCAAGGTGGTCCGGAGCCTTGCTACAGGCCCGAAGGACACGAACACGTCCCTGCCCTCGGGAAGGGGCGCGTCGAAAAAAAGAAGCGTTGTCCCCTCTGCAAGGATCGTCCCCACCCTTGGCAGCCGTCCTGCCAGATACGCGTCATACAACGCCAGCGCCTCCGCCTCAGATATATGTTGATAAACCTTCATCCTGCCTCCTCGTTTGATGCCTATAGAGTACCACAAAAAAGCGCCCGTCCCTCGTACATGGTTTGCCCGGGCGAGGAAATACTATTATGCAAAGGGACTCGATAACACATCAAGCACCTCACAGGTAAAGAAAACTTTTCAACGGCTCGCAGACCAATATTTTCTTCATTTGCTTCGAAAATGATGTACAGATTGATATAAAACTTTTTTATAGCTACTCATTAAAGGAGGAGGCTTAATGGTATTTTAAGGGATAGCGGCGGGAGAGGTACTAAATACGGTACAAATGGGAAAAGCGGGCCCTATGGATAGACAATGTGTGGCGGCTCTCTTATGGAAATATTAAAAAGGGTTGAAAAGACTGGCGGTCATTGATTTTATGGATTGTTTGGGCTACAATGAACATAAGCAAGGGCAGGAAGGCTCTTATCCCTTGCGCCTTTACGCGTGAGGAAGGACCCGGGCAGAGGAAACACGGTCACTCGAGCGGCGGACTTCTGAAAGCGGAGAGGAAAGCAAAGAGCCGATTTTTCAAAAGGAGCGATAGAATATGAAAAAAATTCTCGCACTCGCAGCAGTAGCTGCACTCACCGCCGGCGTATCCGCATATGCCGCAAATCCGTTCTCTGATGTGTCCACCGATGACTGGGCGTATCAGGCAGTTTCCGATCTGTCCGATCAGGGCGTAGTGGAAGGTTATCCGGACGGCACCTTCCGCGGTCAGAGAAACATGACCCGCTATGAACTGGCTCAGATCATTGCTCGTCTCATGGCTCGTGAAGATCAGCTGAACGCTGAACAGCGCGCTACTCTTGACAAGTTGGCCGGCGAATACGCTGACGAGCTGGCAAACCTCGGCGTTCGCGTATCCAACTTGGAAAAGAAGGTTGGCAACCTCTACTGGTCCGGCGATGCTCGTATGCGTTACCAGGATAACGCCTTTGGCGATGAGGGCTGGAACGGCCGTATGAGAATCAACGTAAAGGCCCAGGTCAATGAGAGCACCACCGTTAACGGCCGTCTGACCTCCAACATGAACTTCAAGGATGGCGAAGACGCAACCACAAAGATGGATGTGCTGAACGTTCGTCATCAGTTCGGCGACGCAGTAGCTGTCAAGCTCGGCCGGTATGGCAATAACTTTGGCAATCAGGGCGGCTGGCTCTATGGGAGTGCCGACGGATTCGACGGTGCGGAAGCCCAGTTCGGCCTTGGAAAATTCGGTGTAGCTGTAGGCTTCGGCCAGTTCAACAAGGGTAAGCTTATAGAGGGCAAGGATGTTCTTTATGCAAAGGGCATGGCAGACTTTGGCGTAGCCAAGCTGGACCTGAACTACCTGAAGTTTAACGATAACATTGAAGATGAAGTGATGGGTGTTGGTCTCGTTGTTCCGGTACAGGATTTCCGTGTATTCGGTGAATACTGGAAGAACACCACTGCTGATGATCTGGATACCGCTTGGAACGCAGGTATTGGCTACGGGAAGCTGAACCTGAAGAAGCCCGGCAGCTTCCAGGTAGATGTGGCGTACAACAACATTGAAAGGGGGATGTACCCCGGTGATGGCGCAACCGGTCTCCAGACGGATGTACTGAAGAATCTGAACGGCACCAACAAAGCTGACAAACTGAAATACTGGAATGCTCTCGCTGATGTAGCGCTCATGAAGAACGTATATCTCCATGGCGAATATGCCTTCGCTGTTGACACCGACAGCAAGACTGCTGAGGATGATGCTTGGACCGTATCCCTGAACTACAAGTTCTGATACGAGTAAAAAAAGACCTCTCACGAGGTCTTTTTTTATGCCTTTCTCCGACATGATACGGGATATGATAAAATAGGGGAAAGTTAAAAGTTCCGGAGGGATTTCGTTGATAGCCTATGCCTATACATTTCTGACGGCGCTGCTGGTCACCTTTGCGTTGACGCCGCTGGTGAAACGGTTTGCGGTCTCTGTAGGCGCCGTAGACCGGCCGGACGCACGGAAGGTGCATCACGGTCTCATTCCCCGCTTGGGGGGGCTTGCAATTTACTCAGGCTTTATGGTGTCTGTCATTCTGACGATCGGTCTTTCCTATGAGCTGATAGGAATTCTGGTCGGCGCCACCTTCCTCATTACTGTCGGGGTGCTGGATGATATGTTTTCTCTGCCTGCCCGGGTGAAGCTACTGGGGCAGATCATCGCCGCGGCGATCCTTGTGATTTTCTTCAACGTGAATATTGATTGGCTCGTGCTGCCTCAAGTGGGCATGATCTACCTGCCCTGGTTTATTTCGATCCCCCTCACGATTTTCTGGATCGTCGGCTTTGTGAATACGGTGAATCTCATCGACGGCCTTGACGGTCTCGCCGCAGGGGTTGCCACCATCGCGTCCATTGCCATCGCCATGCTGGCGTTCCAAATGGGACAGTGGGTGGCGGCTGCGGCCATGGTGGCCATGACCGGATCCTGTCTCGCCTTCCTGCAGTACAATTTCAATCCTGCCAAAATTTTTATGGGCGATACCGGCTCTATGTTCCTAGGTTACGTCATTGCGGCGGTGTCGGTGATGGGATCCATGAAAACCGCGGCGGTAGCAGTGCTCATTGTGCCGCTGGTGGCGCTGGCGGTGCCGATCACGGATACCTTCCTTGCCATCATTCGCCGGAAGCAGGCAGGGGTGCCTGTATTTTCGCCGGACAAAAATCATCTCCATCACCGTCTTCTCGCCAGTGGACTCTCTCAAAAGCAGGTGGTGCTTATCATGTACGGGCTTACCGCGTTTTTCTCCTGCGTAGCGCTTTTGGTGATCCATCTGTCGCCCATACTGGGCGGCATCATTCTTCTCTGTGCTCTGGCGGCATTCGTCCTGTGGGCAAGAAAGCTGGGAGTGCTGAAGGAAATCATCCCACCGCCGCACGAGCCGGAGCAGGAAGAAAAGGAAAGAAAATAAAAAATAATTTATCAAAAACAGGTGTCTGATGCAGGACGCCTGTTTTTGATTGCCCGCTTTTTCCAAAGCAAGACTGCCCGAAAAACGAAGCGGTGAGCAAAAACTGAGAGGGTGAGCAACAAACGAACGAGTGAGGAAAGAGGGAACGGGAGAAAAGCGACGGAGTGAGCAAAAATTAAGGAGGTGAGCGAAAAATGAAAGGGTGAGGGATAAACAAAAAGGTACGAGGCAAAGCGAAAGGCATGGGCGAAAGGGAAGGAGGCGGAGAAAAACAGCGCCGCCATTGCCAAAGAAACGCAGACAGCTTGTTATGGGCGGTCTGTTTTTTTATTGCTTTCTCTGAAAGGAGAAAGGGCGCATTATATTTCAAAGGGGATCTGCAAAATGGAAGGGCTCGTTATATTCCATACGCTGCCTGAAAATGAAGGGGCGCGCGAACAATGAGGGGGCGCCGGCAGGGGGGCTTCTCTTCGGCGATGCCCAAAAAGGACGGGAATGGTATATAATAAGGGAAAGAGAGGCGGCTCCGGCTCATTGGACGGGCGGGGCGCTTTGATTGTTCAGGGGGAAGCGGGATGGCTATCAAGGTAATGACGATCTTCGGCACAAGGCCGGAAGCAATAAAAATGGCGCCGGTGGTGCGGGAGCTTCTGGCTCGTCCCGGGGTGGATGTGAAGGTCTGTCTGACGGCGCAGCATCGAGAGATGCTGGATCAGGTGGTGTCTCTCTTCGGTCTGCCTGTGGATTATGATCTGGACATCATGCGAAGCGGCCAGTCTCTTTTTGACATCACTGCCCGAGTGCTTCGGGGGCTGGAGGAGGTGCTCGCTAAGGAGCGGCCTGATTATGTGCTGGTCCACGGGGATACGACCACTACCTTCACCGCGGCGTTGGCGGCCTTTTATCAGCAGATCCCGGTGGCTCACATCGAGGCGGGGCTCCGTACGTGGAATCTGTCGTCGCCCTTTCCGGAGGAGGCGAACCGGCAGCTCACAGGCATTCTAGCCAATATTCATTTCGCACCTACGGAAACGGCGAAGCGGAATTTGCTTCGGGAGAATAAAAAGGCCGCTTCTATTTTTGTGACCGGCAACACGGTGATTGACGCGCTGCTGGCCACGGTGAAGAAGCGGTATATGTTTGCTGATCCTGTCATTGAGGCGATCGAGGAGCATAAGCGGGTCGTTTTGGTGACGACGCATCGGCGTGAAAATCTGGGAGCTCCCATGCATAATGTGTACCGCGCGCTGCGGCGGATCGTGGAGCGGGTGCCTGATACGGAGGTGGTTTTTCCGGTACATCGGAATCCGTTGGTGCGGGAGGCGGTGTCGGAGGAGCTGGACGGGGTGCCCGGGATTCATCTGGTGGATCCCATGGAGTATGAGCCTTTCACGAATCTGATGGCTCGGTCAGCTATCGTGCTCACTGACTCTGGCGGGATTCAGGAGGAGGCACCCAGTCTTGGAAAGCCGGTGCTGGTCCTTCGGAATACTACCGAGCGGCCGGAAGCGGTGGAGGCGGGGACCGTGCGGCTGGTGGGAACCGACGAGGAGCGGATCTATGAGACGGCTTACGAGCTTCTCACCAATGAGAAGGCGTACCGCGCCATGGCAGAGGCAGTCAATCCCTACGGTGATGGGAAGGCGGCGGAACGGATCGTGGACATGCTCCTGTTTTTGTCGAATCTTTCTAGGAAAAAACCGTCTCCTTTTATGGCGAAGTAAAAAACCGTATGGTATACTGGTACTGTATACATGGAAAGTGCGCTTTTTGCGTGCTATTTTCATGATTGAGGCATGCTTTGGGCTCATTTTTTGCGAGGCGTGCCCGGGAGCCCGGAATGAAGAAGGAAAACCAAGGAAAGAAGGAAGGACTTCAGGCGGGCCGGCGCATAGCAGCAGCCGGCGGAGCAGGTCTTTCCATGCTGATGACCATCGGTCTTGGCATGTATGTCGGGCTTAAGGCGGATGAATATTTAGAGACCTACCCAGTCTGCTTCGGGGCGCTCTCTGTTTTGGGAGCTGCCGGCGGTCTGTGGTCGGTGATCAGGAAGATGACAGGTAGGTAGAATGAAACTGGATCCGGTCTTTCCGGCCTTTGTTAACCGGGCGAACCGATGGATTGCCCTGATTGGCCTTGGAGGCACCGCTATAGGCTGGTGGTCCTGGGGCTGGGCCATGGGGGGCGGTTTTTTTGTGGGCGCCCTGTTTCATCTGCTGTTTCTTTTGTATATGAAGCATGCCTACATAGGCTGGGAGAAAAAAGGGAAAGACGCGGGGTATATCGGGCGCATGGGCGCAAGCCTGCTCATGGGCCGCCTGTTTTTGGAGGTCGCTCTGGCGGCGGCGGTGCTCATATGGACACCGCTTCACGTCATCGGGCTGCTGATTGGCTTATTGACATTGTTTCCGGCATCTATCCTTGCCAGGTGACGGTGTGAAATAAGAATATTTCTTGACGTCCAACGAGCGAGAGGGGGTGAAATTATGCATCTACATACAGGTACACACATCGGTGCTGAGCTTTTCGGCTTGACAGTGAATATGGATACTCTTTATGTACAGTGGCTTACCGCTCTTTTAGTGTTTATCATCGTGTTTGCTGCCAGCCGGGGCCGCGCGCTTGTTCCAAGCGGCATACAGAATGCGGTGGAAATGATTGTGGAGCCGCTGTGCAGTCAGTTTGAAAAAAATCTGGGGCCCCATTACCGAAAGGTTGTGTATTACCTGCTGACGCTATTCATGTTCATTTTTATCGGGAATGAAATCGGCCTCTTGCCGACGGATCATATGACCCCGTCCCCGACAAATGATGTGAATACGACGCTGGGACTGGCTCTGGCAGGAACCATATGTATTCATGGCGTATATATCATGAATAAGGGGGTCGGCCACTGGCTGAAGCATTTCTTTGAGCCATTCCCGCCCTTCGTGGTCATCAATGTCGTGGAGGAACTCTCCCGTCCGGTCACGCTGGCGATGCGTCTGTTCGGTAATATTCTGGCCGGCGAAATCCTGCTGGAAATCCTGTACTGGCTCGCACCGGCGCTTGTACCTCTGATCTGGATCGTGTTCAGCCTTGTCATAGGGTTGATCCAGGCCTTCATTTTCACCACCCTGACATCGATTTACTTCAAGGAAAGTGTGGATTGAAGCGGAAAGTGAACGAAGAGGGGCACTCTTATATGCCGCGGCACCGTCCGCCCAACCGGCACGTTATATCCGGAGATACCGGAATTCATTCTTAGGAGGAATTACCACCATGGATCAGACTATTATTGTTCAGTATTCCCTTATCGCAGCAGCGCTTATCGCATCTGTGTGCGCCTTTGCCGCTGCTTGGAACGATGCGAAGGTAGCAGCGCATGCTATCGACGGAATGACTCGCCAGCCGGAGATGCAGGGCCAGCTCTTCACTTCGATGCTCGTTGGCATCGGTCTGGTAGAGTCTATTCCGATTATCTCTGTCGTTATCGCGCTCGTTCTTGTATTCGCCAACCCATTCCTCGGCTAATCTGATTTCCATCATTAGCCTAAGGGAGGGATACCATTGGTAGAATTAAACGGGACACTGCTGTTTTCCATCCTGAACTTCCTCATTCTCGTAGCCGTGCTAGGGCATTTCTGCTACAAGCCGTTACTGAAGGTCATGGAGGACCGTAAAAACCGGATCAAAGGCGATCTGGATCATGCGGCCACTGCCAAGGCTGATGCGGCAAAGCTCAAGGGTGAATTGGAAGCGCAGCTGGCGGATGCTCGCGTGACCGCGCAAGGTATCGTGGATCAGGCAGTCAAGGAAGCCAAGGTTCAGGCCCAGGCGCAGATTGATGAGGCTCGTGAAGTCATCGAGAAGGAGAAGGAAATGGCCGCCCGCCAGATTCAGAGGGAACGCAAGGACGCTCTGGAGGATCTTCGGGATCAGGTGGCTGTTCTTTCCTGCGATATCGCGTCGAAAATCATCAATGAAAATATGACGCCCGACATGAATGAACGGCTCATCGCGGAAAGCATCGCTAGGCTGGATGCAAAAAAAGCAGGTAATTGATTATGGACAAGAGCGTAATCCTTGCGAAAAAATACGGTCGTGCCATATATGAAATCGCTGCTGAACAGGGCAGCTTGGAACAAATGGAGGAGGAGCTTTCGCTCATCGCAGGCGCGATGTATGACAGCGAGGAGCTTTCCACTCTCCTGACTCATCCCATGATTGCCCGGGATGTCAAGAAAGATACGATAAAGAAGTTATTTGAAGACAAGGTTTCGCCGACGGTTCTGCAGTTCTGCTACGTGGTCATAGACAAGGACCGGATCGCCGACTTCCCTGCCATGGTGGACAACTTTGTACTCCTGGCCTACCATGGGCTCGGCATGGAAGAGGCTGTGGTGACCAGTGCGCTCCCGCTGTCTAAAAAACAGGCGGAGCGCCTGAAGGATAAGCTTGCGGACATCACGGGCAAGAAGATCCTTCTGAAGCAGAAGGTGGACACATCGCTTCTTGGCGGCTTTACTGTACAGGTGGGGGACCGCCTGATTGACGGTTCTGTGGCCAGACAGCTCGAGACTCTGAGAAATAAAATAATGCAAAGAGATTGAGGTGACTTATAGGAAATGAAAATCAGTTCAGATGAAATTACATCTGTCATCAAAAAACAGATTGAAAACTACAAGGTAGACCTCAATGTCGATGAAGTAGGTACCGTTCTGGAGGTTGGCGACGGCATTGCTCACGTATACGGCCTGGAAAACTGCATGGCCGGCGAGCTACTAGCGTTGCCTAACGGCGTTTACGGCATGGCCATGAACCTAGAGGAAAGCAACGTCGGCGTTGTTCTCTTGGGGAATGCGGAAACCATTAAAGAGGGGGATACCGTAAAACGGACCGGCCGCCTGATGCAGGTGCCGGTAGGCGATGCGGTTATTGGCCGCGTTGTTAACGCGCTGGGCCAGCCAATCGACGGAAAGGGCGATATCAAAACCGACGCCTTCCGGGACATTGAAATCAAAGCACCGGGTATCGCAGACCGGCAGCCGGTAAACGTGCCGCTGCAGACGGGGCTGAAAGCGATTGACTCCATGGTTCCTATCGGACGCGGCCAGCGTGAGCTGATCATCGGCGACCGCGGCACCGGTAAGACCGCCATCGGCATTGACACCATTCTGAACCAGAAGGGGCAGGATGTTATTTGTATTTACGTTTCCATCGGGCAGAAAAACTCTAACGTTGTCCGGGTGTACGAGCGTCTCCGTCAGGCAGGCGCCATGGATTATTCCATCATCGTTCACGCCGGCGCGGCAGAAGGCTCCCCGATGCAGTACCTCGCGCCGTACTCCGGCGTATCTATTGCGGAGCATTTCATGCATCAGGGCAAGGACGTGCTCATCATCTATGATGACCTGTCCAAGCATGCGGTAGCCTACCGCGCCATGTCCCTGCTGCTCCGCCGTCCGCCGGGACGTGAAGCGTACCCCGGTGACGTATTCTATCTGCACTCCCGTCTTCTGGAACGGGCAGCCCGTCTGTCCGATGCTATGGGCGGAGGCTCCATCACCGCGCTGCCGATTATTGAAACGCTGGCAGGCGACGTAGGCGCTTACATTCCGACCAACGTTATTTCCATCACCGACGGTCAGATTTATCTGGAAACCGCTCTGTTCTATTCCGGTATCCGGCCGGCCATCAATGTAGGCCTTTCCGTATCCCGTGTAGGCGGCAGTGCCCAGATCAAAGCGATGAAGCAGGTAGCAGGCACCCTCCGTCTTGACCTGGCTCAGTACCGTGAGCTGGCGGCATTTGCACAGTTTGGTTCCGACCTAGATGCCGCTACAAAGGCACAGATCGACCGCGGCCAGAGAACGACGGAAATTTTGAAGCAGCCTCAGTATACGCCATACCCGGTCGAGGACCAGGTACAGGCCATCTATGTAGCCGTTAAGGGCTATCTGGATGATGTCGAGGTGGATCAGGTTGTAGACTTTGAACGCCAGATTCTGGCATTCCTCCACAGCACCCATCCGGAAATCGGTGAGGACATCAAAAAGTCAAAGAAGCTGACTGAAGAAACCGAGGAGCTGCTAAAGAAGGCCATCGCAGAGTTTAAGGAACGGTATACAGCGACGGCTGGTACCACTGAGGAAACGGCTGAAGACAAGCCTGAAACGGTAGAGGGGTGATCTGATTGGAAAGCACGCGTGATATCAAAGGGCGCATAAAGTCTGTCACCAACATCCAGCAGATCACAAAAGCAATGAAGATGGTAGCTGCCGCGCGTCTCCGCAAAGCGGAAGAAAAAGCGAACGGCTCCCGTCCCTATGCAGAAAAGATCGGAGAGCTCTTGCGCCGCGCTTCTTCGGTAACGCCAGGCTTTACCAGCCCTCTCTTCAGGGCGGGCTCGGTAAAAAAGATCGGTTATCTCGTCATCAGTGCGGATAAGGGTCTTGCCGGCGCCTTTAACTCAAACGTTATGAAGCGTACGTTACAGGAACTCTCCGGAAGGGACCGGTCGGAATATGCGCTGTATGTATGCGGGAAGCAGGGAAGAAATTACCTGAGGTTCCGCGGCTTTGATTCCGACTCTTACCATTTCGGCTTTTCTGACAAGCCTTCCGCAGAGGACTCGATGGAGCTGGCCAAGGAAATGGTTGGCTACTTTACCCGAGAAGAAGTGGACGAGGTTTACATCATTTACACAAAATTCATCACTGCTCTGCGCCAGGAGGTCAAAGTGGAACGGCTGCTTCCGGTGGAAGCGCCCAGTGATGAACAGGAAGCAGGCAAGGAAGCGAGTCGCTCGGAATGGGATAGGGAACGGGAGAAGTATCTTGAGATTCCCGAAGAACCTTATATTTTCCTTCCCGACTCGGTGACAGTGTTGTCCAAGCTCCTTCCTGAATATGTGAAGGTGCAGGTTTATAACGCCATGCTGCAGTCAGCCGCATCCGAGCTGGGAAGCCGTATGGCTGCCATGTCTGCCGCAACCGACAATGCTACGGAACGTATCGCCGACCTCAATCTGTCGTACAACAAAGCCCGACAGGCCCAGGTCACCAACGAAATTTCCGAAATTGTCGGCGGTGCTGCGGCGTTGGAGTAAATCTGCGTAATTGGATAAGGAGGAATGCTTCTTCATGGCAAATGAACAGCAGAAGCAGGTAGGGAAGGTCCTTCAGGTTATGGGCGCCGTAGTGGACATAGCCTTCAAGGATGATCAGGAACTTCCTGCTATATATAACGCGATTCATGTAAAAGATGAAGAAGGCAGTGTTCCGGTAGATGTTATCTGTGAGACCATGCAGCATATGGGAGACGGCGTTGTCCGTACCGTTGCGATGAGCTCCACCGACGGCATGGTACGCGGAATGAAAGCAGTAGACACCGGCCGGGCAATTGCCGCGCCGGTAGGCGACGGCGTTCTGGGACGTATTTTCAACGTACTGGGACAGACCGTGGACAAGGATGCAACCCCGGTCGAAGCGTCTGACTACTGGCCTATTCATCGCCAGGCACCGTCCTTTAAGGACCAGTCCCCGGCAACTGAAATTTTTGAAACCGGCATCAAGGTCGTTGACCTGATCGCCCCCTATGCAAAGGGCGGCAAGATCGGCCTCTTCGGCGGTGCCGGAGTTGGTAAGACCGTGCTCATTCAGGAGCTCATTCACAACGTAGCTACCGAGCATTCGGGCTGCTCCGTATTCTGCGGCGTAGGCGAACGTACCCGTGAAGGGAATGACCTCTGGGGCGAAATGAGAGATTCCGGCGTTCTGAACAAGGTTGCCCTCGTATACGGGCAGATGAACGAACCGCCGGGAGCTCGTATGAGAGTTGCGCTCACTGGGCTGACTATGGCGGAATATTTTCGTGACGTCCAGAATCAGGACGTGCTTCTCTTCGTAGATAATATTTTCCGTTTCGTTCAGGCAGGCTCCGAAGTATCCGCCCTTCTCGGGCGTATGCCCTCTGCCGTTGGTTACCAGCCCACGTTGGCCACCGACATTGGCGAGCTGCAGGAACGGATCACATCCACCAAGGACGGGTCCATCACGTCCATTCAGGCGGTTTACGTACCTGCTGACGACCTGACAGACCCGGCTCCGGCTGGGGTATTTACCCACCTAGACGCAACCACGGTTCTGTCCCGCTCCATTGCAGAGCTCGGGATTTATCCCGCGGTGGATCCGCTGGACTCCACGTCCCGTATCCTTGACCCGAACGTTCTCGGGGAAGAGCACTACACCGTAGCCCGGGGCGTGCAGGCCATTCTGCAGCGCTACAAGGAGTTGCAGGACATTATCGCGATTCTCGGTATGGAAGAGCTTTCCGACGACGACAAGGTCATCGTAGCCCGGGCGCGCAAGATTCAGAGATTCCTGTCTCAGCCCTTCTTCGTAGCTGAACAGTTCACCGGTTCCCCGGGCAGATACGTGTCCCTGAAGGAAACCATCCGGGGCTTCAAGGAAATCCTTGCAGGCCAGCACGATGATCTTCCGGAAGGCGCGTTCTACATGGTAGGAACCATTGATGAAGCAGTGGAAAAGGCTGAAAAGATGACGAAGAAAGGGGAATAAGCCATGGCTGATACCCTTATAAATCCGATGCATCTGGAGGTCATCAGTCCGGACGGGCCGATCTATCAGGCTGACGGGGTCACTCTCGTGGCAGCTCGCGCGGAAGACGGCGAGTTTGCCATCATGAAGGGACACCTCCCTCTGGTAGCTGCCTTGGAAATGTGCGCTGTCCGCATTCATGTGGACGGAAAAGTGCAAAAGGTGGCTGTTTTTGGCGGATTTCTGGAAGTGAAGGACAATCGGGTCAATATCGTGGTACCTCTGGCAGAGTTGGCAGAGACCATTGATGTAGCCCGTGCTCAGGCAGCCAGAAAGCGGGCGGAGGCAAGATTGTCATCCCATAGCAAGGATGTGGATGTAGAGCGGGCAAGGCTGGCGCTCCTGCGGGCGCTGACTCGTCTCCGCGCGACAGACACGATCTGATAAAAAAACAATCCGGCACTGCCGGATTGTTTTTTATTGCTCCTTTCGGCCCGTTCCTGCCGCGCATGGTATAATGAATACATAATAACAGTAGATTTAGAAAGGAGCGGCGGCTGCTTTCTGGTAAGGAGGCGTGGACATGGATGAAATATTCAAAAGGGGAACCTGCCGTCATTTCAAGGAGCTGACCCGGGTGGAGCCGGAGGATTTAGAAACACTTGTCAAGGCCGGCATGCAGGCTCGCAGCGTGGGCAATCAGAAATCACGGGATTTTATCATCGTCACCAGAGAAGATCTGGTCAAGGCGGTGTCTCATAACAGTATCATTGCGGGACCTTGCCGAAGGGCAGCGGCAGTGATCGTCATCGTCGGAAAAAAGAAAGATATCAGCTTTCCTGAGGAGTGGGCCTTTGACTGCGCCGCGGCAGCACAAAATATTCTCATCGAGGCGCAGCATCTGGGACTGGGATCGCTGTGGATGCAGGTCTATCCCTATCAGGACAGAAAGGTCCACCTCAGCCATATTTTGGATATACCTGCCGAGCTGGATCCCTTCTGCTGTATCGCTATCGGCTATCCTGAAAAACGGCCGGTGCGGGTGAACCGCTACGATGAACGGGCCGTGTCCTACGATTTATACGGAGCTCATCAGCCGAAATTTTACGTTCAGTATTATGAGGAAACCTAAACAATAAAAAGGCTTGCCTTTATGCGCTTCTGCTTCATGCAGAGGCGCATTTTTTATTTTGCGTTGCATCAGAAGGCAGGAATCAGCCATTCTGCGTAGCTATCCTTGATATAATTTCGCACCGTGTCGCTCTGAAAGATGGTGACAAATTTTTTATACGTCGGGTTGTCCTTGTCCACATCTCTGGCGGCGATGATATTCGCATAGGGCGATGTGTCGTCTTCGGTGGCGATAGCGTCCTTGGCATTCAGATTGGCCGACTTGGCATAGCCTGCGTTAATGACAGCGGCAGTCACATCACCGAGTGAGCGGGGCAGCTGAGCCGCCTCCAGCTCAACCAGCTCAAGGTGCTTCGGATTATCTGCGATGTCATTGATGGTGGCCCTCACAGGATCGGTGCCCTCCTTCAGCTTCAAAAGTCCCTGACGGTCTAAAAGAAGCAGCGCCCGGCCACCGTTGGACGGATCGTTGGGGATGGAAATTTTTGCCCCGTCGGGAATATCCTTGGCGGATTTCACCGTGTTGGAATACATCTGGAGCGGTGCCAGATAGGTCTTGCCGATAGACACCAGCTTAGTACCGTTCTTTTCATTGAACGCGTCCAGAAACGGGCCGTGCTGGAACGAATTCAAATCAATTTCCCCCGCCGCCAGTGCCTGATCCGGCGTGACATAGTCGGAGAAATTTTTGATGGTCACCTTGAGGCCCTCTTTCTCCGCCTGCTTCGCTACAAACTCGAGGACCTCCTCGGAATAGCCCGGCGTCACGCCCACAGTGATTTCCTTCTTGTCCGCTTGGGCGGGGGCGTCCTTTTTCTCGCCGCCGCAGCCTGTGAAAATACCGGTGCATGCCAGCGCTGCCAATGATACGATGACTGTTTTTTTCCAATTCATACTCGGTTCCTCCCCCAAAAAGGTAAACAAAAAACTCCTGTCCTCAAAAGGGACGGAGCTCCGTGGTACCACCCAATTTCACATAAACGTCACCATTTATGCCTTGAAAGGTACGCCGGCGCAAGCCTTGATACCCCGGCTCTGTAACGGGAGCTCCCGGGCTGCTTTACGATTCAGCATACCTGACTCAGAGGCCATCTTCCGAAATCTTCCGCGCGCCCTCTTTCACCATGCAAGGGCTCTCTTTAGCGTTTCCGCTTTCGTACTCTTCTCTTCCTAGTCCGTATTGGATTGAGGTAACTGTAGCACAGAGGAGAAGGAACTGTCAAGCAGAGATTCAAAATTTTTTTTAATCGCCATGAAAATATAGCGGGCTTCATGCCGTCAGGCCTCCCGCTTTGCTTTTCGATACGCCGTGGGGGTAAGACTAAATTTTTCTTGAAACAGCTTGGTGAAATAGCTCTGACTGGAAAACCCGCAGGCGTTGGCAATCTCCAGCACCGGTTCTTCCGTGTCAGCCAGCAGGTTTGAGCTGATTTCAAGGCGGTAGGTGTTCAAAAAATCAATGGGTGTCTGCTGCAGGTACGTCTTAAAAATGCGGCAGCACTTACTTTTAGAAATCCGCCCCGCCGTAGCGATGTTCCCTAAGGTCAGTTTCTCCGCGTATTGTTTCTGAATGAAGGCGATCATGTCCCGCTGAGACATAAGATCCGGGTCGGGAATTCTTTTTTCATATGCTTTCCGGCGGAAACAGACTATAGAGACGGGCCAGCAGTATGTGAAGCAGGCCGATATATTCCAGTTCAAAGCCGGCGGCCCGGTCTCTGTTTAGGACGTACATGTCCCAGAGGAGCCGGCCAGCGCCGGTGCCATGGGGTGATCGGCGCGCACCGGATACTCCGGCTCCGCCTGGCGTAGCAGGGGAAATAAGAATTGCTCCCGTATGCCGCCGCTGGCGGACAGCAGAGAGGGATGGATCAGGAGACGGGTAAAACGGCAATCCTCGTTCCCATGAGACATATTGCGATGCATCGCCCAGGGAGGGAGCATGAGAAAATCCCTGGGAAACAGGGGGATTTTTTTGTCGTCCGTGAAAAAATCCATGGTGCCGGATAAAATATAAAGGCACTCCAGCTCGTCATGCCAATGGGAGATGCCCTGCAGATGGGGCTGGGAGGCCATGGTTTGAAGCAACATATGCACCGGCGGGTCGCCCCGGCCCATAAGGAACCACCGCGGCAACATGCCGCAGCATTTCGCGGGTAATCATAAAACAATCCTCCGATATGATTTTTATAATTCCAAACAAAATTATTGTACCATATGTACATGATATTGATAAAAATAGCCATGATATTGCTATCTATACAGCATAAAAGGCGATAGTATTATACCAGAATAAATCGAAAAAATTCGATAATAAAAGCGATTCAATAGTTATAAATAGGAGGAGACTATGATGGAGAAGAAATTGAATGTACTGCGGTCTGATCTGGTTGTGTTTTACCACAAGCTGCAGAGCTATCACTGGTATCTGAAGGGTTACCATTTCTTTGATGATCATGAGCAGCTGGAAAAGTATTATGACGAGATTGCTGAGGCGATAGACGCGGTGGCAGAGATCATGATGCAGCTGGAGCTCAAGCCGGAATCCACGGTGAAGGGCTTTTTGGCAGCGACAAAGATCGAGGAAGCCAAAAACAGAGAGGTCAGCTCCGAGGAGGTCTACAAGGCAGTGCTGTCAGACTTTAAATATCTTCTGTCCGAGGTCATTTCCGTGAAGGAAGGGGCTGAAAAGGATAATAACTATCTGGGGGCCAATCTGATGGACGATTATATTGATCTGTTCAGTAAGAATATCTGGATGGCAAGACAGGTATTGAAATAAGCAATGAAAAAAGAGGGCTTGCGATAGTTCGCGGGTCCTCTTTTTATTGCTTATGTTGTTTCTCTGGCGTGTAATTGGTGTCGCTTCAGGGGATTTTATTCCAAATAAGGAACGACGGCGCTCCCGTGAGGGATGATATTGATGGTGTAATCTGCTTTTCCTTCCGCTTCCAGCTGTTTTTTTGCCAGATCCCATGCTTCCGCCACGGTGGCCACCGGGGTCTGATGGGTGCGCTCGCGAATGATGTCAAAATTTTCCGGACGGGTCACGAGGTAGACCGTGTGGGTGAGGGCGGTATGAAGATTTTCAAAGGCCACGAAGAAGGGAATGGTGAAGCATGCCCGCAGGCCTTTTTCCATTTCCACCAGATTCGGGTACTTGAAGGAGTCCAGATACGCCGGAGGCTCCATGACGTCCTCTGCCTCGATCATGGTGATGATGATGCCCCCTTCCTTAGTGGCAATGTCTGCGGTGGTGTAGCATTTGGTGCCCTGATACAGGTTCGTATCCTTCGGGTAGCCACCGGCAGAAACGATGGTCACGTCTGCCTTTTGCTTCATGGGGACTTTCTGCATGCGGTACACCTCTTTAGTGCCTTCCAGCCATGCTTCGTAAGGGTCGCCCGCTACAAATCCCGCTACGTCGCCCTTCTCATTGATGAGAGAGTGAACGAGGAATGCCGGATTCACCATGTCGCAGGCCTCCTGCATATCCTCGGAGACAGGGTTGTCCTTGATTTTTAACAGCGCCACCTTGGGATTCTGGCCGGAGCCGACTTCATCGCCTAGGGCATGGCAATGGTTCTGCTGGATCGTTTCAAATCCTGCCACGCCGGGAAGAATCAGCTTCCTCCCACCGCCAAAGCCTGCCATGTCGTGGGTGGAAACGGCATTGACGAGAATGATTTTGTCCGCAGCCATGACGTGGCTGTTGATCCACACATCGGTACCCCGCTTGGTGATGCCTACATGGGTGAGCATGGATGCATCGGTGGATACATGTTGATACATGGTGATGCGCCGGGCCACCTCTTCGCCGACGCAGGCAATGTTTTCCTCATCGGTGTGCGGTCTGTGGGTGCCCTGAGAGAATACGATATACATATCACTATCAGGAATGCCTGCCCGAGAAAGCTCATTTATCACGTGAATGATGAAGTCCTTCGACCGGTTCCATGCCCGGGTGATGTCGGCTACCACGAGGCAAACCCGATCGCCTTTTTTGACCACCTTAGACAGCGGCGGTGATGCTATGGGGCGGCGCAGGGCCTCTTCTACAGCTTGCTTGATATCCACCGACGGGGTCGGATGGGCCGTAAGAATTTGAGACACATGCTCTGACGGAAGGGTGACGCTCTGGGTGGAGCGCCCGAAGGGAAGAGTAAAGGTCTGGTTCATAGGAAGCTCCTTCATTTCATAAAAATACAAATTTATTTATATTATATCACTAACGCCAATGCTCAGCAGTGGTAGCAGCGGACCATGGCGATGTGAGGAATACCGTCCCGTTCAAAGGGATCGCCCTCTTGGGTGAAGCCTTCCGTCTCATACAGTGCCCGGGCCTGCAGCTGCGTCTCCAGATACAGCCGATCTCCGTTGAATTGGCATGATGCCTTTATGCCTGCGGACAGTAGCTTTCGCGCCAGCCCCTGATTTCGTTCCAGCGACAAAAGGCGGCCGATCTGCACCGTGTGATCGTCCTTTTTGAAAAGGCGAAGGTAGGCCTTGATCTGATTCTGCTCTCGGAAAAAAAGGTGAAGCGCTTTCCGATCAATGTCGTCCGGGTCCTGATAGGCGCAGTGCTGCTCTACGACAAAAACCGCGCTCCGGGCGGAGAGGATGTCATACAATTCATCCAAGGAAAGCTCATTAAAATATTTCATCACCAGCTGCATGGAGTGCTCCTGTTACTTGATTGCAAAAAAATAAAAAGGATTGGCGTTGCTTGTATTGTATCACCTCATTGAGGAAAGGGAAAAAGAAGAGGCTCTCTGTTTTTTGAGGCGGCGGCGCTTGTCGTTGCTATTCAGAGAAAGACAGTATAAAATATAAAGAATATGCCGGAGCTTAGCTTTGGCCATTAGGTAAAAGGAGATATTGTATGCGGATGAAGGCCATCCTTTTCACTATCGCTCTTGTTTTTGCGGGGTGGAATGTGATTACGAACGGAATCAATGTCAGGAGCGTCGCCATCGTGGTGATGGTGCTAGTCTGCCTGGCAATGAATGTATATAACGAACGGCAGAAGCAGAAGGCGCGGGAGGACGCGGAGGCGGCGATCCGCGAGAAGGAAGAGATCCGTATGATTCGCGCAGAGGCAAGGCGCAGGCAGGGGCGGAAGAACCGCAGGAAGAAATAGTTTTTTATGGGTATCGCTTTATTGTACCGGTGGGCTATTTTTGCCCTGCTGTCGCTGGGACTCGTGTTGCTGGCCAAGCATGGGGTATTGACGCCCTTTGTATTCTGGTCAAGGATTCAGTATTACACCTTTTCCACGTTTACTCTTTTTGTGGTGTGGCTGGGAGCGACGCTGCTCAAGGTAGACTTCCCTTTTTTGTATTCCGCTGATTGCCGATACCTGGTGGCGGCATCGATGGTGACGCTGTCGCTCATGTATCATCTCATCGTGCGGCCCGGCGCGATACGGACCCATCGGCTGAATGATATCAGCTACGAGCATTTTTCGTTTTATAATTTTATATTTCACTACATCATACCCGTCCTGATGACTGCGGATTACGTGCTGTTCGTGGATAAAACAGAGCTCCACTGGTATTCTGTTTTTACGTGGATGATTTATCCCGCGCTGTATGTGGTTTTTGTGTATGTCCGGGCGTGGCTCACCATCGTTACTAAGGGGCGCTCTCATTTATATCCTTACACCTTTATGGATCCCCGGGTGGTGCCGCCCTTCGACATTGCTAGGGGCGTTCTGAAGGTGGGGCTCCAGTTTTTCGCGATCGGCCTTGTGGTCTATGCTTTGGGAGAAGGGCTTTGGCTTTTGGGATTTCCCCCGCTTTCGTGGACCTATAACGGATAAATAGGGTATAATAAAACGCTCATTTTCAAAAAAATCACTGGCAGGAGATGTTCATGGCTAAGAAAAATAAACTGAAATCGATGACCGCTCTCAAAGGAGATGCTCGGCCGGATCAGGTATCTCATACCGATTTCATCGATCATTCCATTCACTACAGCCCATACATGATCGTTATGGCGCTGCTGTTTTTATTGTGGGCCGCCTACGTGGGTTGGACCTCCTACTGGGGTATTATGCGGGGCTATGTGCCCTTTGTGGACATAGGGCTACAGGTTCTTATCCTGTGGTATTTGACTGACATACTCCGCACCCGCACGACCTATACTCTCAGGGATGACGGTCTTTTGCTGGTGAAGCAGGGGCTCACCAAGCGGAAGGAGCTTTTGATTCCCTACGACGACATATTCGGGGTGCACCATTTCAAAAACCAGCTCATGAAACCGGTCACCTACAGGTATACTTTCCATTGGTATTCAAAGCTGGACAATCGGCCCATCTGGTCGCTCCTGTATGATATCGGCAGCGAGCAAAAGGTAGGGCGGGTGCTGATGAAGGCAGCAGAACCGTTCTGGAAGAAATTTGAGCAGCGCCTCCCCGGGCAGATTCGGATTACCCAAGAAGAAGTGGTGGCCTTCACCTACAAGGCGATGGAGAAAAAGCTGCGGGAACGAGGCTACTTCAAGGAGCATCCGGAAATGGACTTTGAAGAGGGGATCCAGCAGCTCCGTCAGAAGGGTACCGAAATGGGCGGCGCTGAGGAGGAGTTGACCTCTGCCGATTTTGATGGCGAAGGCCATTCCTATGAAGACGCGCCGAAGCATAAACGGGAAGTCTCTAAGAATACGGAAAAATAAACATGAGTCGCGGCTCATGACAAACGGGCAAGCACCCCACAAGGGGTGCTTTTTGCATGGCGTGAGTAGAAGATTTTTTCTATAGACATATATAAAACAGGGAAAAAAAGAAGAAATCAGAAAAAATTGACCAGTGGCTTAAATTTAATCTTCCCTTTTTGCGGGGCTCATAAAAAAGAGAAGCGCTCCTCTTTCTGAAAGTGTCATTTATCCTATGAATACGGACAATTATTTAATTGCAAATGGTTTGTTATTGCATGCATGTTTTCCCATTGATGGAGAGGCAAAAATTCTAATTATTCCACGACAGAGACGGGTGTAGTAGGGTACACACATACATGCAAATGAAATGCAATGGTATTGCCAACGAAGGGAATCTGGGGTAGTATTAGAGCAGGTGCTCATGCGATTTTTCGTGTGCCTGCGAATATTGCATGGATGAAAGCCATTGCCCCGAGGCTATAAATAAGGAGGATAGAAGGTTGACCAGGGGTAGTCAGAGCTTCGGATCCGTTTCATAGGGAAACAGCAATTATTTTTTTACATCGCTTTATGATATGGTGCTCCGGAGCGTGGATTGACTTTTGCGGCTGTGCTCGCACTTCGCATACCTGCAAAAAGCCAAGCAATGCAAAGGAAGGTGAATCTTTATGGATCCAGCCATTATCACATTATGCGTGCTGGCAGTAGCAGCGTTCCTGTTTATAACCGAACTCATTCCGCTGGCTGTCACCGCTATGGCTGCATGTACCGCATTAGGCATTCTGGGCGTT
>JAXFOE010000016.1:0-64914 GCA_034180505.1 Dialister sp.
CGGTGCAAAAAACTCTTTGGTGATACTATTTTGATACTAAAAAGTTGAAAAAGTAGGTTCAAAAGGGAGTTGTCGAATTTAGCGAGTTACACGAGCGATATTTATTGACCTAAGGGCAATAAGGTAGGTAAAAGTTTATAAAAGCCCTCCATCGTTTTGGTGGGAGGCCTTTGTAGAAATAGTGAATTCTAAATTGGAATTTATGGAGGAGAAATGAATATTTTATTCGATGAATTCAGGAGCATTTGCTTATATTTAAATAAAATCGGAATCGTGCCTACGCTCATGGGTTCTTTAGGATTGGAATTTGCATCAAAAGAAGATTGGAAGCCATCAGATATTGATATTCATGTTCCGGGAGATCCAAGAGGCTGGGAAGCCCCTGATGAACTCAGAATTTATAATTGGGGCAAAATAATGACGGTTATGAAAGAATTGGGATATGATTTAGTGGACATTCATGAGCATGAATTCCGAAAAAACGGAATTAGCGTAGAATATGGATCAATCGATTCCTTATATGATTTTGCGGGGATTGCTGAATCGGATATAGAACTTATTCAATTAAACGAAATAAAGTTTCGTGTACCGAGCTTGAAACAGTTTTTAAGTATTTATGAAGCATCATCAAAAGACTCCTATAGAAACGATAATAACAACAATAAAGATTTTAAGAAGATTGATTGGTTGAATAGGCATATATAACTACCAGTTTCTCTAAATCATCGAATATTATAAAAGAAAGCACATAACTTTAAGACCTAAAAATCTTTTAGTTATGTGCTTTTTCTGTGCTTATTTTATATCCGGTTGAATCTTAGCTGTTATGCCTTTTCTATAAAACTTTACATTGCTTTCTTCAAAAGGAACATAATCTTTTTTCAGGCTGTCAGGATAGTTCGCCTTCCAATCCTGTAAGGCTTCTTTCGTAATTTCGTTATTCTCATATTTTTCTTTCATTTCCTGCCACTGTTCAAGCATATTACGGATTCTGAGAATAGCTTCGCTACCGAAATATATGCCTGTGGTAGTGTACTCAAGATCTCCATCATTTAGAATAACGGGGCGGATTTTCACTTCAATGCTGTCATCAAGCTTAAATAAAAACCGCATTAAATCATGTTCCGTATAGGGATAATCAGGTTCTTTCAAATATTCTTTGTTTACATGGAGTGCAGTAGATATATTTTCCAAGACATCGTCTTTAGGAGTACGAATATCAAGTTCGTATTGCCTTATTCTTACATCATCTAAATGGATTCTGTCTCCTAATGCCTTTTGAGTAATTCTTCTTAATTCACGGAATTTCTTTATCAATTTACCCAAACTCAATTTAAACACCTCCTTAGGAGCAAATTTGTTTCTCTTTAATAATATAATCGAAAATAGGCAAAAATACAATAGAAAAATAAAATTTAGAAAAAAGTATTGACAGGAACAAAAATGTTTCTAAAAAGAAAGAAGGAAAGTACGATGGAGAAATTATTTCTTACTTCAAATGAAGTTGCCGATTTACTAAATATATCGCAGCAACAAGCTTACAAAATTATCCGAGATATGAATAAGCAGCTTGCTGAACACGGCTTTCTTATCATTAGGGGAAGAATCAATAAGAAATATTTTATGGAACAAATCTACAAAGCGAAGGAGGGAGAATAATGCCGGCATATAAGGATGAGAAAAGCGGAAAATGGTTCGCTTCATTTTATTATAAGGATTGGGACGGACAGAGCAGAAAGAAGCTGAAAAGAGGCTTTGAAACAAAGAAGCAATTACTTACGAGAGGAATTTTACGGTAAAGATGTCGGGTTCGCTCAATATGCTCTTTGAAGATTACTTTGAACTTTATAAGGCTGATGTCATAGGCACAATAAGGCTAAATACTTGGATGACAAAAGAGCATATGATAAGGACAAAGATTTTACCGTTTTTCAGCGGTATGAAAATGAGTGAAATTAAGCCGGTTGTAGTAAAGAAGTGGCATAACGTACTCTTAAACATTGAAAATGCGGAAGGAGAAGCCTATAAGCCAACCTATCTTAAATCTATTCACGCACAGCTTAGTTGTATGTTCAACCATGCGGTCAAGTATTATGGATTAAGGCAAAATCCTTGCAAAGTAACAGGGCGAATAGGAAAGCAAAGAAGCGATGAGGAAGTGGAATTTTGGACAAAAGAGGAATACCTACAGTTTATAGAAGCTGTTAAGGACAAGGATATTTCATTTTATGCTTTTGAAATTCTATATTGGACGGGTATTCGATTAGGTGAACTTAGAGCATTAACAAAAGCTGATTTTGACTTTGATAAAAAGACGATGAGGATAAGTAAATCAGCACAGAGAATTAACGGAGAAGAAGTTATTACCGATCCGAAAACACCTAAAAGCAAAAGAACAATTATGCTTCCGGATTTTTTAATAAGAGAACTTAAAGACTATTTCTTGAAGATTGAATATTTTTCGGAAGATGAACAAATCTTTCCAAAATGTAAAACCTATTTCAATAAGGAAATGGAGCGAGGAATTAAAAAGTCGAAAGTTAAGAAAATCAAGCTTCATGCACTGAGACACAGCCATATATCGCTGCTCATAGAAATGGGTTTTACACCTGTTGACATTGCAGCACGAACAGGACATGAGAGCATAAAGGTGTTGATGGATTACAGTCATATGTTCCCGAATAAACAGATGGACATGGCGGATAAGTTGGATAAGGAGGGAGAGTACAGTGAAAGCACCAAAATTTCCAAGCTATGATGAAGCTGTAAATTGTAAAAAGAAAAAGTCTCAAAACTTGCTGAGTAAAGAAGAATGGCAAGCGTTAGAGGAGGAAAGAAAGCAAAAGGAACGAGACAAAGGTAAGCGATTTGTTGGTAACAGAAAAAAGGATGTAACCATAGCATTCAGAACAAATCGAAAAGATAGGGAGCTTATTTTCAAAAAGATTACAATGTCCGGACTCAGCAGACAGGATTATATGACCAATGCCATCCTTAATGCTCCTATAAAAGTATTCGCAACAAGAAATGTTATAGATAATTGTAAAAATGAGCTAAAGGAAATTCTATCGGAACTTAAACGAGTGAAGCAGTACGGAGAATTGGATGCGGGTTATAGGCATGAATTGAAAATGATTACTGAAATAATAGAAGCGGCAATACAAGAAAAAAGCATTTAGCCAAATGACTAAAGGCAAGATGAAAGTACAGCTTGGTATTTCATCCCTGACAAGATTATTTTATCAGGTTGTACTTCCATCAGCAATATAAAGATTGGAGGTTATGATGATGAACAAGGAAAATTACTTACGAAATATTCCAGCTGAATTAAGGAAATACAAGCAGTGGCTATGGTTTAAGAGAATCAGAAAACAGGATTTGAAAGGGAAAGAAAAAATACTAAAGCTTCCTGTAAGTCCGATTACCTTAAAATCTGATGACTGGAATAATAAAGAGCAATGGGCAGATTTTGAAACAGCAGTTAATAATTTAGAAAGTAGCGGTTGTGACGGATTGTCTTTTGTGTTAAGCAGAGATGATCCGTTTGTCTGTATCGACTTGGATAATGTTGAGGGGAACATACTCAAGATGTTTCAGATGGACTTTATTGATACCTATAAAGAAATATCACAGTCGGGAAATGGTGTACACATTTTTGTTAAAGGGCAAATTGAAAAGAACTTTAACAACCAAATTGAAAAAGTGGAGATGTATCAAGTAAACAGGTGTATTGCGATGACAGGCGATATTCATAAATTTGAGAACTCAAGTGTACGGAAAATTATTTCAAAGCAAGGCGAACTTGATAAATATTATAGGTTGTTTGCACCTAAAGACAGCATTAGAAAAAAGATTTTGACTTATCAGAGGTCAAACAGTGTTCCGGAAACGGATAAGGTTATAGAAACGATGTGCAGGTATAACGCAAGGGCAAGAGCATTGTTTGAAGGCTCATACACCAGCGGAGATGCCAGTAAAGATGACTTTTCGTTGCTTCTTTTTCTAAACAGCTTTACTCATGGAAATGCGGAAATGATGAGAGAAATTTTTTTACAATCGGCTCTTAACAGAATTGATGATAGAAGCAAAAGAAGAACCGAAGAAGGATATCTTAGATATTTAGATGAGAGTATCAACAAAGCGGTAAAGAAAGGCTGGGGGCAGTATTGGGAATACAACTATCAAAAAAATAAAGGAGGTCATGCTCTTGAATAATTGGCTTAAATTTGATGATGTGGAGCTTAACGATTATTTGAATCGTGAGCTTGAAATCACAGACAAAGGACAAGTCAAAAGTACAGCAACCAACCTAATTACTGTGTTAGTTAATCCCTCTTTTTGCAAAGAACAATCCATTATATCAGGGAATATATTCTTCGATTCATGCAGCAGGACGATTCAGTTTTTTGGGAAGCTAAAAGGAGAAAATCATTCTGAATTGGAGATAAGAAAATGGAATGACCATATGACTAATGTTCTTGGAGTTGAAATCGAAAGATAATTCGGAATCAAATATGCTAAAAACAGAATGGAAGATGCCATTACCTTTGTCGCACATAAAAGAACGGTTAATTTGCCGGCTATGTATATGAAATCATTAAGTTATGACGGGGAAAACCATATTAAAAATCTTTTGCCTAAATATCTTGGAGCAGAAGATACAGCATTAAATGCTTGGATTATGAAGCATGTTTTAGTTGGTATGGTAAAGAGAGTTTTTAATCCCGGTTGTAAGTTTGATGAGCTGATGGTTCTCACGGGAATTCAAGGTGTAGGCAAGACTTCTTTCATAGAAAAACTTGCATTACTTCCTGAATGGTACTGTTCCTTAAACAATATCAAAGGTAAGGATGCAGTCAGTAATCTTGTCGGGAAAGTTGTAGTAGAACTTGAAGAATTTGTTGCTCTTAGAAATGCAAAAAGTGCCGATGAAGCGAAGCTGTTTATATCGGCAAGGACAAGCACAGTAAGACTTCCATATGAACGGTTTTCAACAGATGTAAAACGAACCTGCATATTGATTGCGACTACAAATGATGCAACATTTTTAGGGGATTTTTCCGGAGAACGAAGATATTTACCTGTAAAGGTTAATGCTGAGAACATACAAATTCCGTTAATGTATGATCCCGAAAAATATCCGATATTGGAAACTATCACAAGAAAAGAACATGAGGAAATCATAAAACTGGACTTTGAAGGAGCCGTTGCAGAAGCTGTCTATCTTTATGAAAACAAACTTCACGATTTCTATTTGCCGAAAGAGTTACGAACTGATTTAGACTATGTTATTCAAACACACAAGAGCGATAACAGGCATATACAAAACTTCTTTGACTTCATGGAATGGAAAATTACAAAATCAGATACGCCGAACTTGTTATGCTCTGCCGAGTTTACAAGTAAGTATCCTGAAACCAATGAAAAAGTATTTTCGGAACTTATGGCAAACGAAATGGCAAGTGAGTGGACATTAGAGCCGTCTGTTAAAAGTAAGAAGGTCAGGATTGACGGTGTCGTCAGGGTAAGTAAGAAATTTTATAAGAAAAATGAAAATGTTGATTTTATAGAGGTTGATTCTTCGGACATACCATTCTAATAGTTTTGAAAAAGTCCGCTACCGCTACTTTGCTACCTATAAGGCAGGTA
Organism: Dialister sp.; assembly: GCA_034180505.1. Lineage (GTDB taxonomy): Bacteria > Bacillota > Negativicutes > Veillonellales > Dialisteraceae > Dialister. Next base: position 5,650 of record JAXFOE010000016.1, read on the forward strand.
GTGAGGTAGCGACAACTTTCAAACTTTCATAAAAAGCAGAGGAAATATTGAGAAGCAATGCTAAAGACAAAACCACATCGTTTTTCTGTGATAGTTATAAGAGATTATTAGTAAAAGTATTATTTTCAGTGAGATAGCAAGCATATACTTTTTGACCACAGTCCTAAAAAGTAGGCTTGTAAGCTGGTAATTCAGCTTAAAGAGTTTAGGGAGACCCTAAGACCCCGAGTAAGAAAGGAGTGATGATAAATGTCAAAGATCGTTAATCGTAAAAACAACTGTACCGTTCACTTTATGGTGAATGAAGAAGATATGAATGAGCTTAACCGAAGATTTGCATTGACCAATTTTAAAAGCAAAAGGGAGTTTTATAGAGACAGTATTTTCAAGAATAGAATTATCAGCATAGATATATCCGGTGAGTTTAGAAAAAAATTGAGGGAATTATCTTCTCTTGTCAGTCGTAACTCAGCGAACCTGAATCAGATTGCAAAGGCGATAAACAGCACAGGAGTTATTTACAAAGATGATATTGAAAATATCAAGAAAGCTTTGCAAGGGGAACTGCTTTTCCTATCAGAATTTAGAGAAAAAGTTTCCGACTATATCATCAATGAGATCATCGGATAATGGCTGTTACTAAAATACATCCGATTAAAACAACACTGAAAAAGGCGATAGACTATATTTGTAACGGAGATAAAACCGATGATGAAATCTATGTTACAACACACCTTTGCAGTAGGGAAAATGCCTATAAAGAATTTGAGCTTACTAAAAAGCAGTTTAACTCAAGAACCAAAACTTTAGCTCATCATTTAATTCAATCATTTGTTCCGGAAGAAGTGAGTTTTGAAGAAGCACATCAAGTAGGAATTGAACTTTGTGAAAAGATTTTAGGCGGGAAATATGAGTATATTTTAGCGACACATATCGACAAAGACCATATACACAATCACATCATTTTTAATTCCATAGATGTGGATGAGGGTAAGATTTATCATTCTTACTATGGCTCCTATATGAACATCAGAAATCAAAGCGACAGGCTTTGTAAAGAACATGAATTGTCTGTCATTGACCAAGAAATACAAAAGGAAATCAACGAGATTAGGCGAAGAAAATTTGTGAATTGGTACGACTGGAATGAAGATAAAAAGGAAGTAGCCACAAATCAAGGCTTCAATTTGATATTGATAGGACTATAAAGCAGTCAATCAATTGGCAGGACTTTTTATCAAAACTGGAAAGCTGCGGTTATGAAATTAAACAAGGAAAACACATAGCTTTCAGGACTAAAAATCAGCAGAGATTTACCAGAGCAAAGACTATAGGAGCAAACTATGCGGAAGAAAGAATTAAAGAGCGAATTCTGAATAAAGACAAAGAGCTTGACAATATCATAGACATTAAGAACAACAATAAGGCAAAGTCAAGCAAAGGATATGAACATTGGGCTGGGCAACAAAGCATAATCTTCAAACAGCGGCTTCTACGCTTGTTGAGATCAGAAATAAAGGTTTCAATTCAATGGAAGAATTGGAGCATGGAATCAGTCGAATATCAATCGAAAAAATGGGTTGAAGCGAGAATTTGATAAGCTGTCATGGGAACAAAAGAGGATAAAGGAAGTAGTAAAGCATATTCAAATCTGTATCAACAAAAGAGAACCTTATGAAGGATATCGCAAAAATCCGAACGATAGAATTTATATGATGATGAATCGAAAAGATATAGAAGCATATCAGAAGCCCTATGAGGAAATAGATATTTTTCTTAAGCAAATTCCACACTTAAGACATATTGTAGTAGGAGAGTTGAAGACAAAATCAAGTAAAAACCTTTTCGGAAAATTGAACGAACATTCTAAAGAATTACAAGCTAAACAAGAGGAGATTGCCAAGAAACATAATTTATTATCAGCACAATATGAGGGGTTGGAACATTTGAAAGCTAATATGAATGAGTATCTTGGCAACGAGAAAACTTCGGAAATACAGCATAAAAAAGTATTATTAAACAAATCAGTGATATGAGTGAAAGAAGACAAAAAGTATGCAACAAAAAGATAAAAAATAGAGAGAATGAAAGGTAAAACCGGATTTTATTTTAAAAGAAAATATGCTACAATACTATGTAGAATTTCTATGCGAACAAATAGGAAAGAGGAGTGTTATGAAATTTTCATACAATAAACTATGGAAGTTGTTAATCGATAGGGATATGAATAAAGGAGATTTACAAAAATTGATAGAAACAGGACCGTCTACAATTTCAAGAATGGGACGTAATGAGCCTGTAAGACTTGAAATTTTAGGTAGAATATGTGAGAAGTTGGATTGCAATATAGAAGACATTATTGAATATGAAAGAGGAAGAAAAGATGTATAAATCGATTGATTTATTTGCAGGGATTGGAGGAATAAGGCTCGGTTTCGATCAAGCATTCAAAGATGATATAAAAACAGTTTTTGTAAGTGAATGGGATGAAAAAGCGGTGGAAACTTATAAAGCGAATTTTAATGACGGTTTAGATATAACTGGGGATATTACTAAAGTTGATGAGAAAGATATCCCTGATCACGATATATTGCTTGCGGGATTTCCTTGCCAAGCCTTTTCTCTTGCAGGACGAAAAAGAGGTTTTGAAGATGCAAGAGGTACGTTATTTTTTGATGTAGCAAGGATTATTAAATATCATAAACCGAAGGTTGTATTTTGTGAAAATGTAAAGAATCTTGTTAACCATGACAGAGGTCGCACATTTAATGTTATAAAAAATATTTTAGAGGATTTGGGATATATTGTATTTTACAGAATATTAAACAGTAAGAATTTTGGTGTTCCACAAAATAGGGAGAGGATTTACATTGTCGGATTCAGAAAAGATATAGCACCTGAAAGATTTATATTCCCTGAAAAAACTGATGATACAAAGGTGATAAAAGATATAGTGGAAGAGGATGAGGTATCGCCCAAGTATTATTTATCTACCGCTTATTTAACTTCGTTAAAAAGACATAAAGAGAGACATGCTTCAAAGGGAAACGGATTCGGATATGAAATTAGAGAACTTGATTCCGTTGCAGGTGCTATTGTTTGTGGAGGTATGGGAAGAGAAAGAAATCTTATAATTGATGAACGTTTAACTGATTTTACACCTGTTACTCATATAAAAGGAGAGGTTAATAGAGAATATATTCGAAAGATGACTCCGAGAGAATGGGCAAGACTTCAGGGATTCCCAAATGATTTTAAGTTGGTAGTTGCCGATACACATTTGTATAGACAGTTCGGCAATTCTGTTACAGTGCCGGTTATACGTGCAATTGCCGAACGGATAAAGGCACAACTTGAAAAGGGAAAGACGGAAACAATAAAAAGAGAAGAAATATTTGAACAGGTCGTTGTTGCATGGAGGTAATTATGCATACAGGAAATAAAGGTGAATGGTCGGAAATGTATGTTTTGTTAAGACTTTTGGCTGACGGAAGGATATATGCAGCCGACAGTGAATTGAATAAATTGGAGGATGTATATTTCCCTATTATTAAAATAATTAGAGAAGAAAACAAAGGTGAAATTAAGGAATATGCTACTGGAGAAATAGTATCTATATACATTAACGGATCAAAGGTAAAGGAATTGCCTGCAAGTGAATTTGAAGCGGAATCCGAAAGATTATTAAATGAAATAAACAGTAAAACTTCAAAAGGAGCTTTTTCGGTAGAAAGCACACAAAGTTTTATGGATAAGATTTTGTGCTATAAGTTGTCCGCCCCTGCATCGGACAAAAGCGATATTACAGTAAAGATTATTGATACCAACACAGGATACAGTCCTACTGTAGGCTTTTCAATAAAATCTGAGTTGGGTTCGTCTCCAACTTTATTAAATGCAGGCAAAACCACAAACTTTATTTATAGAATAAGTCATAATTATCCTGATTTGGCTAAAGAAGCGAACGAAATATATAAAGTAGCAGGCAGCAAAAATCATACAGATGTCAGAGGACGTATAAATAAAATAATTAAGGAGAATGGAACTCTTAAATATTGGAAAATGAACAATCAAATTTTCGAGGACAATTTGGTGTTGATTGACAGTAATATGGATGAAATTATCGCTGAAACTCTTTTGTATTTTTATAAAGACGGAATCAGTAACTGCGATGAGATGGTTGAAAAACTTGAACGGAAAAATCCTATGAACTACGGCAATGTAAATGCTTATAAGTATAAGTTCAAGAAATTCCTGACGGCTGTAGCATTGGGGATGAAGCCTGCTACAGTTTGGGACGGAGTGGATGAAGCAACAGGAGGATATATTGTCGTAACGAAAGAAGGTAATGTTCTTGCATATCATATATACAACAGAAATTACTTTGAAGAATATTTGCTGAAGAATACAAAATATGAGACAGCATCCACATCAAGGCATGATTTCGGGGAAGTATATAGTGAAAACGGAGAGGATTTTATAAAACTTAATTTGCAGGTGAGATTTAGATAATGAAGAAAAATAAGCCTATGACCAGAAGTGAAAACATGGCAAGAGTTAAAAGCAAAAACACAAAGCCTGAAATTTTTTTGAGAAAACTTTTATGGCATAAGGGGTTCAGATATAGGGTGAATTATAAGAATTTACCGGGAAGCCCCGATATCTATTTGCCTAAACATAAGACGGCTATTTTTGTAAACGGATGTTTCTGGCATATGCACGAAAACTGCAAATATTCATCTATCCCTAAAAGTAATTATGAATTTTGGAAAAATAAACTTGAAGGAAATGTTGAAAGAGATAAGCAAAACTACATCAAACTTGAAAGAATGGGCGTTAAAGTGATAGTGGTTTGGGGATGTGAGATTAAAAAGATGATGAAAGATGAAGTCTTTTCAGAAGAATATATTGGTAATATCTTATGTGAAATTACGAGTCGTATATAACGAGATAAACTGTTAGAAATTGATAACAGGAGAGAGACTTATGCAGATATAAATTTTAAATTACTTTTGAGTTGTATGATTCTTATAAGGGATTCTTAAGCAACTAAGAATTTTAATTGGCTCAAGAAATAATATAAAACATTACTTAAATTGATTTATATATCGAGTGAGGAGTTTTGCTTATTCTAATAAAGAATTGTTGCTAAAGCTGAATAAAGGAGGTATGCTAATAAAAGCGTGTGGTTAGAGTTTTTGCTTGTGTTTCGCAAGCGTTGATTTAAATGTGAGGCCTGTTTGCCTCGCTCGATAATTCCTTTTTATGTATATACGATCTTTGTATGCATTTGACATAAAGAGTAACCACACGCTTTTTTTATTGTTATGAATGACTATAGAATTGCACGAGAAGAATTAGCTAGATTGATAAGTGTTGATCTCAAAGATATCACTTATGTGCTGTATAAAACAAGAGTGGAAAACTCATATGTATCATTTGGGATTCCAAAGAAAAATGGAGAACTTAGAGTTATTGACACACCTGATGATAAACTAAAATGGATTCAAAGAAAATTAAGCGAAAGGTTGTATCAAATTCATAGTAACTATATAACTCAAAATGGGATAAAAACAAGTGTATCACATGGTTTTGAAAAGAATAAAAGTATAATAACAAATGCTTGTAGACATAAAAATAAAAAATATTTATTGAATATAGATATTTCGGATTTCTTTTCGTCTTTTAATTTTGGAAGAGTGCAGGGTTATTTCTATAAAAGCCGAGAATTTATGTTTAGGAAAGAAGTTGCCACAATAATTGCACAGTTAGTTTGCTATAAGGGTAAATTACCTCAAGGAGCCCCAACTTCTCCTATAATTTCAAATTTGATTTTTAATATTGTGGATTTGCAAATTTTAGCATTAGCAAAAAAATATAGATTGAATTATACAAGATATGCTGATGATATGAGTTTTTCTACTAATAACAAAGTGTTTGAAAAAGAACACATTAATTTCATACAAGAATTATCAGATCTCCTTGGAAAGAATGGGTTTGAAATAAATCAAAACAAAACCAGATTAGAATATCGTTCTTCGAAACAAGAAGTGACTGGATTAACTGTAAATAATAAAATAAATGCCAGTCAAAAATTTATAAAAAATACTAGGGCAATGGTTAATCAACTGTATAAAACGAATAGTTTTCAAATAGATGGAGAAGATGGAACTTTAAATCAATTGGAAGGACGGTTCTCATTTATAAATCAATTGGATTTGTTAAACAATAAATTAAAACATCAAACAACAAAGAAAAAAATAAATAAGAAATTTATGTCTGGTTTGAATACCAGAGAAAAGCAATATCAGTATTTTTTATTTTACAAGTATTTTTTTAGACCATCTAAACCCACTATTGTTACAGAAGGGAAAACAGATATTTTGCATATTAAGTCTGCGTTAATGAAGTATTGCGATAGATATCCAAATCTTATTATTAAGGCTGCAGATGGGAAATACGACTTCAAGGTATATTTTTTAAATAAAACAAAACGATTAAATTATTTTTTTGGCATTTCAAGTGATGGTGCTGATACAATGAAAAATATTTGGAACTTTTATAAGGGAAAGAATAACTGTAAGAACATATATGAGTATATTAAAAATAAGAGCCAAGTTGAGTTCTCAAATAAAGTTAATCCCGTGATTCTATTATTCGATAATGAGCAAAAAAGCGAGAAACCATTAAAGAAGTTTTTAAAATATACAGATGTAAATCTTGAAATTAATCAAATTGCTAAGCAATTGAAAGCCAATTTATTTTTGCAAACAATTCCACTTGCTAATAGTTTAGAGGAGTGTGAGATCGAAGATTTATATCAAAAAGAGGTTTTAAATGTAACTATTAATGGAAAAATTTTCTGTAGGGATGCAGAAGATGATTCTGAAAAATATTATGGGAAACACATTTTTTCAATGTATATTATGGAACATTACAATGAAGTTGATTTTAGTAATTTTTTGCCAATCTTAGACTCAATAAATAGCTTAATATAAAATTTGTTAAAAGAAGCGTGACATATAGGGTTAATATAAAATTAATATCTGTGCTTGCAATATGCTTGCAAAAATTCAGATAAATAGAAATAAAACGGATAATTAGACTAAATTCGATAATAAAAACTTTGATTTTATGCCATTTATACAAATCAATACCAATGGACATATTGAGTGGGAATAAATTGAGATGTTGAAAAAAGTCAGTATTTATGCTGGTTTGCGGCGTTTCAAGAGGTCTTTTGAGAACAATTTGATAACGGTTGTATAAGAGCCATTATTCTTGTAATCCAGTGGTTTTAGAGTTACAGAATGATTGACAGGCGGCTGTGCAACAAGTAAATCCATACTAAAAAGCCCTTAGCTGTGGGTAGTAACTCATGGCTAAGGGCTTTTTTTGTTTTTATTTATCGGATTTGAGTTTGTCTTTGAATGCTTCGACTAATGCGTCACTAAGCTCCTTTGAGGGAACTTTTGCCCAGATTTGTGTGGTATCGAGCGACCGGATCATCGCGGACATAGAGGGGGGAACGCCATGAGTAAACTGGAAGAGCTCCTGCAAACCCTATGCCCCGATGGAGTGGAGAGTAAACCTCTTTGGAGCGTCACGATTTGGATAAAAGATTTAACGCAGTAGATAAAAAGAAACAGCCGCAGGTTGATAATTATAAATATTTGCTGGCTAACGATCTTTTCTCATTGGAAGTAAAGGGCGGGGACGTTTTTTTGTTGTCGACAGGGGAACAGACCAGATGGACAACGGAAGAACTTGCGGGAGAGTATCTGAAAGAGGGAGAAGTTGTTACAATCCCATGGGGAAAGTCTCGAGAGGTGACAGATTGTATTAAGTATTACAAAGGAAAGTTTGTGACTGCTGACAATCGAATCGCCACATCAAATAATACCGACATTTTACTGAATCGCTACCTATATTACTTCATGATGAGTAATGGGAAGACTATCGACTCATTTTATAGGGGGTCGGGCATAAAACATCCGAACATGGCTAAGGTTCTGGACATGCGTATCCCCGTCCCGCCGCTTCCAGTGCAGCGTGAAATTGTTCGTATATTGGATACCTTCACAGAGCTTACAGCCAGAAAGAAACAGTATGAATATTACCGAGACCAGCTCTTGACCTTTGGCATGGATGTGGTTTGGAAAACTCTTGGCGAAGTAGGCAGGGTTTCAATGTGCAAGCGCATCATGAAAAATCAGACCAGTCCGAGCGGTGAAGTTCCTTTTTATAAAATTGGAACCTTTGGTAAAGAGGCGGATTCTTTTATATCTCGTGACTTATTTGAGAGGTATAAGAGGCAGTACAGCTTTCCCAAAAAGGGAGATATATTGATCTCTGCCGCAGGGACTATCGGGAGAACCATTGTATATGATGGAGAGCCCGCCTATTTTCAAGACTCGAATATTGTATGGATAGATAATGATGAGTCACAGGTGCTTAATGGGTTTTTGAAGTATTGGTATCAGACCGCGCCATGGAAAGTTTCTGCGGGCGGGACGATTTCGCGGCTTTATAACGACAATATAGAGCGGGCAAAAGTTCCGGTGTTGCCATTGAATGTGCAAAAACGGCTCGTCAATGTGCTGGATCATTTTGATGCCCTCTGTCATGATTTGGGGATCGGGCTGCCCGCAGAGATCGAGGCGAGACGGAAGCAGTATGAATTCTATCGGGATCAGCTCTTGACATTCGTAACCACCGGCGATAGCTTGCTCACAGGACAGGACAGGACAGGACAGGACAGGACAGGACAGGACAGGACAGGACAGGACAGGACAGGACAGCGCTCGCCAGAATCTGATTAAACTCTTCTGGTATGTGTTCGGGTATGCGACGGTGCGGCTGGGAGATGTTGGGAAGTTTTATGGCGGTTTGAGTGGAAAATCAAAAAGCGACTTTACAAATGGGAATGAGACATTCATCTCATATATGAACGTATATTCACATAATGAAGTAGTAATCGATACTGATGATAAGGTACGCATCGGAGAAAAAGAAAAGCAAAATACGGTTCAATATGGGGATGTTCTTTTTACCGGCTCGTCAGAATCGAGAGAGGAGTGCGGTTTGTCTTCGGTGGTAACAACGCGCACCGATAAAAAGCTATACTTGAATAGTTTTTGTTTCGGATACCGTTTCGATGAGCCGAATGACTTTTTCCCGGGCTTTACTAAGCACTTGTTCAGATCAAGTGAACTCAGAGGGCAAATCATACGCACTGCTAATGGGGTGACTCGTTTCAATGTGTCCAAGAAAAAAATGGAATCCATTACAATTTCTGTTCCCTCGTTAGAGAAACAGAAAAAGATTGCCCGTGTGTTGGATCAGTTTGATGCGCTTTGCCATGATTTGACGGCGGGGTTGCCGGCGGAGATTGCGGGGCGGCAGAGGCAGTATGGGTATTATCGGGACAAGCTGTTGTCTTTTGCTGAGAAGGGGTCTCAGTAGGAAGGGGCGGGTATGTCGTATTTCAATATTGTGGCCCAGACGACAAAGAATACGGTGGTGACATCGTATGAGCCGGATGAGCGGCGGGCGTCTTCGTATCAGAGTGAGGCGGAGCTGGAGGCGGATTTCATCCGCCTCCTTTGTGAGCAGGGGTACAGCTATCTGCCGATTCATTCTGAGGCGGATCTGATTTTGAATTTGCGCCGTCAGCTGGAGGCGCTCAATGAGTTTCAGTTTTCTGACAGTGAGTGGGAGCGGTTTTTTGCGGAGGTCATCGCTAATGGGAATGATGGAATTCCGGAGAAGACGGCGAAGCTCCAGGAGGATGTGATTCAGGTCTTGCGCCGGGATGACGGGATGACGAAGAATATCATGCTTATCGATAAGAAGCATGTCCACGGGAATCGGCTGCAGGTGATCAATCAGTATGTGGTGGGCACGAAGGAGGGGGCGAAGCGGGATAATCGCTATGATGTGACGGTCCTGGTGAATGGGTTTCCTTTGGTGCATGTAGAGCTGAAGCGGCGGGGTGTGCCGATCCGGGAGGCATTCAATCAGATCAATCGGTATCAGCGGGATTCGTTCTGGGCAGGGTCGGGGCTTTTTGAGTATGTCCAGATTTTTGTGATTTCCAATGGAACGCATACGAAGTATTATTCCAACAGAGGCGGTGGAACGCGATTAAGGAGCATCACATCCGGCGGTCGGGTCGCTCGAAGACGAGTAACAGTTTCGAGTTTACGTCGTTTTGGGCGGATGCGAATAATCGGCCGATCACGGATCTGGTGGATGTGGCGAAGACGTTTTTTGCCAGGCATACGCTGCTCAATATTTTGACGAAGTTTTGCATTTTCACTTCCGAAAAGCTGCTTATGGTGATGCGACCGTATCAGATCACGGCGACGGAGCGGATCATCAATCGGATCGAGATCGCCCACAATTATAAAAAGTATGGCACTATTGCCGCGGGCGGGTATATCTGGCACACTACGGGATCAGGGAAGACGCTGACGTCTTTCAAGACGGCTCGTCTTGCGACGGCGCTCCCTTTCATTGATAAGGTGCTTTTCGTGGTGGATCGGAAGGATCTGGATTATCAGGCGATGAAGGAGTATGACCGTTTCGAGCGGGGTGCGGCGAACAGCAATACGTCTACGAAAATTTTGGAGCGGCAGCTGGCGGACAGCAACGCAAAGATTATTATCACCACGATTCAAAAGCTTTCTACGTTTATCAAGCGCCATCCCGAGCATGCGGTGTATGACAAGGAGATCGTTATTATTTTTGATGAGTGTCACCGGAGCCAGTTCGGGGAGATGCATAAAGCGATCATTCGCTATTTCCGCAAGTATTATCTTTTCGGGTTTACCGGGACGCCGATTTTTGCCGCCAATGCGAGCGGTTCATCTCAGCATGCTCAGTTTGCTACTACGGAGCAGACCTTCGGCGATCGGCTGCACACGTATATCATCGTAGACGCCATCAATGATAAAAATGTCCTTCCCTTCCGGGTGGATTATATCAAGACCATGGATGCCGAGGAGGATATCCAAGATGAGGAGGTGTGGGATATTGATCGGAAAAAGGCCTTTGAGGCGCCGGAGCGGATTTCTCTGGTGGCGCAATACATTTTGGATCATTTTGATCAGAAAACGTATCGGGGGAGTAAAAGTTATTTCTACAACGCTCTCACCAATATTTCTGATGTAGCCGCGGCGGACAAGGCGGCGGAGGAAATCAAGAGAAAGCAGCGGCTGAGCGGGTTTAATTCCATTTTTGCGGTATCCAGTATTCCCATGGCCATGGCGTATTACAAAGAGTTTCAAAAGCTCATGGATAAGGAGCCGGCGAAAGCGCTGAGGATCGCGGTGATTTTCAGTTATGAGGCTAATGAGAAAGAGGTTGACGGGACTTTAGGCGAGGAAAATTCCGAGGATACCAGTGGGCTGGATCAGACTGCCCGGGATTTCTTAGAGGCGGCTATTGCGGATTATAACGAGATGTTTCACACGAATTACGATACTTCGGCCAGTAAGTTTCAGAATTATTACAAGGATGTGTCGCTGCGGATGAAAAATAAAGAGCTGGATATGCTCATCGTGGTGAATATGTTTCTCACCGGTTTCGACGCGACTACACTGAATACGCTGTGGGTGGATAAAAATTTGAAGCTGCATGGTTTGATTCAGGCCTTCAGCCGGACGAATCGGATTTTGAACAGTATCAAGACTTTCGGCAATATTATTTGCTTCAGGCCCATGCAGAAGCGGGTGGACGAGGCGATTGCCCTTTTCGGCGATAAAAATGCGGGCGGCGTTGTTCTCTTGCGTACCTTTGACGAGTACTACAACGGCTACGACGAGGACAGCGGCAAGCATATGCCGGGCTACAAGGAGATGATTCGCGAGCTGACCAGGGATTTCCTTGTATACGGGATCATGAATCAAGGGGAGCAGCATATAAAAGACTTCGTTCGTCTTTTCGGTGCCATCCTTCGCATGCGGAATCTACTTTCCTCCTTCGATGATTTTCCGGGGAAAGAAATCCTATCCCCGCGGGAGTTCCAAGATTACCAAAGCGTGTATCTGGATATTAAAAATAAGTGGCCCCGCAGGGATCCTAAAATGGACACGAAGGATGTGACCGATGATATTGTGTTCGAGATCGAGCTCATCCGGCAGATCGAGATCAATATGGATTATATTTTGATGCTGGTGAAGAAGTATCATGACGGAAACAAGCAGGATAAAGAGGTCTTGGCCTCCATTCATTCAGCTGTCAATTCCAGCCCGCGCCTGCGGAGTAAAAAAGAGCTCATCGATGATTTCATCGAAAGGCTGAATGAATCTGCTGACATTGTGAAGGACTGGAATCAATATGTAAAACACCGTCGCGCAGAGGAACTGAAGGCGCTCATTGAGGAAGAAAAGATGAATCCGAAGGAAACGATCCGATTTATGGAGGGGGCATTCCGTGACGGGGAAGTGAAAACTACGGGCACTGATATCGATCGGCTCATGCCGTCAATGTCCCGGTTCGGCAATTCCAAGCGGGCCGATAAAAAGCAATCCATCATTGGTAAATTGAGAGCTTTCTTTGAAAAATATTTCTACATCGGTCCTGCGTTCAAGAGTAAGGACGTGGATATGACATACTAAAAAGGCGAGGGTTTATAACAAAAAAGCGGGGTCATGGCGGCCTCGCTTTTTTTGTTGCCTGTGTTTAAAATTGCAATTCAAAAGCCCGCGCAAGGCGGGCTTTATTTTTATGCACCTCCCAGCAGGAAGTAGCGCACGTAGATGTAAATCGAGCAGATCAGAAGGGTGACCAGCATCATGGGGAAGCATTTCAGCATGAAGTGGCCGAAGGTAATATTGAAGCCCTCCTTGGCTGCAATGGCTGCCACGATGACGTTTGGCGAGGCGCCTATGATGGTGCCGTTGCCGCCGTAGCAGGCACCGATGGAGAGGGCCCACCACATGTAGTCTGCATGCTGGAGGCCTAAGAGCTCCTGCATGTCATGAATGAGGGGAATCATAGTGGCTGTGAAGGGGATGTTGTCCACAAAGGCGGACGCGATGCCTGAGAGCCACAGAATGGTGAAGGTCAAGGCGTGGGGGTCGCCGCCCACCGCATCAATGCCTGCTTTAGCCAGAGCATTGATGACGCCGGTGGTCTCAAGGCCGCCCACAACGACGAAGAGTCCGATGAAGAAAAAGAGGGAGTCCCAGTCTACCTCCCGGAGCACCTCATGGGTGTCCACGCCGCAGACGAGGATGGCTAAAAAGCCGCCGGTCAGGGCGATGGTGGCCGACTGGATGCCGATGATGTTGTGAATGATAAATCCGAAGATGGTGAGCACCAGAATGGCGACAGACCGTTTCAGTATCATGTAGTCCTGTATGACGGCGCCCAGATTGATATGGGCCAACTCTTCATCGGAAAGCTGGGTCTTTGGAAGCTGCTTGCCGTAAATAATTTCTAGGTAAAGCAGGCAGGCGGCCACGCAAATGAGCGCCGCCGGGCCGGTATTCATGGCAAAATCGTTAAAGACTAGGTGAGTGGCCGAGCCAATCATGACATTCGGCGGGTCGCCGACCATGGTGCCGGAACCGCCAATATTGGCAAGCAGGATTTCCGCAATCAGTGTCGGGATCGGGGTGACCTTGATGCGCCGGCAAAGAGAAATGGTCATAGGAGTGATCAAGAGTACCGCGGTGACTGCGTCCATGAAGGAGGCACAGAAGCCGGTGATGAGCCCCAGAATCATAAGGAGCTCCTTCGGACGGCCCTTGGATATTTTCACAGCCCACATGGCCATGGCCTCAAAGAATCCGGACTTTTTGACGACTCCGATGAGAATCATCATGCCCGTCAGAAGGCCAAGGGTATTGAAGTCGATAAATTCCTTGATGGCTGTTTCCTGATCTACAAGGCCGGTGTAAATTACAAGGCCGGCGCCGATCAGAGCGCACAGGGATCGGGGAATTTTCTCCGACATGATGCCCAGATAGGTCAGGGCAAAAATAGCAATCGATACATAAAATCCGTTTGCGGTAAAATCCATTGATTCATCCCCTTTTATAAGTTCATAGTGATTCATATCATGGAGGATATCAGAGTCGGCTAATCATAAGTAAATAGATATGGATCCATAAATTATTACATGTTAGTATATACGATGGGCAAAAAAAGTTCAATTTGTTGTTTAAAGGATGTCTATATATTACCACATAAGTTTTTTCTATGGCAATGACTTTTTAAGTTATACAAAGGCGGTTGTATTACATTAGGTCAATAAAAAAACGCCCTGTCGGGCAGAGCGTTTTTTATTTTATTCTTTGACCGCTGCTTTCCAAATGAGTCCCAGCACAAGGCCGAGGACGAAGAAAGAAATCCAGCCGAGGCTGTATTCTGCCAGCGGAAGGGCGGAGAGCCATGTGTCTACGATGTCCAGCTTCAGGCCGAAGCCGTGAAGCCCGTCGCAGAGGGCGGGAATTGCGGTGAAGGCGGTGGCACATACGTAAACGGAGCGACGGCCGCCGAAAAGGTTATTCATAAAGGTGAGAGCGATCAGCGCGACTGACAGGGGGTACAGGAAAAGGAGTACCGGAATGGCATTTTTGATGATCGACGAGAGACCGAAAAGAGCAATGAAGTAGCAGGCGATACTGAAAATGGTGGACAGCATCTTCGTAGACACATTCGGTATTAAAAGATGGAAGTACGCCGCGCAGGCCGCTACGAGGCCCACACTGGTAGTAAGGCAGGCGATAATGACGATGAGTCCCATCAGGATCGCGCCGGCATTGCCGAAGTAGTAGAGTGCCGTCTTTACAAGAATGGGCGCGCCGTTTTCCTGCATACCCAGTACTTCGACGGAGTTCGCGCCGAGGTAGCAGAGGGCCGCATAAATGATGGCCATAAATAAGGTGGAGATTAGGCCGGACTTGAAGGTGTCTCTTGTGATTTCCGCGTCGGTTTTCGCGCCGTAGAGCTTGACTGATTCTACAACGATGATGCCAAAGACGAGCGCCGCCAGACCGTCCATGGTGTTGTACCCTTCCAAAATGGCTTGGGTGAAGGCTTTTCCGGCGGTGTCATAATGCGCGGTCGGTGCCTGCCATGCGCCCATGGGAGCGATAATGGCATTGCCGATCAGGAAGAACAGGAACAGCAACAGCATAGGGGTCATAAATTTCCCTACCCGTTCTACCAGCTTGGACGGTGAAATGGAGAGCCACCAGGTGGCAATGAAGAAGATGGCCGCAAAAATATAAAGGCCCATATCCCGCATGGATGCGTCCAAGTGCTGAGCGATGGCGATTTCATAGGCCACCGTAGCGGTACGGGGAATGGCGAAGCAGGGCCCGATGGTCAGATACAAAGCGGTGCAGAAGAACAGGCTGTAAGCCGGCGAGATCCGAGACGCCAGCTCCCGCAGGTTCACACCGGCGTAGCAGATGGCCAAGACACCAAGAAGAGGAAGGCCGACGCCTGTAATCAGAAATCCGATGGTAGCGGGCACGGTGTTTGTGCCGGACAGTTGTCCCATGTACACGGGAAATATCAGATTTCCTGCCCCAAAAAACAGGGCGAACAGCATCAGCCCGATGGCCACAAAGGCCCGGTTTGATTTCGTTTCCATAAGCATCCCTCTCTCCAAGACTACTCATATGGAGCCGTATAAACGGGTTCCCAAAATATATGGGAGTGATTATAGCACACTTTTAGAGTCAGTTCAATAGAAAGTATAGGTAGTTGCTTACTGTATTCTTATATAATCAATAAGGCAATAAAAAAGAGCATAGCCCTTGCTATGCTCCTCGTTTCAAAGCTCTTCTGCTAAATGAGCTTTCTGTTTTCCGTTGGTGCGGCACTCTTCGCAGAAGCCGTAGAGCTCCACCCGCTGCTTCAGTGTTTCAAAGCCGTATTTTTCAAAAATTTTTGTGCGGTAATTGTCTTCCAAATCCACCTCGACCGGGAAAATTTTACGGCACGCCAGACAGATCGCATGCTCGACGTGATTGCCGTGGGGGAATTCATAGCGGGCAAGGCCATCATTCATCATGGTGGAACGAAGAAGCATTCCTTTTACTGCCAGAGCTTCGCAGTTTCGGTATACCGTGGAGAGGGAGAGTTTCGGAGCTCTGGTATGAACGATTTCAAAAATTTCTCCCACTGTAAGAGGAAGGCTTCCGGAGAGAGCCTTCAAAATGAGCACCCGGGCCCTTGTACGTTTCAGATGTTTCTGCTGCAGCATGGCTTCAAAGCTGTCCATAATGAGTGTCTCCTCCAGAAGGTTTACATAAATGCATAGTGTACTATATAATTTATCCCAATTATATGGGGAATTTTTGAAAATAGCAAGGCAAATGAAAAAAATGTATATCTTGTGGCGGAATATGCCGGACGTTCATATGTTGCAACAATCGGAGGGTAATAAAAAACACCCGCCGCTACGAGAGCGAGGGGTGCTTTGCGCGAGCTATTCCAGGCCGCAGACCTCTTTGACCTGACGGAGGAAGTCGTCCAGCTGGCAGGCGCCGATGATGCGGGTCAGCTCCTTGCCGTCCTTGAAAATGATGAAGGTCGGGATGGACATGATATCAAACTTAGCGGCGGTTTCCGAATTGGTATCGGTATCCACCTTGGCCACAGCCACCTTTCCTTCCAGCAGGGCAGCGGTTTTTTCCAGCACTGGCCCCATCATGCGGCACGGCGGGCACCAGGTGGCCCAGAAGTCTACTAAGGTGTAGCCCTTGGAGGCTTCCACCTTTTCATTGAAATCGGCAAGAGTTTCGATCGTTGTAATCATAGGATACGCTCCTTCGCAATACATTTAACTTTATCGATATAATATCACAGAGCGGATTTTCTGTAAAGTGTCAAAGGGCAGTAAGCACGATCCCTGCGAGGCAAAGGATGATGCCTGCGGTCTGGGACAGGGTGATCGTTTCGTCATACAGAAGGTAGCCTGCCAGTATGATGACCACCGATGATAGAATAGAGAAAATAAGAAAGCCTTTCTGCATGGGCCAGCCGACGCGATACATAAATATCATGCCCGTTTCAAGGCCGATGATGGCAAGACCCAGCGCGAGGGGGCTTGCATTCATATGAGCATATTCGTGGAAAATATTTCCTCCCTTCGTTTCCACTTCATAGAGAACGAAGGAAATCACGGCGGCCACCAGATACACACCGGTCAGGGCGGCGAAGGAATTCACCCGACCCGGCAGGGATTTGGCGGCGATGTTATACACAAGCTCGGCAGTGATCGCAAGCAGGATCGGCCAGAGCGCAAGACCGGACAGATTCATGGGAGGCTCCTTTCTGAGGTGTCATTCATCTACTAGTATACAATGGAGGTTCTATGAAGGAAATGCGGACGCAGCTTGCAGAAATACTGATGGCACTTCTTGTTTTACTCTGCCTGCCCTCAGCGGCGCGGGCAGGAGAAGCGATACCGCCGGAGTATTATCTCAACGAGACAAATGGCGGCGTTATCGAGGCCCGCTATCGGGATATGGGTCGCTATGAAACCAAGTGCTATGTTATGTCCAAGGGGGAGCAGGTCTATCTCGGCTACCGCTACAAGGTGTGGCTGCCCAAGGGGGAGCAGGGCAAAAAATTTCCGCTGGTGATCATGGTAAACGGCACCGGATCTTCCTGCGATCTGGATGAGCCTGTGTATGAGCATCTGGCGTCGTGGGGCTTCATTGTGGCAGGAAATACGGATCCCAATACAGCCATGGGACACACCGCGGATTATACGCTGGCGCTGGCGCTGAAGGAGAATGAAACCGCAGGAAGTCTGCTTTACAAAAAAATCGACACTGATCATATCGGGCTATGTGGGTTTTCTCAGGGCGGCGCCGGCGCGATTCACGCGCTTCTCTATCGCCGAGGCGGAAGTCGTTACAAAACGATGGTCACTGTGTCTGCCGTAACCCGCTCTATCACGGAACGGTTGTCGCTTTCCAGCTGGCGCTATGATACGAAGGACATCGTTATCCCTTACTTCATGGTGGCTTCCACCGGCGGCACGGACCGAAAGTTTATCGCCCCTCTTGCGGAGATGGAAGAGAACTTTGACGGTCTTCCGGCTTCTGTTTTTTCTATCATGGCAAGGCGGCGGCGGGCGGACCATACCACAGCCCAGGCGGCGGCAGACGGATACATCACCGCATGGTTCTGCTGGCAGCTCAAGGGCGATCGTTATGCGGCGAAGGCCTTTACGGGAGAGACGCGGGAAATTTTTAAGAATCCCCTGTGGGATAACGCGAAGTGGAAAGGCGGATAAGGCACAGAAAATAAAAAGCAGTCTCATGCGGCTGCTTTTTTATGTTTCTTTTTGCGCAGGCGAGATGATTTTTTCAACGAGCTTGTGAAAAAATCATCTTTTGCGAGGGTGAAATGCAGAAAATCAAAGGTAAGATGCAAAATATAATCTATCATGCATGATAAATAACTTCTATAAGAATAATACTATAATAACTTGTTATACTTGACACAGTTGGGAGTATCAATCAGAAGGGCGGGAGAGGGATGATCAACGAAGAGTATCTGGGTAACGAAGGACTTCATTTGCTGGATCATGCTCTTTTGAGTTGCTATGACAGGTGCGGCGGTGATGTGGCCCATGGCCTTGAAGCATGGCTGAAGCATCATGCCTCTTTTCTGTCTGACGAGGAAGCTCGGGGCATGGATCGGTTTATGATGGAATACCTCATTCTCCGGTTGTATGTGTGCTTCTGCATGACCCGCGATTTTCATGCGGGCCTCGGAGCGGGGCGGCCTCTTCTGAAAGGGCTGCGGGAGCTTTTTTCTGATCTTCCTATGCACCTGAAAATGAAACAGCTGGAAAGCCGTCTGTCTGGCGGTTGCTTTATGATGCCCGGCCCTTGGGCAAGATATACGAAGGGATACATTGAACGGCGGTTTGCGCGGTTTGCGGAGATCGAGGCGGCTCACATGGATGAGCTGCCGCGAGAAGAAGCGCTTTGGCGGGCCATCGAGGAATCTCTCGAGGATATGGCGGTGCTGTGCCGCATGACGCTTTCCTTTACGGTGCAGTCCTATTTTCTCACCGAAACGGAAGCGTATATGCCGGACCTGCATCAGCGGCTGACCGAGCTGACGCCGCAGGCGATTTATAAAAAAGCGAGCAGCCGCACCCTGTACGACAAAGCCAATACGTGGACGGAGGAAACTGCCCGCGAGGCGTGGCCTTCTTTAATGACAGCGGCCTCTATGATGTGTGGCCTGTTATATATGCTGGCATAAGCAGAAAAAGAGCGGGAGGGGTTCTTTTTTTGTTTCCTCTTTTCCGTAAAGCTGCAGGGGCTCAAAAATTTAAATCACGAGGGCGAAGACATATTTCAACGCCCTGTCACTTTTTCCGCTACCGGCGGTTTTTTATTTGCGCGAAGCGCGTGTGTTACAATGAACAAAATACAACCGGGAGAGACCGATATGAACGATGAGGCTTTATTGAAGGAAGCAAAGGAATTATATATCGCGTGCAAGCTGGACGAAGCATTTTCGATGTTTTTGTGGTTGGCTGAAAAAAATATCGCCGAGGCCATGTATTTTCTTGGGGAATATTACGCCGGAGGCTATGGGCATACCGCGCAGAGCTCGGAGAAGGCGGCCTACTGGCGAGCCAAGGGAAAGGAAGGCGGTTTTATTTTAGCGGCGCTGAATACGGCGTATTCCCTTCCCTTCATGTCAGATGAGGCGCAGGCGATCTGCCGGGAATGTTTGCCTGAGGTGAAGCGCATGGCAGAGGACGGCGATATATTTGCGCAAAATGAGCTGTCTGATCTGTATATGTACGGCATCGGGACGGAGCAGAATGTGGCCGAAGGGGTGCGCCTGCTGGAGCTGGCGGCGGAAAAGGGGTACTGGCGGGCTATTGACAAGCTGGGCGACGTGTATCACGGCGGCGATCTGATGGAGCCGGACGAGAAAAAAGCGGTGGCCTACTATCGGCGGGCGGCGAATATGGGCTGCAAGCAGGCCATGACCAGTCTGGGCTTCATGTACCACCTCGGCACAGGGCTCGCGGAGGACGGTAGAAAGGCGCTCTACTGCTTCCGGCGGGCCCGGGAGGCGGGAGACGGCGACGGCACGTTCATGGTGGGACGGTATTACATGGACGGCCTGTATGTGAAGCGGGACGAGAAAAAAGGCTTGGACTGCTTCAGGGAAGCGGCGGATCTCGGAAATCCCGCGGGCATTTGGGGCATCGGTCATTGCTATGAGGAAGGAATCATTCTTCCGCAGGATTATAAGGAAGCCATGGCATGCTACAAAAAAGCGGCGGCAATGGGTCTTGCTGTGGCGTGTATGGCGCTGGGCGACTGCTACCGCTATGGGAAAGGAACGAAAAAGGATTTGACCAAGGCGGTGGCTCTCTATAAGGACGCCTTCGAGGGCGGCTCGCCGGAGGCGGCTGACGTGATCGGCACCATGTACCTGGTGGGCACCGAAATCATGCCGGATCAGGGTATCGCCTACGAATGGTTCAAAAAAGGCGCAGATCGGGATGATGCGGCGGCGCTCTATCACCTCGGCGTGTGCGAATCTGAAGGCATCGGAACGGAAGCGGATCGGGACAAGGCGTTGGAATATTTGTACCGTGCCTACCGTCAAGGCTTCGAGCCGGCACAGGAATACTTAAAGGAAACTCTCGGGGTGACATTGAACTAAAAGGAAATCATAAGAGCGGCACTGCCGCTTTTTATATCTAGCAAATGAGAAAAGAAGTGGGCTAAATGGCAGAAAGCGATACGCTTCACCGGGTGCGGGCGTCCTTCACCGCGCCGGCGGCGCAATTTGAAACGAAGGCGATGAATTTTTCAAAGAATAACTACTTAGACTACACCCTTCACACCATGGAGCTGTCGAAGCGCAGTGGAGCTGGAAGAGCTGTACCGTAAGCATGGCCTCACGCTGATCAAGGAAGAATGCACGTCCATGGCAGTGGCTCTTGCGGCGTGGCTGGCACTTACAAAAACGGCAGAGAACGAGGCGAAGGAAGTCACCGCCGCCTTAGAGGATGAATTGCGGGGCGGACATAAAACAGGCTTTGCGCCGTATATAAAAGAGGGCGAAGTATATTTTACCCAGCGGTGGCTTTTCATGATGGGGAAAAAATAAATCACAAGCAAGTAAAAACAGCGTTCCGCAAAAAGGGAACGCTGTTTTTTGATGAATGATTACAACAAATTAAAAGCCGCAGGCGGCCAGCTGTTTTTTGAGCGCCTCCGGATCAGATTCTGCCATGAAGCCCGGCAAAAAATGAGCCTCCGGCGCGAGCTCCTCCAGCGTGCGCTGGCTTTCGTCAATACCGCTTATGGTAGATGTGGCGAAGGGAATAATCGTTTTTCCCGCAAAGGACTGTCCCCTGATAAAGCTGTGAATGATCATGGGCGCATCGGACCACCAGATGGGATAGCCGAGGAAAATCACGTCATACTTGGAAATGTCCGACAGGGTGTCTGCCAAGGGAGGTAGGAAGTGATCATTTTTTTCCTGTCGCGCCACGATGACGGTGCTGATGTAGCTGTCCGGGTACGCTACCAGTGGACGGATCGTAAGGATTTCCCCGCCGGTGTACTCCGCGATGTTCAGAGCCGTTGCCTTGGTAGTGCCAGTGCGGGAAAAGTAAGCCACTAGGACTTTTTTCCCTTTCATGCTTCCCGGCGGAATGTCTGTCTTCGGCCCATGAGAGGAAAGGCCGCAGGCCAGCGCGAAGGCGGCTGCCGTAAGGAGTGCCGCAAAAAAGAGTCTCTTTTTCATTTGCTATCCTTAGGGGCGATAAATTTCCGGCCCTCTGCCCACGCCCGGCCGCAGGTCTCGCCCAGTGTCACATAGGTTCTGTGAACGGAATCAAAGGTCAGAGCCTGTAATTTTTTCGGATCGATGCGGCCATCGGTGAGGATGGACTCATCGGCCAAAATGTTTACAATGTCGCCGACAAAATGAGAATCCTCGTTCACTGCGGTGATTTTTGATACCTTGCACTCAAAGGTGAGCGGGAATTCTTCAATCACCGGTGCGTTGACATACTCGCTTTTCACCGCATGAAGATCGCAGGCAGCGATTTTATTTTTCACGTCATTGCCGGATACCGTGCCCAGGTAGTCTGTCTCTGCCATGAGAGGCACTGTCCCCATGGAAACGGTGAACGCGCCGGCGGCGCGGATATTGGCGGTGGTTTTATGGGCATGAGCCAGCATAAAGCCGATCTGGTTGGTGTCATATATACCGCCCCAGGCGGCTACCATCGCGTCTGGCGTACCGTCCGCATCGCCGGAAGCAATCACGAGAACCGGCTGCGGGTACAGCCAGGATTGAGGCCTAAAGCTTTTTTTCATATATCCTCCTTTTTAGAACCTTCGGATTCATGAAAACAAATATCCTTGCCTTCATTGTACAAGGGGAGTCACGCGCCTTCAACTGGGCGGGTCAAATTGGGAAGCCGTCCCGAGGTGAGCTCGTCATTAATGTAGTCGTACAGTTTTTTCATAGGCGTGTCGTCGTCAATTTTCACCCGGATTCGGTCGCCTGCGCCGTGAGCGGTGACGCGCCCGTCTGCGCCGTAGTTAGTTATGGACAGGGCCTGCACTTTTTTATAGGCCATATCCATTTTTACACGGTATATGCTGAAAACCGTTCCCGCTGCAGGACTGGGCGCTGCCACCTTGAAATAAAAGGTGGCATATCCGTCCCGATAAGAGAGACTGTTCCGTTCCAAATACATCGTAGTGCCGGCCTTTTTCTGGTCCTGCCAGATGGCAAGCCAGCGGGGATTTTCAAAATGAGGAATCGGGTTTTCTATGAAATGGGTGTATAAATTTTTTCCGAAGGTTCTCGGACCGATTTTTTCCCAGTTTTGCTGACCTGAATGGATTTCTCGAGGGCCGTCTGTTTCGGGAATGACGATGCGCATCGTTTTATAGCTCCGGTCGGAGGTGCGGAAGGCCAGCGTAAAAATGATGGGCCCGTTTCCAAAATCCTCCTTCATGCAGATCGTGGCAAGGTCCCCTTCCTTTGCATACGAGTCGGTATCAATAAAAATGGGATCCCGCGACGGAAGGGGGATCCAGTTTTCCGCGGCGGCGGGACAAATAGAAAGAGCGGCGAAACACAGAGAGAGGATGATTTTTTTCATTTCACACCTTCTTTTGAAACAGCCGGAAAATCCGGCAGAAATGCTATGCCTTTGCGGGAGCGATCTGCTTTAGAAGGGACAGATCCTTCGGCGTAAGGAAGGCCTTCCGGGGAATGCCCAGATAGAGGGCGCCCACGTCTGCGAGAGCGGTGATGTGCGGCGCCTCTACATGGAGCATGTCCGCCAGATTGGACATGGCTTCGATCCCGCAGGGAAGATCCTCGGAGAGGTAGCGGAAGGAAAGCGATGCGGGACCCTTCACGGTCTGATAGAACGGATTGTTCTTCAGCGCGGCAAAGAGGGTGCCTTTTTTTCATCCCACGACGTATTCAGCGTATCCAGCAAAGACGGCAGGGACAGACCCAGCGCGGAAGCGATGCGGAGCCGTTCCTGGTCGGCTGCCTCCATGTATGCGATGACCCTCTCCGTCATGGGACGGTCGAAGAAAATCCTCGCCGTTTTCAATACGGGTGATGTTAAAAAGAGATGCCGCTCCGTGAATGATGGAATTTGTCTGAGACAGCGCCACCGACGCAGGCGATGCTAGCCGCACAATGTGGGGTGCGAACTCATGAAGAAAGGCAGAAACCTGAGGATCCTCGGAGGACGAAAAGTAAGCGATTTCCGATTTGATCGCCTTCACGGTGACGCTCCGATAATCGGGAGAGAGGGTTCCCCAAAAAGGCTGGGTTGCCGTCTCGGCGACGGTCATGCCCCGAATGCTTTGCTTTTGAAACAGTCGAAGACCCTTTAAAGCGGCCCGGCAGCCATTGAGAAATAAAAAGCGGGTGCCTTCCTTGGCTAAGGGAAGCAGAGCGGACAAAATGTTTTCATGTGCCGTGGCAGGTGTGGAGATGACATAAAAATCAGAAAACGATGCCGCCTTTGCAATATCAGTGGTAGCCTCTGCTTTGAAGGAGCTGCTGACAGCGCCTTGCGCCTGCAGGGGAAATTCATTCCACATCGCTTCCTTTGCGGCGCTTCGTGTGTAAATCAGAAAGGGATATGCTTTTTAAAGAGCAGCGCCGCCAGCGAAAGTCCTGTGTGGCCTGCGCCAAGGATGGTGATCTTCATAATGCCTCCGTAGGGTTCATTGTCTCTATTATAGGGATAAGGCTTGCGGCGGGCAATGGAACAAACAGAGAGGCTCTCAATGTATGCGCGTCTTCCGGCAATAAAAAAGGGAGCTCTTCAAAAATAAAGAACTCCCCGAGTCAATAAAAAAGCGGCAACCGCCGCCTTTTATTTTTTATTCTGCTACCACGGATACATGGACGCTGCTTTTTACCTGCTGGTAGACCCACACGTCCACATCATACTCGCCGACTGCTTTAATCGGTGTCTTGAGGCGGATGTTTTTCTTATCCAACTCTACCTTGCACTGAGTCTTCAATGCGTCGGCGATGTCCTTCCCTGTGATGGAGCCGAAAATTTTTCCGTCCTCGCTGCTCTGGGTTTTGATGGTGACGGACAGCTTTTTCAGCTGCGCTGCCAGCATGACCGCTTCATCTGAGGCGACCTGATCCTTGAATTCTTTTGACTCCTTGCGCTGAGCCGCGGTGTTTAGGTTAGCCTTGGTGCCTTCCACGCCGAGACCCCTGCGGATGAGTACATTTCTTCCGTATCCGTCAGCGACCTCAATTACGTCGCCCCGTTTTCCTAATTTCTTTACGTCTTGCAGTAGTACGACCTTCATTCCTGTTCCTCCTCTTTCTGTTTCGCAAGCTCCTTCAGAATGACCGCTTTTGCGCTGTCAATGTCAGCCTCGCCCAGTTGCGCGCCGGCTACGTTTTGATGGCCGCCGCCGCCAAGCGCTTCCATGACGACCTGCATGTTGATCATGCCGTCAGAGCGGGCCGAAATACAAAGGCCCTTTTCGGTGTAGTAAAAAACAAAGCTGTTGTGAATCTCGTTGATGGTGATAAGGAAATCTGCTACCTGTCCGGCAATGATTTGAGCGTCGGCAGTATCCTTCGGCGTGACGGCAAAGGCAGTGTCTCCGGAAAGCTCCAGCTGAGACAAAATTTTTGCCTTTACCCGTATATCCTTCAGGTCCGCCCGGAACAGATCCCGCACAAGGCTGATATCTGCACCGCAGCGCTGGAGATAGCTGGCAGCATCAAAGGTGCGCACGCTGGTTTGAATGGCAAAATTTTTCGTATCCACCACGATGCCCGCATAGAGGCAGGAGGCCTCGATGGGAGCGATGTATTCCTTGCCCTCGTAATACTGAGCCAGCTCAGTGACCAGCTCTGACGCGGATGATGCGGAGGGCTCCATGTAGGTCAGAAGCGGGCTTTCAATCATTGTGGCTGCCCGCCGGTGATGATCGATGACTACCTTCCGCGAAATTTTTCCAAGCAGTGACGGCGCGGCTACCATGTCGGGGATATGAGTATCCACCACGATGAGCACCGTCTTGTCTGTGACGAGTCCCTTCGCATGATTTTCATCAATCAGGAGGCCGTCAAGAACGGGGCTCTCTTCAATGGCATCTGCCATCTTATGACATGTGTCCCGATGAGGGCTGATGACGATGTGCGTTTTCACGCCGGAGGCTCTGGCCAGATGAGCCACGCCCACCGCGGAACCCAGAGCGTCAAAATCCTCATGAGTATGGCCCATGACGAGGACCAGATCCGAGCTTTCAATGATTTCCTTCAAGGCTTGTGCCACGACCCGCACCCGCACTCTTGTGCCGGATACTGCCGCCGGCGCTTTTCCGCCGAAGGCCTTCATATCATTTCCTATGCGGACGATGGCCTGATCGCCGCCCCGGCCCAGCGCCAGATCCAGCGAGACCTGAGCCTGCTCGAAGCCCTCGGAGAAGGATGCCTCGGTTTGCACGATACCGATGGACAGGGTGACCGGAATACGGTTCACTGTCTTGATGGCCCGCACTTTGTCCAGAATCTCAAAGTTTTCCTCCATCATATCCTCCAGCGCCTCGTGGGACAGACAGACCACGAAGTCGGACTGGGAATATTGCTTGATGAACGCCTTCCGGGCAGTGAATTCTTCGAGGATAGCTTCGTTCACGTCGGATAGAAGACCGGATTTTTCCACGTCGGTCATGTCGGTGGTGACTTCTACCATGTTGTCGATCCGGACCAGACAGAATACAGGCATGGCGGCGCTGCATTTTTTGATAGCCGCATCAACGTCGCTGCGGTCTTGAAAGTAAAAGACCATGTACGGCGTTTCCGCCTCGCTGGAGCCGGTTTCAATAAATTTATGAAATACCCGATAATATCCGCCGGCCATGTAGCAGTCAAACCATCCGGTTTTTCCCCAGATCTTTGACAGCTTCTGTCCGGTGATTAAATCCTGAAAGCGGAGGCCCAGGGGCGAGTCCTCCCGGGACCAGCTGCGGAACACATTATTGGCCCAGACGATTTTTTTCTTATCGTCCATCATGGCGATGCCGAGAGGCAGATTTTTTACGGCGTACACCGTGCCTGCGGAGACACCCTGCGAGAGGGAGTCCAAATATCCTAAAAGCAGCTTTTCCTGTGTCGCGTCGTTCTGCTTCGCATAAATCACGCAGGCCGCCACCACGATGAAAAGAAGAAGTCCCAGCTGCCAGTTTTGAGACACCAGTAGAAGGACGGAAAGGAGTAGCAGCCCGAGAAACAGGCGGACGCTCTTTTTATAGCTCCATATTTTATCAAGCATACCTATTCTCCCTGAAGGCAGGAGAGCCTTCCATTCATTTGCCGAATAAGCTTCGGTGGACTCTTCCTATTATAGCAAATCAGGTAATGAGTTGAAAAAGCATAGGCCTCTTCTAGGGCAAGGGCTTACGGAAATCGTCATCGTAATTTCTTTTTTTCCGATACCCGATGGCCATATCAAAGAGACCGAGGAACACCATGACCATTTGCAAAAAAGCGTTGAACAGGGAAAAGAGAGCGATCAACCAGCGCAGCGGTTTCATCCAACGGTAGCGGTGAGGCATCCACCAGAGCACTGCCAGGCCCTGCAGCCAGAAAAGCATCATGCCTGCGAGGCCAAGATTGTATCCCACCATGGACAGGGTGTCGTTGTCGGGCCATATGAATTGCATCCCTGTGCCGATGGCGTAGAGCAGGATGGACCACTTTGGCATTTCCCAACGCTCCAACGGAGGAAGGACGGGAATGTCCTTGATACCCATGCGGCCGAAAACCATTTTCCCCAGTGTCATAGAGGCCCAGGAGTAGAAGAAGGCCGCCCCGACCACAGAAAAGGGAAGAGCCTTTGCCATGCTTTCCACCAGGAGGCTCACATTTGCTTGGGCTTCCGTCAATGCGTCGCCGGAATAAAACTGAGGCAGCGGCTCCAGCATGGCCGCCTTCATGGAGTCCAGCGCCTCGCCACCAAAGAGCAGGGGCTGAATGTTCAGCAGGTATAGTGCCGCGAAGCCTTCGCCAATGAGGGAGGCCAGCACTACGATAGCGCCGAGAATGAGGGTGTACGATGCAGGCAGCTTTCGTTCATAGCAGATGCCCATGATCACCCCGAGGACGCCAAAAATTGCGCAGAGGAACGCTGCGGAAATGATCCCGAAAAAGACGGAATCCAAAATCAGAATGCCTGTGGTCACGATGATGGACCACCGCACGCCTTGCTTCATGCCCAGATAAGCAATGGGCAGAGGAATTAAAAGAAAAACGATACTGGAGAACAGAGGCACATAGAGGCCGATCATGGACAGCATGACTGCAAGGGCGGTGCACATGCCCGCTAGCACGACCGCATTAGTTTCTCCTTTTTTATAGTCCGACATAAAAGCTCCTTAAAAATGCATGGAATCAGAACCGGGCCGCATCCTTCAGCCGTTTGCGGACAGTGATCCCGATTTCTAGATTGAGATAGGCATAGACACAAGCGTCCAGCAGAAAAATTAAAATTGTCACCATCAGTCCGCTTTTTGAAAGCGCATTTGGGTCAGCGTGGAAAAAATTGGCAAAAGGTGTCCAGATCCACGTGAGAATTTTTTCCAGTCGTTCCACGGAGGCGCTCAGCGCATCGGCAATGCCCAAGACGTAAATGGAAAAAATAATTTTATAGCTCATTTCTGTCACGTAAGCGATAAAAACGAGGGCAAAGGTTTTCCAATAGGACAGATTTTTCAAAAAGCCGTAGCCCATGGCAAGACCGAGAGCAGCCGCATAAAAGGCAGTAGTCAATCCGATCTGAGGGCCACCGAGCATATTCACCAGCGCGATTTCCGCAGCGCAGCAGAAGAGACCCCACCGCATGCCGTAAAATGAGCTGATGATTGCGATGGGAACGGCAGAGCACCACATGGTGACCACCACCAGCAAGGGGAAAACCAGCTTTAATAGCACTAGCATGGCCGACAGAGCCGCCGCTACAGCGGTCTCGGTCATCAGCTTCGCCCGCCGCACTGTATTATTCATTGGCTGCTCCCGAACGGGCAGCTTCGCCGATGAGCTGTTCTTTTTCTCTTCTATTCATATGCTTTATGGTGTACTCCATGGACATCGCCTCGTGCAGCGTGTCCCATTCCTTAGCAAAAACCAGCATGACCGGACGGCGGGAGCGAGTGTATTTCGCGCCCTTGCCGCTGTTGTGCATGGCGATCCGTTCGTTCACGTCGTCTACGGTGTAGCCCGTGTACAAAGTGCCGTCAGCGCAGCGGACCATATAGGTGAAATATTTCCGCACACTCAGTACCACTCCATGTTCCACGTAGCCTGCCGGGGCAGAAGGGCATCTGTCTTGGCAAGGATTTCATTTTTATCAGGCTTGCCGATCCAGCGGAGTCGGTCCTCTCGGTCTAAATCTTTTGCCGTAGAAGCGCCAAAGAAAAGCTCTGCCAGCGCGCCCGCGTTGAGGGCAAAGGCAGGATCCGGCACAGCGCCGCCCATGGTGAGGCCCGATTTTTCTTCGATGGACAGCTTCAGCGAATAAAATACGTCCGTCTTGTAGGCGTGAATGTGTCCGCTGTCTGCAGCAAGCACATAAACGCCGTTATTGTCGGGAAGGAAGGAATCAATCAGCTGGAAGCAGAGGGTTTCTCCCTCCGCTTTGGCGGGGAGTCCGTCAAAGGCGCAGATCGGATCCAGCAGGCGGCCCATCATGAAAGGAAACGATTTGTTTTCAATATACGTATGCTCAGCGCCGTCATTCCAGTTCATAAAGGAATGGTCCGACAGCGGCTCGTACCAGGTGCAATCTGCCACCGAGCCCTGATGGCCTGCCATGAACGCATAAAGGCCGCGCCGTCCCCGAGGCGAGGTGAAGGCCATTTCACTGATCAGCATATGCGAGCCGGATAGGGAATACATCATGTATCCTGCCGGGCCTGTTTCATCAGACACGAGGGCGATGTATCCTTCCTGCCGCACGCCGCTGATTAAACGCTTCCAAAATTTTTTATCCCGCAGGGCATAGCCGGAGCGCTCCCTTGTGTAGGCTTCGTAAATGGCAGCCAGCGGCTTCCAATCCTCGGGACCATTTACCATGCCTGCGGAGAAAGGCTTTTCAGACAAGCGGCGCAGCTCCTCTGGGGTTGCCCTTCTTTTCCATTGATAGGCATAAAAGGAAAACCCGAGAGGGTAATAAAAGGAGGCTGACGAGGGCATCAAAATATCGAAGGCCTTTCCTTCCCGCTGGGCCATATGGAACGCGCCCCGCAAAAGCTCCTTGCCATAGCCCCGTCCCCGGGCGGCTGGGTGGGTAGCCACGCCGACAATGTAATCGGTCTCAAAGGCGCGGCCCCTTACGGAAACCCTGTAAGGCCGTCGGTGAAGATCGCAGGCGATATGCCCGTCCACTTCACCGAGGAGCACCTCCTCTGGGCGATACACGTCACGGAAATACCATTGGAAGAAGGGATTCTCCGGCTTTTCGAAGCAGTACGCCCAAAGACCCATCAAGTCCTTTTCATCAGATTTCAACGCCTTGCGGATTTTCATAGCCTTGCCTTCCTTTATGACAGCGTCCAAGTGGCGCGAGTAATTTGAAATGATCTGTTTCAAACAGAATACCAAAACCGGCGGCATAATTCCACAGGCTAGCGCAAAGCGATTCACCGAGCCCTTTGCAAACAGAGACAGCGGCCCTGACGGACCGCCGTTTTGCGCAGTTATTTCTTTTCTATGACCGTGTACTTCAGCGTGAGATGATCCGGATTATAACCCAGCTTCGCTTCCCGAAGACCGGGCGCGCCGAGATCCTCCTCGCGGTTCACAAACTCTGTATTTGCAAATTCATGAAGCAGGAAATCATGATTGATAGCCTGGTACAGCCCGCGGATGGAAGGGTTTGCCTTCTCAAAATGAATGTGAGCCATCTGCTCATTTAAAAGATCGCCGGCAGTGAAGGCCTCCACCTTGCCATAAATGCGTATTACTGCGCCTCTCATGCTTAGCTCGTCCCAATAAGTGAAGCACCGGGCGATGGCCTCCATTTCCTCATCAATATTTCCATGCCGCTCAAACCATTCCCGTATGCCTGTCAGCGCATCGTCCCGGTTGGCGGCAGTGATGGATTCGTATTGGTAGTCTGCGTACTGACGAAGGAAGCCGTTGAGCTGATTTTTTCTCATGCGCAGTTTTTTCCCGGGGAGCCGGATCATGTCCTCCGTGCGATACACATATTCCTCGCTGTTCCGGTCCTCGATGAACTCATATTTTCCCGGGCAATGCCGCTCGATATCCTCCACGACCCAAGGAGACGCGGATTTTAGAACGAAGGGCAGCCCCAGTGCGTCCAGCTCGTCATGAATCAGAGCAAGGCCGTGCTCGAAATCTCCATCTGCGCCCGCAAAGGGAGGAAGGAAGAAGGTATCCTTCCCGCTTCCGGCGCGAATGAAAAGAACATCGTCCTGTACCGCCCATTTTGTTTGATATGCATGCTGCCAAAGAAAGAGAGTGTTAAAGGTGCAGTCCACCTGCTCGTAATGATGCAGCCTAAAATATTCGTCAATGTTTGCTTTGTCTTCGATAGCGAAGGATTTAAAATCCATGATCGGTCAAACTCCTTACCTTGTATCCAAAATTTTCGATACTTACATTCTACCATACTTTTGAAGAGACTATAAAAATATTTTTCAGCTCCATGGAGGCAATGAAAAAAGACGGCGCACCGTCTTTTTTACAAACACGTTTTACAATCTATCCCAGCGCCACATCGAGAGCCATCATGATGATGAACCCGCCGCCAAAGCTTAAAGGCCCGATATCTGAATGAGGGCCTGAGGACATTTCAGGAATCAATTCTTCCACCACCACATACATCATGGCCCCTGCCGCAAAGGACAGAAGGAAGGGCAGCGCCGGCACCACAAGGCAGGTGAGCAGAATGGTGATCACTGCGCCGATGGGTTCCACTACGCCGGACAGCATGCCGCCGGCAAAGGATTTCCATTTGGAGAGGCCTGACGCCTTGAGAGGCATGGAAATAATAGCGCCTTCCGGAAAATTTTGGATCGCAATGCCCAGAGCCAGCGCCGTGGCACTGGCAGCGGTGATATTGGAGTCCCCTGACAAAAATCCGGCGTACACCACGCCCACTGCCATACCCTCAGGGATATTGTGAAGCGTTACTGCAAGAACCATCATGGTCGTCCGGGCCAGATGACTCTTCGGCCCCTCTGCCTCGGTGCGGTCCATGTGAAGATGAGGGATCACATGATCAAGAAATAAAAGAAACAGAATGCCCACGGCAAAGCCGGCTGCCGCAGGAACAAATGCAAGTCGTCCTAGAGAGGCGCTTTCATCAATGGCGGGAATCAAAAGGGACCAGATGGATGCGGCCACCATGACGCCCGCCGCAAAGCCGATGAGCGCCCGCTGCAGGGGAAGCTGGAGCTTATCCCTCATAAAAAACACGCATGCCGCTCCGAAGGACGTGCCCAGGAAGGGGATCAGAATGCCCCAAAATGTTTCATGCATAGGGAAATTATTTCTACCTGCCTTTCTTTTTGCATCGAATTCAATCGTATCCTACGAAAAAGGAAAGGTCAATACAAACCATATCGAAAATATTGAAAACAGAAAGGGAGAGTGTTATCATGAAGTTGGATGACCTGTAGTCATTCAGAAGGGAAGGCAACATGAAAAAACAATGTATTGCACTGGCGCTAGCGCTGATTGCGCCTATTGCTGTTTCTATGGCAGCAGAGTCTTATGATCAGAGCGGGGATCAACCTGCCCGTGTAGAGGGAGATTACAGAGGTCCCTTGTGCGGAGGCTGGGGCGGACGGTGCGGCTATGGCCCGAGACGGGCCGCCACAGATCGTCCCTATCGGGAGAGCATGCATGGACGCTACGGCTATGAAGCGGCGCGGAATGACAGCGCAGACCAGGACGGCTACGGATGCCCCGGATGGAATGGCAACCACCGGGACGGCTATTGCTGGGAACGGTAAGAAAAGATCCTGCACGATGAGAGTGCAGGATCTTTTATATCTTTGATGGTTTGCATGCGGCAGCGATAAAAATAATCGGGCTTGCTTATAAAAATCGTTAAAGCTTTGCAATGAAAAGCGCAGCTTACAAAAGAAGCTGCGCTGATTTTTTTAATGCCTCGCTGTATTAAGAGAGGGGCAAATTTTTAAAGTGGAACGATTTTTTTCCGTTTGCATAGTCGCCGACGATGTGACCTTGTCCGGTGAGGCGGTACTTGTATGACAGAAGCCCTTCAAGCCCTACCGGGCCTCGGGCGTGAATTTTTGATGTGGAGATGCCTACCTCGGCACCGAAGCCGTAGCGAAAGCCGTCAGCAAAACGGGTGGATGCATTCCAATACACGCCGGCAGAGTCCACCAGCTCCATGAAGCGGCGGGCAGCGTCCTCGTTTTCCGTGATGATGGCATCGGTGTGATGAGAGCCATAGCGGTTAATAAAACGGATGGCGCTGTCCAGAGAGTCTGTGAGGCGGATATTCAGCGTGAGGTCTAAAAATTCCTGATGGCAATTCTCGGAGGCGGGGATCTCTTCAGCGGGAATGATTTGACAGACCTCGGCACTTCCTCTGAGGGTGACCTTCGCCGTGCGAAGCGCCTTGCCAAGAGCGGGAAGGAAGGAGGCGGCTATTTTTTTATGAACCAGCACCGTTTCTGCCGCATTGCAGGCGGCAGGGTACTGCGTTTTTGCGTCGGTGATGATGGGGATCGCCTTTGCGAAATCTGCGGCCTCGTCCACATACACATGGCACACGCCGTCAGCGTGACCCAGCACGGGAATGGACGTGTGTTCCATGATGTATTTCACAAATGCATTGGAGCCTCGGGGAATTAAAAGATCCACCGTGCCACAGCAGGAAAGGAGCTCATCAATTTCATCATGAGACTCGGCGAGCCGGAGACATTCCTCGGGAAGTCCCGCACGGCAGGCGGCATCATGAATGAGAGAAAACAGGCAGCGGTTGGTGTGAGCTGTTTCTTGCCCGCCCTTTAGAATCGCAGCATTTCCGCTTTTCAGACAGAGCGACGAGATCTGAATCAGCGCGTCCGGCCTTGCTTCGAAAATGACCCCGATCACGCCGATGGGACAGGTCACCCGGGACAGGGTGAGTCCCTCATCCAGCTGGCGGGACAGCGTCACCTGATGGAGCGGATCGGGGAGCGAGATCAGTGACGCAAGCCCGGTGAGGACGTCCTTTAATTTTTCCTCATTGAAGACGAGACGCTTTCTGATGGCCGGTGAAATATTTTGTCGGTCCGCTTCCTCCAGATCGGCAGCGTTGGCGGCAAAGATGGCCGATTTATTTTTTATAAGCGTCTCCTGTATGAGCGAGAGAGTCTCATTCCGAAGGGAGAGCGGCGATGTGGCCAAAAGTGGCGCGGCCTGCTTCATTTTGATCGTTTCTTCACGGATTCTCATGGGCGTCTCCTTTATTTTTGACGGAAGTCCCAATACCTTGGGACGAAAATATTTTCAAACAGGTTGATCGCAAAATTATCGGTGAGCCCGGAAATATAATCCAGTGCTGCTCGGGGTACGTCGCCCTTGGCGAGGCGGAGCTGCTTCTCCGGCAGCCGATGAGGATAATAATTTCCCTGCTCGTCCTTTTCGGTGTAGTAGGCATAAAGCATTTTGACTACATTGCTGCCTCGGTTCCGATCGGGAATGAGCGCCGATGACATGTATACCGCGTCAAACATGAATTGGCGGAACTTGAGCAAAATCCGATCCCCTTCGGGTGACATGTGAATGCCGTCCTCATCATCGGCCATGGAATTTTCCACCAAATCTGTCACCATGGAGGTGATCATCGACGAATGGGTGGTGCCTAGACGGCGGCGCACGTCCTCGGGGAGGTCCTCCGAGTGAATGAGTCCCATCGACTCTGCGTCGTCATAGTCGTGACAGAGGTAAGCAATGCGGTCGGCGTACTTAATGATCCAGCCCTCAAGGGTTGAGGCTTTTCTCGCGCCGCTGTGATTGATCATGCCGTCGCGCACAGGAACAGTCAGATTGAGACCTTTGCCGTCCTTTTCAAGACACTCCACGATGCGCACGCTCTGCTCATTGTGTTCAAAATGGCCGTGTACCTCTCGTAGCGCCTGCTCGCCTACATGACCGAAGGGGGTGTGTCCCAGATCATGACCGTAAGCGATGGCCTCGATGAGATCCTCGTTCAGAGAAAGCGCCCTGCCGATGGTGCGCCCGATCTGAGACACCTCTAAGGTGTGCGTCATGCGGGTGCGGTAATGATCCCCCTGCGGCGCAATGTAAACCTGAGTCTTATGCTTCAGCCGACGGAAGGAATTGCTGTGGAGAATCCTGTCCCGGTCTCGTTGAAATTTTGTGCGGAGCAGATCCTCTGTCTCTTGTCTATCTCGGAGCGCCGCATCAGAAAAGCAGGCCTGTGAAGAAAGAAGAGTGTGCTCTATTTGTTCAGATCGTTCCCGTATATTCATCGCAGATCCTTTCATAAGATAACGCACAATTTTTTATTGCGTGCTTTGTATCATGGAGCGCTTGATTTTTTGCTTGCTGTCTTGAAAAATCAGCGTCTTCCTGCCCCGCATTATACCACCCGCGGTGTCTCGCCTTCCAATACAGCCTCTTTCCATTGAGGAACCCCGTTCGATTTGTTAAAATAAGGACATCTTTATTGAGAGGTGTATGCCATGTTTTTGCATGAAATGATTCTTGGCGCGGAGCCCTTCCGTCCGGTGATGACCGGCGAAGTCTCCGTGACCTATGGCGAGCTGGCCGAATCAGTCCGGCTGTATCGCAACTATTTATTTTCCCTCGGCATTTCCAAGGGCGACAGGGTTGGTCTGTATTCCTCAAACCGCCCCGAATTTCTTTACGTCTATCTGTCCGCCGTCAGCCTCGGGGCAATTATCATTCCCATCAACAGCTCCCTAGTGGACCGAGAGGTGGACTACATTTTGAAGGACGCCGAGGCGTCCATTCTGGTCACTGACACGCCGATGGAGGTCACCATTCCCTCCATTGAAATTCATGAGCTGGACGAAAAAGTAAGGACTCAGCCCGCGGCAGAGGCGCCAGAATTTCCGAAGGACATCAGCGAGGACGACACCTGCGCTCTCGTATACACATCAGGCACCACAGGCAGTCCGAAGGGGGCCATGCTGTCCCATAAAAATCTGGTGTGCAACGTGGAGCAATTCACTCAGCGGATCAAATTCACGCCGGAGGACAAGGTGCTCTGCGTGCTTCCCATGTTCCATTGCTACGGACTTACCACCGTGGTCAATGCGAGCCTGTACCATCATGCCACCATGGTGGTGCTCCGCTCCAAAAATCCATCTGAAATTATTCACTCCATCGTGACCCACAATGTCACCATCGCCATCATGGTGCCGCCGATGTACAATCTGCTGTCCCGCCGGGGCGATGCGTCCGTCATGGGTACGGTGCACACCTTTATTTCCGGCGGCGCATCTATTCCCCAGCCGGTGGCAAAGGCATTTTTTGAACGCTTTCATCACCCGGTGCAGGAAGGCTACGGACTGACCGAAGCATCGCCGGTTATTTCCGTACTGCCTACAGCCAAGCCGAAATACCTCACTAGCGGCCCCGCCCTTCCCGGAGTAGAGGCTTACATCGACACAGGGAACAGCGGTCCCTACGTGCCCGGCACCGTAGGCGAGCTCATGGCCCGGGGTGCCAACGTCATGAAGGGCTACTGGAAAAAGCCGGAGGAAACAAAAAAGGTCATCACCGACGAAGGCTGGCTCCACACAGGAGATCTGGCTTACATGGATGACGACGGCTATATTTACATCGTGGATCGGATCAAGGACCTGATCATCATGAACGGGGAAAATATTTATCCCGGCGAGGTAGAGGACTGCATCTACGAGGTAGAAGGCGTCGGCGAATGTGCCGTAGTCGGTCATCCAGACCCCCTTCGGGGACAGGCGGTCTGGGCCTACGTGGTCATGAAAGAGGATTACGAGTTCGACGAAAATAAAATCCGCAAGCACATGACAAAAAACATCGCCAGCTACAAAATTCCTCGCCGCTTCATACCCATGGACGCGCTGCCCAAGAATGCAACAGGAAAAATTCTGAAGCGGGCTCTGCGGGACAACTAAAAAATACAAAGCCGTTGCAAAAGGGCAAACAAAAAAAGACGAGACAGCTCGTTTTTTTTGATGGATTTATTTTGTGTGCTTCTCTTAAGAGGCTAGGGACTGATAGAGAGTCATGAGGCGGCTCACGCAATCCGCCTCGGACATGGAGATGGGGAAATGGTAGGCTGCCATGACGGCCCGGTCGTTGTCCTGATGAGCGTGGCGCAGCTCAGGAGGCATGGTGAGCTGGTCGTACAGATCTGCCAGGGTGGTGTCCGGATAGAGAGAGCGCGCGTCAAGAATGGCGTGAGCTGACCGTTCAATGCGCGCCTTCTGCTCCGCTGCAGGAGAGGGCCAAGGGAAATTATTGTACACGATATTTTTTGAATACCGATAATCGCTTTTCAATCGTCCCGCCACCGCTCGCATTCATGCTATGTGTACGTTGGATTCCAAAATACCAAAGTGATAGAGCGTGGCATTTGGAATAATGTGGACAGCATTGGAAGCGATTACGTCAGGAGGCATAAAGCCCATAGGGATATAGCGGCGGTTCTCCAAAGAAGTAGAGGGGATAATGATGAATGGTTTTCCAACAGGCTGCGTATTTTGAGAAAAGAGATGGGGTGTGCTTGCAAAAGCCCGAGTGCTTTTTGCTTTTGATGCGAGCCGGATTCTCTTACAGCTGCCACACGATTGTAAACAAAACTATGGGTTCTCAGTTCAGCAGGCGAAATATGCTTCAGCCAAAGACATCACCGCTTTTTACCGTTTAAAAATTCTTCCGCCCCTATACAGGGGTGAATCCATTTTTCGATAGCCGGATCTGTTTTTAGAACTTGCGTGCAGTCGTTCTCATTTAAAATGAAATGGCCGCCGTCCCGGAGCATGTTTCCAAAATTCATGGAAGGCACAGACGAAATGGGACTTTCTCTTACGTCGATGAAAATGGTCGATGCATCCACCAGATAGGGATTAATATTAGTGGCTCGGCTTTGCAGGTTTCCATCATAAATAATCTTTTCCTTTGGTTTTCCCGCGTGGCTGAAGCCGACAATGACGCAGTGCACCGCAGCCATGTCGGAGGCCTCGCTGTCCCATTTGAAGGTGCGGTAGGCAAAGTCGATGTGGATACCGAAGCGATCGTAAAGGGGCTTCCACACGCCGACTACCTGCTCGCCTTGGGTGATGCTGTTGGTGACAACGAAGGCAGCTCGTATATTGGTATGGACTATATAGGCGGCGGCCTTGAAAAACCAGCCTGCCACGAAGTCTATTCTTCCCGCACGCTTGTAGGGCTTGCCATCTCTGTCTACGTAAATAGCAAGAATATCTGCTTTTTGTTTTTCACTTTGCGGGTTATATCCTACAAAGGGCGGGTTGCCCATGATGTAGTTCAGTTTTTTCTGGGGGCGTAACTGCCTCCCAGTCCAGGGTGAGGGCATTTCCTTCTACGATGCTTGCGTTGGTGGTGAGGGGCAGGAAGTCGATAGTGCGGTGCACGTTTTTCCGTTGCTTTTCTGATCGATCATGACCTTTGTGGAGGGGATCATGCCGTCGATAAAGCTGGTGTGATCCAAATGGACCTGGTCCTCAAAGGTGATAAATCGTTCTGCATGCTCTACACCATACACGTCGTGAAGAAGGGAGATCCAAAATTTCTGACTCTCTCCTTTTTCATAGCCGCGGCCTTTCCAATATTCTACAAATTCCTTCGCCGCCTGTTTTTATTCCCGATCATTCATAGCGACCGCCTCGTTATTATTCGCAGTATAGCATAGAGAAGCGTTTTTTTATTTCTTATTGGCGGGGTATACTTATATTGTCAATGAAAAATACTTAAGTGAGTGACGATTCGGAGGCGCTATGGAGGAAATTTATTTGGCCGGCGGGTGCTTGTGGGGCGTGCAGCATTTTTTGAGCAGCTTGCCCGGAGTGATTGAGACTGAGGCGGGACGGGCGAACGGGATGAGTCAGTCTTTGTCCGGACCTTATGACGGGTATGCGGAGTGTGTGCGCACTGTGTTTGATCCGTCGGTGCTTTCTGTGGAAGGGCTGATGGGTTATTTTTTTGAGATCATTGATCCTTACAGCGTGAACAGGCAGGGGCAGGATGTGGGTGAAAAGTATCGGACTGGAGTGTACAGCAAGAACCCGCGCCACTTATCTGAGGCGTCTCGTTTTATACGAGCGCGGATGGCTCATGACCGGGTGCGGGTAGAGGTGCTGCCTTTATTCAATTATGTAAGGAGCGCTGAGGAGCATCAGCATCATCTGGCACGGTTTCCTGAGGATTATTATTTGTGCAGCATTCCTCTTTCTGTGATGAACCGTTACAGAAAAACGAAGGGTTCAGATTAGTTTGCTTTGGTAGCGGCTGATAAGGAAGGCAGAGAATATAATTTTTGCTAGGTCTCCTGGAATGAAGGGGAAGACGCAGAGCGCAAGGGTTGCCAAAAATTCGGTGTGGGTCAGATACATAAACCATGCGATGCCGAAGATGTAGCAAACCAGATTGCCAAGGAAGATGGCGATTACGAGTCGGGGGAAGGTGTAGCCGATTTTTTCCGTGAGCCAGCCAACGGCAAAGGCCATCGGCGCATAGCCGAGAATAAATCCGCCTGCGGGACCCGCGAAAACGTGAAGGCCGCCGCGGAGCATGGAGAAGACAGGAACTCCTGCCGCGCCGAGAAGGAGATAGATCACCAGCGAAAGGAAGCCGTACCGTTTGCCAAGAAAGCCGCCGGCCATAAGAACGCCCATGGAGCCCAGTGTGATCGGCACAGGCTGAATGGGAATCGTAATTTGCGCCAGCACGGCGCAGACCGCCGCGAAGAGGGCTGCCATTACCTGCATTTTTACGTTGCTGTTTGTCATAGGGCACCTCGTTTGGATAGGCTCAGTATAGTGAAGGTATGACGGAATGTCAAGTAAAAAAAGAACAGCAGTTTACATTGCAGATGGGCAGGTATTTCCCCAAGAAAAAATATATAATGAAAACGAAGAGAGGGCCGGGAAATTTTTCGGCTTGCAGTACAGGGGAGGCATCTATGGAGATCAGGGTATTGAATTATTTTTTTGCGGGTCGCCCGGGAGGAAAGCATCACCAAGGCGGCGGAGTCACTCCACATCACGCAACCCACGCTGTCCCGTCAGCTGTCGGCGCTGGTGGACAAGACGGAGCAGGAAATTTCTGAGAGCGAAGGAAATATAGAAGGTACCATCTCGGTGGCCGGCGGGCTTTTGGAGGCGAATAAGGA
Organism: Dialister sp.; assembly: GCA_034180505.1. Taxonomy (GTDB): domain Bacteria; phylum Bacillota; class Negativicutes; order Veillonellales; family Dialisteraceae; genus Dialister. The sequence continues at coordinate 45,569 of JAXFOE010000016.1, forward strand.
TTTTATCCAGCTCATGAAGCGGTTCCAGAAAAAAATCCCCTGGTGTTTTTGATTATTTCATAGGCATTACGGATCTCATAACGGAGCGCATGGATCGGGGATTGACTGATGTAGGGCTTCTGGTGAGTCTCTTTGACGTGGAGAAATATGATTTTGTGCCCGTAGGCAGTGAGAACCGATGGGGCATTTATATGCGCGCCGATGATCCGCTGGAAAAAAGAATGGGGTCCACCCGGCGGATCTGCAGGGGGCTAAGCTGATCCTGCCGGCCTGCAGGCCGATGATGTCCGAGCTGGCCACATGGATGGGAGATATTGTCCGCACGGTGCACATTAATGCGATTTGCAATTTGCCTGACAATGCGGCCATCATGATTGGTCAAAAAATGGGATATTTTTTCAGAGGTGACAGCATGCCTTTCCTTGATGAAAGGCGCATCGTCTTTCGGCCTTTGTCTCCGGCCCTTGGCAGCAAAACAGTGCTGGCGTGGCGAAGGAACTAGCCCTTTGGCCGTCCGGCGACTGCTTTTATCGCGTTTCTTCAAAAACAGCTGGGTCATAAGAAAAAATAAAAGCCTTACAGATGTCGTTCCATGCCTTCCAAGCATTGCGGCCCCTGCTAACTAAGCATTTGAGTCATAGCGTCCCCGCTTTTACAATGAAGCCAAGGGAGGAGGCTATGAAGGAGCGGAAGGAGGAATGGCTGTGAGTGCTTAAGGAAAAGAGGCTCGCCCTGCTGGAGCAGATCCATAAAATACAGCAAAGCTAGGCAAGGTGGATTATATGACTTATCTGAAGAGATGAAAGAAGGGGCTGGGGCCATGAGAATTATTTAGCAATACTGCTGTCCATCTTTGTGGCTATGGTGGTCACTGCCTGCGGTGCCTTGCACATCGGATTACCAGACGCTCACGGAGTACGCCAAGCGGGAGCAGCAGGAAAATGCGAGGCCTGCTTTCGGGACGAACGTGGATATCTCCCAGTATGACACCATTTGTAGGCTATCTATCCGATCTGGTGGTACGATGCGCCTATGATCATTCACACTTTCCTCGAATCGGGAGACTTTGCGGGCAAGGCGGTCATTCCCTTTGCGACCAGCGGCGGAAGCTCCATCAATCAGAGTGTGGACACCATCAAAAAAATTATTTCCAAGGCCAATGTAGTAAATGGTTTCCTTGCGGGAGACCCGGGGGACGTGGCACTTTGGCTGAACAGAATCGGCTTCAACGCAAAATAATCATCGCGAGCTGTCTCATGAGGCAGCTCTTTTTATTTGGCTTAACGCATTTTATTTTTCTTTCTTTGCAAGGAGTGGTTTGCCCTCTGCCCATGAAAGGGTGGTTTATGTTAGAATGGTACAAATATATGTGACTGTCCTTTTTTCCCATACGTAAGGAGGCAATGATGGCAACCTATATCAACGAACCGGCGCATACGTTTAATGAGTATCTGCTGATCCCCGGCTATTCTTCCACGGACTGCGTCCCGGCGAATGTTTCTTTGAGGACGCCGCTGGTGAAATTTAGAAAAGGCGAGGAGCCGGCGCTCTTTTTGAATATTCCTATGGTGTCCGCGATCATGCAGGCTGTGTCCGGCGAGCGTCTGGCGGTGGAGCTGGCAAGAAACGGGGGCATCTCTTTTATTTACGGCTCTCAGACGGCAGACGATGAGGCGGCTATGATTGCCCGGGTCAAGGCGAAGAAGGCAGGCTTTGTGCCCAGCGATTCCAATCTGTCACCGGAAAATACGCTGGCTGACGTGCTGGCACTGAAGGCAAAAACAGGCCATTCCACGGTGGCAATCACTGAGGATGGTACCGCCGGCGGCAAGCTGGTAGGCATCGTGTCCAGCAGGGATTACAGGGTGAGTCGGATGGACCGCTCCGAAAAGGTGGCGGACTTCATGACGCCCTTATCCAAGCTGGTGACTGCCCGGTACGGCATCACTCTGTCCGAAGCAAACGACATCATTTGGGACAATAAAATCAATTCCCTTCCAGTGCTCTATGAGGATGGCAAGCTTTACGGCTTTGTGTTCCGTAAGGATTACGATTCCCATCAGGAGCACCCCAATGAGCTGCTGGACGCACAGAAGCGTTTCATCGTTGGCGCAGGCATTAACTCCAGAGATTATGCGGAGCGGGTGCCGAAGCTGGTAGACGCCGGCGCAGACGTGCTGTGCATTGATTCCTCCGAGGGCTTCTCCGAATGGCAGAAGATCACCATTCAGTGGATTCGGGAGCATTACGGCGACGCTGTGAAGGTAGGTGCCGGCAACGTGGTAGACCGAGACGGCTTCTTATTCCTCGCCGAGGCCGGCGCGGACTTCGTCAAGGTCGGCATCGGCGGCGGTTCCATCTGCATCACGAGAGAAACGAAGGGTATTGGCCGCGGGCAGGCAACGTCCCTGATCGACGTTTGCCAGGCTCGGGACGAATATTTCAAGGAAACCGGCATTTATGTGCCTGTCTGCTCTGACGGCGGCATCGTGTATGATCATCACATCACGCTGGCGCTGGCAATGGGCGCGGATTTCGTCATGCTGGGCCGCTACTTTGCCCGCTTCGATGAAAGCCCGAGCCAGAAACGCACCATCAATGGTTCTGTGGTGAAGGAATACTGGGGTGAAGGCTCCAACCGAGCCAGAAACTGGGCCCGCTACGATTTGGGAGGCGATAAAAAGCTGCAGTTCGAGGAAGGGGTCGACTCCTATGTTCCCTATGCAGGCACCCTGAAGGAAAACGTGGACAAAACCACTGCGAAAATCAAGGCCACTATGTGCAACTGCGGGGCTATCACCATTCACGAGCTCCAGCAGAAAGCAAAGCTGACCCTTGTATCAGCTACGTCCATCGTGGAAGGCGGCGCCCATGACGTGATCCGGAAGGAAAAGGAAGGCTCTGACCGCTAATTAAGCAATCAAAAAATCTGCAACCAATGGCTGCAGATTTTTTGATACCCTTTAGAGAATGGGGTCGATGACCCTTTGAAAATACAGGCCCAGTTCCTCCGGCGATTCCTTCATGCGTCCCTGCACCCACCATTGCACCATTTCCACAAAGCTGCCGGAAATGTGATTCAAAAGGAAATCCTCCGGCACGTCCACCTTGCCCTGCCTTTTTTGGAACAGGTACGCCCTGATGAGACGATTTAGGCTGTGCTTGAAAAAGCGGAGAAAAATATCGCTGCTCTCCGATATGAGAAGATCCTTCGAGTGAAGCGTATTCCCCTTGATGTGCTGCAGGAGATGGCAGAAGGCGGGGTGAGGCCCGCCGGCGGGATCATGATCATCGGTGGGCATGTCATGATTCATGATGCCCTCTACGATGTGATTGAAAAGATCGGTGCACATATTCTCCAGCAGACTGTCCTTTGTCTCGAAATGAGCGTAGAAGGTGCTCCGTCCGATATTAGCCTCGTCAATGATCTCCTGAATAGTGATTTTTGAATAGGATTTTTTTGAAAGGAGCCGGCTGAATGCGTTAAAGATGGCGGCTCTTGTTTTTTGCTGCCGTCGGTCCATAGTGCCTCCTATGAATACTATGTATGATACGAAACGCTTTGTTTGACAGCATCGTAGCCTGAGCGGGAAAAATTGCAAGTCCCGCGCTATTCCACATACGCAGCGAGCTGGTTTTCTTCATCGGCCAGATCATGAAGGCCGCTCATTTCGGGAGCCATGGCAGGGAATTTTTCCGACAGCTCTTTGAGACAGAGGAAATACTTCACCGCGTCCTCGGTCCATATCTCACCCGCATTGACTGCCACAATGCCCGGCGGATAGGGCAGGACACATTCCAGCGCGGTCATGCCTGCTAACTCCTTGAGCGGCATCAGCTTGCCCTCGCGGCGGAGAAATTTTTGATGCGCCTCCTTGGGTGACATTGCTCGGCGCGGGAGAGACTCAAACATTTTTTTCTGCAGCGCCACCGCATGATGAGATGCGAGAAAATAATTGATTGCCCCTGTCACGTCCTGCAAGCGTCCCTTTCCTGTGAAGGAAGGAATGATGTCCCGGGCCGTGCGGTTTGCTTCAAGGGCATCTTCAAAGGCGGCCAACGTTTTTGCCAGATGAGATGCTTTTTTTTGATTGTCTCCGGGCTCGGCGAGAAAGAGTAGGCTGTACCAATCGTTTTTTTCCGGCGTGATCTGATGGTCCTGCAGGTACAGCGACAGCAGCGGCGCGGGAATGGAAATGCTCTCTGCGTCAGTCATGAGCAGCACCTTGCATGGGTCCAGCAGGTACTGATTTTTTTGAAGGGAGGTGAAGCCGTGCCACGGATGAGCGGGCGAGAGGGACCAGAGCGCTGGGGATCTTGCCACTTTCTTTTTTGAAAGCGAGATCCACGGTTTTCCGTCAATCTCAGAAGGCAGAAAGGGACGGATAAAGCGGCAGCGGGACAAAATTTCCTCCCGCAGGGTAATGCCGAAGTCCACCGCCCGTTTCCACAGTTTGTCCCCTTCTTTTTCGTGAAGGAACACATTCATCTCAAGGCCTGCCAAAAGGGGAAAATAGGGCGATGTGGAGCTGTTCATAAGAAAGACACTGTCCAGCGCGTCGTCAGGCAGGTAATAGGATTTGTCCTTGATATGGCTGTCTTTTTTTAAGATCTGGGAGGTCTGGGAAAATCCGGCCAGCTGCTTATGCACTGATTGAGTCACAAGAAGGCCCGGAGACTTTTCAGTGAGAGGCAACGTGAGCGGACTGCATTGACAGAGCGGAGCGGTCCACGGCTCATAGCCGGCCCATGCGGCATCAAATAAAATGTATTCGCACAGAGGTCCCAGCCGCTCCAAAAGGAAGGCAGGGCTTGCAAAAATGCCGTCATAGGTGCAGAGCTGAAGACAGGCGAGACGGAACGGGTGAGGTTCCTTCGCTTTGTCCGGCGCAACCCTTGCGATGGCTTTCCTAATAGCGGTCTCTGAGAGAGCCTCTGCGGGAACGCCGCCGATCATGCCCCGCTCATTTCGAAGAGACGGCAGGTAGATCGGTGTAGCGCCGGCTTGAAGCAGCGCCCCTTGATACACGGATTTGTGATTGTTCCTGTCAAAGAGGACCAGATCCTTTTCGGAAAGCAGAGACTGACACACGATGCGGTTGGATGCACTGGCGCCGCCGGTGACAAACCAAGCCCGATCTGCGTGAAAAACCTGAGCCGCTCTTTTTTCCGCATCCCCTATGAGTCCTTCATGAGACGACGGATCCCCAAGAAAACAATCGGAGTCAGACACATCGAGACGAAACAGAGCAGGCCCGAGAGCCTTATAAAAGGGCCGGCCTTCCTTCGTGCGCCGAAAAAAATCTCCCTCATGATGGCCCGGCGTGGCAAAGGGACAGTTTTTTTCTTTGCCGTGGGCAATGAGAGCCCTGGTGAAGGGGGGAAGCTTCTGATTATGTTTCATAGGCGCTCCTTTCTTAAGCCATTTGCTTCATTATAGAAGACATAGCGAGACGCCGCAAAAAATAGGGGTTGCGAGGCTAATTTTTTTCATGCTCCGCCACGTGAAAACCGCTCTGTCTCGTTGATTGAGAATGATTTCACCCTATGGTAAGATAAAAAAACAGGGAAAGCCCCTTTCACACAGATTATCCGGAGGGTGTATGGACGAGGATAAGCAGGCGGACTACGAGGTCAGCCTTTCTATATATGAAGGGCCGCTGGATCTGCTGCTCCACTTGGTTCACAAAAACCGGGTGGATATCAAGGACATCCCGATCCATGAAATCACGGATCAGTATCTGGCCTATCTGGACGCGGCGAAGTCTTTCGATTTGGAGCTGTCCAGCAGTTTTTTTGCCATGGCCGCCACTCTCCTTTACATCAAGTCCCGCATGCTGCTGCCGAGGAAGCCTCAGGACGAGCCGGAGGAGGCCGGTGATCCGCGGCGGGAGCTGGCCCGTTCGCTGGAGGAATTCCGGCGAATGAAGGAAATCCGGGCCCGGCTGGAGCGACTCATGGAAGCAGAGCGCCCTTACCGCACAAAGGCGCCTGAGGAAATACACCAAGGTCTCTACACGGGAATCATCTCGATCCGTCGTCTGGAGGCAGCCTTCCGCGCGCTGTACCAGTCGCTGGCAGAGCGGGAGGTGCAGGTGCTTGCGCCGGAGGAAGTATCCCTAGACGAGGAAATTCAAAAGCTGCGGGAGCTGATGCAAACGAGAAAGCCCCTGTCAGTGATTACGTATTTCCGCAAGGCCGGCACAAGGCTCCGGCTGGCGGTGTCGCTGATCGCTCTTCTAGAGCTGATCCGGTTGGGGGAAATCATTCTGTTTGATACGCCAAGGGGATTGGCGGTGAAAGGACGGCAACTATGAGGGGACTCTGTGAATTGGCAGGCGCGGTGGAGGCGCTTCTTTTTGTGAAGGGCGATCCCATGCCTCTGAAGGCGTTGGCAGAGGCCATGGACGAATCTGCCGAGGACATTCAGCAGGCTCTTTCCATTCTTGAAAAACGGCATGACGAGGAAGGTTCGGGTATTATGCTCCACAAAAGCGGTGCCGGCTACTCCCTTTCGACAAAAGCAAAATATGCTGACTGGCTGTCCGACCTTTTGGGCAAGGAAACGCCCCTTTCGGCATCGGCCATGGAAACGCTGGCAGTGATTGCCTGCAAGGAGCCGGTGACCCGGGCAGAAATTGAAAAGATACGAGGCGTGTCAGCAGGGCGGATTCTGGCATCGCTTACAGATAAAGGCTTGATTGAGGAGCGGGGCCGCCTTGATGTGCCCGGTCGGCCGATTTTGTACGGCACCACAAGCCAATTTTTGAAATGCACCGGTCTTTCCGGCGTGGAGGAATTGCAGACTCTCTGGACGGACCGCATGCGAAAGGACGACGAATTTTGAAGGAACGGTTGCAAAAAATCATCGCCCGAAGCGGGATTTGCTCCCGCCGGAAGGCAGAGGAGCTGATCAAGGTGGGCAAGGTCAGGGTGAATGGAAAAACCGTGACCTTTCTCGGCACCGAGGCAGACCCGGAGACGGATCGCATTCTGGTGGAAGGCAAGCCGCTCAGAGAAGAAAGAAAGGTATACTACCTGTTGAACAAGCCGCCCCGGGTGATCACTACTGTACATGATCCGGCCGGACGGCGGACAGTGATGCATTATTTTCCTGCCGTGCGGGAGCGGATTTTTCCGGTGGGCCGCCTTGATTATTTATCCGAAGGGCTCCTTCTCATGACCAATGACGGCAAGCTGGATTATCTTCTCACCCACCCTAGGCATGAGGTGGAAAAGGTATATGAGGTGACAGTGCGGGGCAAATTTTCCGACACCCTGGCAAAAACGATGGAGACCGGGGTGCACATTGACAGCGGGAAAACCGCGCCCTGCGAGATTGAAATCCTTTCCTATGACAAGGGAAAAAATAAAACCTTCCTCCGCATGACCTTGCACGAGGGGAAGAATCGGGAAATTCGCAAGATGATGGAAAAATATCGTTACCCCGTATTTGCGTTGAAGCGGGTGGAATACGACTTTTTGACGCTTCGCGGCCTAGAGCGGGGCAAGTCCCGTCGGCTCACCCGGGAGGAGGTGAAGCGGCTTTATGACCGCTTCCGGTAAATCCATTGCTGTCATCGGTGCCGGCGCGGGCGGGCTCATGGCAGCCATCACCGCCGCTTCTCTCGGCGCGAGGGTGCGGCTCTTTGACCGTATGGACAAGGTGGGGCTCAAAATGGGCATCACCGGCAAGGGGCGATGTAACTTGACCAATGCGGCGCCGATTGCAGAATTTATTGAAAAGACTCCCGGAAACGGCCGCTTTCTTTACAGTGCCTATGATCAATACGATAACGAGGACCTGCTGGCGGAACTTCATGCATGGGGCCTTGTCACAAAGGTGGAGCGGGGAGGCCGGGTATTTCCTGAAAGCGACAGCGCGCAGGAGGTGCGGCGGCTTTTTATGGAGCTCCTCACAAAATATCATGTAGAGCTTCATTTATTGGAACCCGCAGAGCAGCTACTCATCAGGGACGGCGAAATTTGCGGCGTGCGGACGAATAAAAAATTCTACGACGCGGACAGTGTTATTCTTGCTACCGGCGGGAAATCCTATCCCCGTACCGGCTCCACCGGAGACGGGTACCGCATGGCAAAGGCGGCAGGGCACACCATTATCACCCCGAGACCGGCGCTGGTGCCGCTCGTCTGCGATGGGATGATGTGCCAAGAGCTGCAGGGGCTGTCTTTGAAAAATGTGACCCTAAAGGTCAGTGCAGGAGGCCGGAGGAAGGCGGAGGAGTTCGGTGAAATGCTTTTCACCCACTTCGGAGTCACTGGTCCGGTGGTGCTGGCCCTCTCTGATAAGGTGTCTCTCTGGCTCGCGCAGGGACATACCGTGACGGGGGAAATTGATCTCAAGCCCGCGTTGGACGAAACTGCCCTTGATCGAAGACTGGTGCGGGATTTTACAAAATTTCACGCCCGCAAAATGGCCGGTGCCATGGAGGAGCTTCTGCCCCGCCGTTTGATCGAGGCCGTGCTGGATGCGGCAGGAATTCAAAAGGACAGCGCCGTTGCCGAATTAACGAAGGCGAAACGTCTGGATCTGGTTCATACCTTGAAGCATCTGCCGTTCCTTATCATCGGGACGCGGCCCATTGAGGAAGCCATCGTCACTGCCGGCGGCATTTCCACGAAGGAAATTCATTCGGCCACCATGGAATCCAAGATGGTGCGCCGCTTGTACTTTGCCGGCGAGGTCATGGACATTCACGGCTTCACCGGAGGATATAATTTGCAGGCCGCTTTTTCAACAGGCCATGTGGCCGCCGTTTCAGCGGCAGGAGAAGAGTAATGAAAAAAATAGCAATCGCCATCGACGGCCCCGCAGGGGCAGGGAAAAGCAGCGTGTCTAAGATAATCGCCAACCGCCTCGGATATGCCTATCTGGATACAGGCGCCATGTACCGGGCAGTGACCTACATCGTGCTGATCGAAAACATTTCCGGCGATGAGGCTATCGCCAAGAGGGCCGCCGCTATGGATATGGAGGTCCGCCCCGAGGACGGTGTGATGCATGTCGTTGTAGACGGCAATGACGTGACTGCTCATATACGGAGCGGAGAGGTGTCTTCTGCGGTGTCCGCAGTGTCAGCCATCGCCGGTGTGCGAAGCGCCATGATTGCCATTCAGCGGAGACAGGCAGAAAAAGGCGGCATCGTCCTTGACGGACGGGATATCGGAACCACAGTGCTTCCCAACGCGGACGTGAAAATATTTCTTACCGCTTCAATTCACACAAGAGCCGTCCGGCGGTTTGCGGAGCTGAAGGAAAAAGAACCGTCCCTCACGCTGGACAAGGTGGAGGCGGACATTGAAAAAAGAGACTACGCTGATAGCCACCGCGAGGTGTCCCCGCTTCAGCAGGCGGACGATGCCCATCGGGTGGATAACAGCCATATGACACTGAACGAAACAGCAGAGGAAATCATCCGCATCTGTCATGAGGTATGCGGTTAATCCTTGGAGGCAGCCATGGGATATAAAGTATTTATAACCATCGTGCGTGCGGTGATGGACTTTTTCATCATCACCCTCATGGGGCTTCACGTAGAGGGCAGGGAAAATATTCCCGCTCAAGGGAAAATTATTGTGGCGCCCAATCATAAAAGCGACTGGGATCCGCCGGTCATCGGCGTGGCCTTTAATACGCGTATCGTGCATTACATGGCAAAGGAAGAGCTCTTCAAAAATCCCGTTGCCGCATGGGTACTGCGCCTCTTCGGGACCTTTCCCGTCCGCCGGGGCGTGGTGGACCGCGCCGCTATCAGGCAGGCCATACGGGAATTAAAAAACGGCCATCCCCTCGGTATATTTCCTGAAGGGACCCGCATAAAAAAAGACGGCCTCGGTCGCTTCCATTCAGGCATGGCCTCTATCGCGCTCATGACAGGCACCGACATACTTCCTGTGGCCGTGCTGGGAACCCGGGCGCTTCCCAAAAAAAGCGGACCCTTTGCGGTGCTTATCGGCAAGCCGGTGAAGGTAGAAAAAGCAAAGGCCACTGACGAAAATATTGAAGCCCTGAATGAAAAAGTGCGCTTCGAGCTTACCGCCTTGGCAGACAACTATCTGGCCAGACTGCCGGAAGGGAAGAAAGAACAAAAAATAATTTCCTCCGGCAAGTAGACTATTGAACTATTTTATATACGAAGAGAATCTTGATTTATAATACAAGAAAGTGAAGCAGGTCAAGGTATGGAAATTATAAAAGCAAAGGTGCTCGGTTTTTGCTACGGCGTCCGGGCGGCCATGAAAATTGCGGAGAAAGCCGCTGCCTCCGGCGTAAAATCGGTCACCCTCGGACCGATTATACACAACCCGCAGGTGGTGGATGCCCTTGCGGAAAAAGGGATTTCCGCGGTCTCATCGTTGGACGAGGTGAGCGAGGAAACGGTCGTCATCCGTTCGCATGGAGTGGGGCCTTCGTGCTATAATATTATAAAGTGCAAAAATCTGGCCCTGTTGGACGCGACCTGCCCTTTTGTGCGGCGAAATCAGGAAATTACAAAGAAGCTTGCCGCCGAAGGACGTCAGGTTGTGCTTATCGGAGAGAAAAAGCACCCGGAAATGAAGAGTGTTGCCGAATGGGCGGTGGGGTATTCCTATCTGGTGGAGACCATGAAGGATGCCGAGGCACTTCCGCCGCTTGATGAGGCGCATATCGTCATACAGACCACATTTTCAGTGGCTCTGGCCGATCGGCTGATCGACGCGATTTCTAAAAAGGTAAAGACCCTGACCGTGCACAAAACGATCTGCGCGGCCACCGAGGAACGGCAAAAAGCGGCGAGAGAGCTGGCGAGACAGGTGGACGTGATGCTTGTCATCGGGGGAAGAAATAGCGCGAATACGGGCCGGCTGGCTGAGGTTTGCCGGGAGGAAGGCGCCGCTGTACACCAGATCGAGACAGCGGGCGAAATCGAGCCTTCTTGGTTTTCATACGACGACAAGGTTGGCATTACTGCCGGCGCGTCTACACCGGACTGGATCATAGAGGAGGTAGTTTGTACAATGGAAGACATGAATGAAATGCTGGCACAGGAGGAAATGAACTTGGATGTGCACAAAGGCAGCGTAGTAGACGGAAACGTGGTGGATCTTACCGACGACAAGGCGTGGATCTCCTTCGGCTACAAAACTGAGGCGGTGCTTCCGGTTCACGAGTATTCGTTCCCTGCGCCGGCATCGTTGAAGGATGTACTGAAGGTAGGTGACAAACTCAAGGTACAGGTGGTAAGCAGCGTCAAGGAAGACAGCACCATTTTCGTATCCAAGATCAAGGTCGATCGTCTGGCTGATTGGGACGTAGTGGAAGAAGCCTTCAAAAACGGAGAAACTGTGGACTGTGAAGGTCTCGAAGCGATCAAGGTGGGTCTCTTGGTCCAGATTAAATCCCTCCGCGGATTCATTCCGCTCTCTCAGGGAGATCTTCGTTTCATCCACTCCCTGCAGAATTTAGTGGGACAGACCTTCCCTGCAAAAATTCTCGAGGTAGACCGCGCGAAAAACCGTCTCGTTCTCTCCAGAAAAGCAGTATTGGAAGAACAGCGGGACACTGAAATGGACGTACTGGAAGATGCTTTCAAAAATGGCGATATTCTTCAGGGCACTGTCAAGAAAATCATGCCCTACGGCGCATTCATCGGTATCAATGGCGTAGAAGGCCTTCTCCATATTTCCGACATCTCTTGGAGAAAAATCGGAAAGGTGGAAGACGAGCTCGCTCCGGAGCAGGTCATCGACGTGAAGATCAAATCCTTCGACCGGGAAAAGCAAAGAATCTCCTTTTCCCATAAAGACTGCCTCCCCAATCCTTGGGAAACTGCCGTTCACGACCATGAAGTAGACGACGTGGTAGATGCCAAGGTCGTGAAGATGCTTGAATTCGGCGTCATCGTTGAAATGGAAGACGGTCTCACCGGTCTGCTCCACATCAATGAAATGACGAGAGACCACAATAAAAAGCCCACAGACATCTGCGCATTGGGAGACACACTGAAAGTGCGGATCATCTCCATCGACGAAAGCAAGAGACGGATTTCCTTCTCCCTAGTAGAAGCTCCGGTACGTGAAGCACCGGCAGAAGAAGCAGCAGAACCAACCGAGGAATAAAACCAAAAGCCCTTGAGAAACCTTGAGGGCTTTTATCATGCTTGAATAAAAACAGACCGGGGGTACTTTTTAAAGCCGCGACCGCTCGTGAAACAATGAACTGCTGTCCTGCGATGAAATGCAATTGGAGGCCCTCTCAAAATGCAGCCGCTCAAAAACAGGGCGGGCCCCTTTTGAAAAGCCAGCGGCTCTGAAAAAACAAAAAGCATCTCCCTTAAAGAAGCGAAGATACAAAAGCGTCATAGGAAAAAACGAAGGCAGTGTCCTTCGCTTTTTTGCGGTCTGTCAAAATAAAAGTGTGAGAAGATAATAAAAATTGCGGGGGGGGAAAAAAAGTATGCTATTCTACACATGAATCAATATCTCTTTAGAATCTTCGGCACAGAAAATAAAGCTGATGGATAAAAAGAAACCTTTGAGCTGACGTAAAAGACAATGAGGAGCACCGGTGGCGCGACGCTCCAGAATGGGGGGGGATCTTCCTTCGCGAGGTAGAAATCACGAACGAAGCGCCTGATGCTGAAATGGACTACACCGATGTACCGAATGATGGGATGAATTGGTACGCCCGCATGATGGACAAGACCATCACACCGTCAGATAACGGAAAGAAGCATGAGGCCTTTGCTCGCTCGAGATACGGCGCACTCTGGCTGGAGGCAGAAACCCTCCGCAAGCGGTTAGGAGACCTTCGGGAGAATAGTGATGACGAAGGCGGCTGGGCAAGAATTACCCGGGGCGAATACAAAATGGACGGCCTTGGCGGCTTTGCGGGATACACCATGTACCAGCTGGGCTATGACCGTGAGCTTTCCGCTAAGCCCGGACAGATACGGTACGCAGGGATCGCCTTCCATCACACCGACACCGACATGAACTACACCGGCTTTGGCAAAGACTCCGACATGGATTCCAACATTGGAACCCTGTACTATACAACCCTTTATGATTCGGGCCACTACCTTGACCTGGTAGGCAAACTGGGTCGAGTGAAAGGCAAGCTGGACACAAGAGGAGAATTCCCGGAAACCGCAAGATGGCAGAGCACCTTCTATTCCTTAAGCGCGGAATACGGAAGAAAGCTCGCCTATGAAAACGGCTGGTACTTAGAACCCCAAGCCCAGTTGGCCTACAGCCACCTTGGCAGTGACAGCTACACCAGCAGCCAGAACACAGAAGGCCACCTTGATGCCATTGACAGCCTCATCCTGAGAGCCGGCGCCACACTGGGCAGAAAGCAGGGCAACCTTGATTACTACGCCAAACTCTTCGTGCACCACGAATTTGCCGGAGACACGGGTGCCCGCTTCCATGATAAAAATGATGACACCTTGATCACCTCCTACGACATGGGCGGCATCTGGCTCACCGCGGGCATCGGCGCACAGCTCCGACTCTTAAAAGATTTCTGGCTCTACGGCGACATAGAACGCAGCTTCGGCGGAGATATCCAGAAAAAATGGGAATGGAATCTCGGTGTCCGCTACGCTTTCTAAGCAAGAACATTCAAATGTAGAAGCGACGACAGCCAAACGAAGCAGTCATCAAACAAGTAAGCCATCGAAAAGTTTTCAGAGTGAGCTGCCATGTAGCAGCGCAAGCAAAAAAAGAGACCCTGCAAATAGAAAGGGGTCTCTTTTTTTATGGGCTCTTTGAGGGTACGAAGCATTTGATGCAGTAAATTGGATTTGTTATTCTTGTAGGCAGAGTGATTTTTTGAAAGGAATAAGGATTTTAGAATTTCTTATTGACACAACGTCCTAATTGAGATATAGTGTGAATAGAGAGGCTTCAGTATGGAAAGAACATCAATACAAAGGGATATTGTCTTGGAAGAGATCCGATATTTGAAATCCCACGTTACCGCCGATGAATTATTCAACGATATTAAACAAAAGTATCAGCATATCAGCCGCTCCACTGTATACCGTAACCTGCAGTGGCTCTGCGACAAGGGAATGCTCCGGAAGCGAAGCATTCCGGGACAGGCCGATGTGTATGATGCCATATGCACCAATCATTACCATGTGCGGTGTGCAACATGCGGCCGCGTGTTTGATGTGGATATGCCCTACATGGATGATATCGGCGCCCATATCAAGGACCGCAGGGGATTTACGTTTTTGTCCCACGACATTATATTTACCGGCATCTGCCCGGAGTGTCAGAAAAAAACGGATTGACCGCAGGGGCTAAAAGGAGCCAAACGGGGGCTGTATCCCGTATACATACAATTCCTTCAGGAGGTAAAAATGAGAAGTATCACAAGACTGGAACTGCAGTATGCACATCGTTTTTTCGGATTCGAGGGCGAAGCCCAGTATCTGCACGGCCACACAGGCATTCTGACTATCGAGGTAGAGGATACCGTGAATGAGGGAGTCAACATGGTATTTCCCTGCAACGAAATTCAGAAAACCGCTTGGAATGTGTTGAAGAATTTTGACCATGCGTTGATTCTGAGAGAGGACGATCCGCTTCTTCCGGCAGTGCTGGAGGTCTATGGAAAGCAGGGTATCCGTAACGGCTCCCCGAGAAATACCATGATGGGACCGGCCTTCAAGACTGAGCTGGCTACTGCTTACCCCGAATGTCGTCTGGTGGTCACCAAGGAGACCATGACCGTAGAAGGCATGATCAAAATCGTGTATGAGTTGCTCAAGGACAAGCTCAACATCGCAAAGATCACTTTCACCAGCGGCGTGAACGCAGCGTCCTGCGACTTTGAAACAAAGAATAATATCGAACGCTGCCCGAAATGTGGTATCGCCATGAAGAACGGCGTCTGCCCGAAGTGCGGCTATCGCAAGGCGTAATTTTTGTCCCGTCGGGCGATGCATAAAAGAAGTATCCGATCGTTGTCAGCATGACAGAGGGAGGTTTCAGGATCACCGTTTCCGGTGATCCTGATTTTTTTATGCTCCCTTCTGTGAGAAGGCACATTTTTTAAGTAGTCTTTGAAAAAAGCGGAGGAGAAGGGAGAACTTCTTGTATCCGTGATATAATGTGGGCACATAAAGGGGTGAGGCTCTATGGGTAAACGTGTGGGCGGTGTGCTGCTGGCTCTTGCGGCGGGTGCGCTGGCTTCGATTTTTTGGCGGGGCAGTCATGCAGCGGGTGCCAAGCCCGCGGCGGGTCTTCCTGTGGGCACCAGCATGTCGTGGATGGAAGAGGAAAAGGGCGCCGAGGCAGGGCCTATGGCGATTTATTATTACCGTCCTCTTTCGTGGAAGAGGGATCATTCTGTTTTTATCGCCTTCTCCGGATTTGAGCGGGACGCGGAGTGCTTCCGCAATGAGCTGGCCTCGATGGCGGATACATACGGAGTACTTGTAGCGTGCCCGGAGTTTACAGATAAAAAATTTCCTTCTGCCTGCTGGTATCAGGAGGCCAATATTTCTGACAAGGATGAAATCGGCGGCACCATTCGGAAGCGGTCGGACTGGACCTTTTCGGTGGTGGACGATGTGATCAGCGAGGTGTTGGAGCGGAGCGGCGCCCGGGGCAAGGTGATTTTATTCGGCCACTCTGCAGGGGGCCAGCTGATGCATCGGTACAGCCTTTTGTCAGGTAGCGCCGCGGCGGATATGGTAGTGGCGGCTAATTCGGGCTGGTTCACCATGCCGGACAGAACGATTGAATTTCCTTACGGGCTCAAGCATATGCCTGTGTCCGACGAGCTGCTGTCGGAGTCCTTCAAGCAGCCGGCGCTGATTCTGCTTGGCGGTGATGATGTCCGCCGCGGCAAGGTCTTTAGAAAAACGCCGGAGGCAGAGGCGCAGGGGAAGAACCGCATGGAGCGGGGCCGGGCGTATTTTGCGCGGTGTAAAAAAATGTCAGCCCATCTGGTGGTGGAGCTGCAGTGGAAGCTGGATGTGGTGGCCGGTGTCGGCCATGACGGTAAGGGAATGGCAGAAGGCGCCATGGCGATTTTATCCAAGCGGGGGTTTTGAAAGGAGCTTACATGGTCGGCGGAGATCCGGACGATTTTATCGACTATATGAATGACGGCGACGCGGCGGTGCGGTATAAGAATCTGGTGTACCGCTTTTCGGGCTTGAAATACCATCCCGGCCGGGACACATGGAGTCTCTCGGTGGAGCGGTACCGCTTCACTAAGGAGCCCTTTGAGGAGTTTCTAGAGTTGGTGTACTACTACGAATCTGCTGATGCGGAGGACGTGCTGGATCATCTCACTGAGGATATTCTTTGGGAAGGGAAAACCTTTTATGAATTGGAGAAGGCCCTTTGCTGGATGGACTGGTAAAGGTGAAAAGGCGGCGGTGTCCGTCTTTTTTTGCGTGTCCCTGTGAGACGTAGTATAATCAGTGAAACAGTTGTCATCTGGGAACCAACTTAAAAAAACGGGAGGCTGTATGGATAAAGCAATTGTGCTGTCTAGCGGCGGCGTGGATTCTACCACCTGCGTGGCGCTGGCAGTGAAGGAATTGGGAGCGGGCAACGTGGCCACGGCTTCTATTTTTTATGGGCAGAAGCATAAAAAAGAGCTGGCCGCTGCAAAAAAGGTGGCCGATTTTTATCATGTATCCCATTATGAGATGGACCTGTCAGCGATTTTTAAATACTCGAACTGCGCCCTGCTGGAGGGCTCTACGGAGGAAATCCTTCATGAAAGCTACGCGAAGCAGATGGAGCAGGGAAGCGGGAGGGTGTCCACCTACGTTCCCTTTCGGAACGGGCTCATGCTGTCCTCGGCGGCGTCGTTGGCGGTGTCCCTCTTTGAAGGGGGGAAGGTAGGTATCTATATCGGCGCCCATGCGGACGATGCGGCAGGCAATGCATATGCGGACTGCTCGGAGCCGTTTTTGAAGGCTATGAATGATGCCATTTACATCGGCACCTATAAAAAGGTGAGTCTTGTATTTCCCTTTGCAGGCATCAATAAGGCGGGCGTGGTCAAGGCGGGTCTCGCGCTTCATGTGCCTTATGAGCTGACCTGGAGCTGCTACGAGGGCGGCGAGCGTCCCTGCGGCAGCTGCGCCACCTGTATTGACCGGGCAGCGGCATTTGCGGCAAACGGGGTGAAGGATCCCGCGCGGGAGGGCTGACATGTATACAGTAACGAAACGAATGGAAATATCCGGCGCGCATTGCTTGCGCCTTGATTATGAAAGCAAATGCACAAATATTCACGGTCACAACTGGATCATCACGGTGACGGTGCAGAATGACAAGCTGGATCATAATGGCATGGTGGTGGATTTTTCAAAAATTAAAGACATCGCGAACCAGTTTGATCATCATCTGATCAACGATGTACTGGGAGACATCAATCCCACTGCGGAAAATATAGCCCGCTGGCTTTGCGACAGGATTCCTCACTGCATACGGGTGTCGGTGCAGGAAACCGAGGGGAATGTGGCGACCTATGAGAAGGACTGAGGACGGAGATGCGCTCTTTCCGGTGTCTGAAATTTTTGACAGCATAGAAGGGGAAGGGAAGCGGACCGGATACATGGCTGTATTCGTCCGTTTTGCAGGGTGTAATCTGCGGTGTACCTACTGCGATACCGCCTATGCGTTGGACGAAAATCAGGCCGGGCAGTGGCTTACAGAAGCAGACATTCTTTCCGCCATCGAAGCTTTTCCGTGGAAGCGGGTCACGCTGACTGGCGGTGAGCCGCTTTTGCAGGACAGCTTGCTCCTGTGCGAAACGCTTTCCCGCGAGGGCTATGAGATAAACATAGAAACTAACGGAGCGGCTCCTCTTTTTGCAAACCGTCCGGAAGGCGTTTTTTACACGCTGGATTATAAATGCCCGGACAGCGGCATGGAGCAGGCCATGGACATGGAAAACTACCAACGTCTCACGAGGAAGGACGCGGTGAAATTTGTAGTCGGGAGCCGGCGGGACTTGGACGCTACGAGGAAGGTCGCGGAGACGGTGATTTCTCGTCTGAAGGAGAAGCCGGAAATATTTATCAGTCCTGTGTGGGGAAAAATCGATCCCAAGGACATCGTAGCGTATATAAAGCAGCATGGCTTGCGTGATGTGCGGCTCCAGCTGCAGCTGCATAAAATCATCTGGGCTCCGGAGATGCGGGGGGTGTGATATGGATAAGGGGAAATTAGAACAGGCCGCTCGCCTGATCATTGAAGCGGTGGGCGAACATGCGGAGCGGGAAGGGCTTTTGGAAACGCCCCGCCGTTTTGCGGACATGATGGAAGAGCAGCTGGCCTACGCCGGCGTATCCAATGAGGATATCGCCAGGGAATTTGACAAAACCTTCGTCTCTGACGAGCGGGATATGGTGGTGGTGCGGGACATTCCCGCTTTTTCTTACTGTGAGCACCACATGGCGCTGATGTACAACATGACCGTCACTGCGGGATACCTGCCGCGAGGGCGGGTCATCGGTCTGTCAAAAATTGCGAGGATCGCCGACGCGGTCAGCCGGAGGCTGCAAATCCAGGAACGGATGGGTCGGGACATACGAGATATTTTGAGAAAGGTCATCCGCACCGAGGACGTAATCGTTCTCATCGAAGGGGAACATTCCTGCATGACTGCCCGGGGCATCAAAAAGCCTGGCGCAAAAACAAGAACCCTTGCGTCATCAGGACGCTTCAAGGAAGACGGACGGCTGCGGCGTGAATTTTTAGATCTCGCCGGAAAATAAAAGGAGCGGTTATTTTTAAAGCTGCAAAAAGGGGGCAGTACCTCACAGAGGACTGCTCTTTTTTTGCGGCGACAACATAAAACAAGGGAGTGAGACACAAAAAATATTCTGAGCAAGGTGAGGAGACAATGAGCATGAAGGAGACCCTCTTATTTTTTCGTCACGATTTATTTTGAAAGCATTACATGCGCATGTTTTTTTCATTATTTTATGCCGAGACACATTGAAAAGTATAACCTCCGTATGGTATTGTGAGCGTACATACTTCAAGGCCCCTGGAAGATGTTCGCCGGAGAGGAAACACGGCCACTCGCCCGGGTAGAGACGAAGGGGATATTTGTTAGAGAGGGGATTTCTATGAAGAAAATTCTCGCAATGGCAGCGGTGGCTGCCCTTACCTGCGGCGTATCGGCCTATGCCGCCAATCCTTTTTCCGATGTGTCTACTGATGACTGGGCCTATCAGGCGGTGTCTGATCTGTCCGATCAGGGCGTAGTGGAAGGCTATCCGGACGGCACCTTCCGTGGCGAACGGAACATGACCCGCTACGAGCTGGCACAGATCATTGCCCGCCTCATGGCTCGC
>JAXFOE010000014.1:0-93235 GCA_034180505.1 Dialister sp.
TTGTCTTGCTGTTTTTTCTTGCTGACCCGCGGGGAGAGGAAAATCCGAATTCAGCCCGCCTGAGGGATTTTCTTTGCGCCGGCGCCGTATCATGACGCGAAAGAAGCCGTTTCAGGTTTTTGCTTCCGGAGGATTTTTACCTCTCAACAATAAAGTCGTCAAGGGAAATCGAAATCACAACCCTCATCTAAAAAATATTTCCTTTTTTATGAAATAAAGCGCCCTCCTTCTGGCAAGAGAGCGCTTTTACGTACTTGAGATAATTTCTGATTACTGTATTTCTGGAAGACGGATAACCTGTCCGGGGATAATAGAGGCCGGATCGGTGATATGATTTTCCTTTTGGATCTGATAGATATAGGCGCGTATATCCGTATCGTTGCCAACTTTTCTTGCCGCCACATCCCACAGCGTTTCATTATCCTCAATCATAACCTCTGTATATGCCGATGCGGGGGCGGTGCCGGTGCTGACCCCAAGGCTGAATATGGTGAATGCTGCGACAACCGCAATGACTCTGTATAGCATAGTATCCTCCATACCGAAAATATTTTCCACGAACGTTTTTTCTGTTTTCATTCTATACTAGAATATTCGTTCTGACAATAGAACATTAAATTAGAAAATAAAATCGGTATCCGGGACAGTAAAGTGAACTTTTGTTTGCTTTATCGCCTTTTATAGGCTATAATGATGACGAATCTTTTTTAATCATTTCACAGGGAGGGATGATCACCGGTGGCTGCGAGACGACTTGGAAGCAAAAGAGACCTTACCACAAGAGAACAGAGCATTTTAGAATTTATCAGAAGAAAAATATGGGATGACGGGTTTCCCCCCACTGTTCGGGAGATTTGCAGCGCCGTAGGGCTTCGTTCTACCTCAACGGTACACGGCTATCTTGCCCGGCTGGAAGAAATGGGTTATATCAAAAGGGATCCTGCCAGCTCCAGAGCGATTGAAGTGATTGATGACGAGTCGGCGTGGCATAAGAAAAAAATGATTCCCATGCCCGTTGTAGGCTCAGTACGTGCCGGTGAACCGATTTATGCGGATGAGCATGTGGAGGCGGTATATCCCCTTCCGGCAGAATTGATTGGCAAGGATACGAATTGCTTCATTTTGATGGTGCGCGGCGACAGCATGATCAATGCGGGCATTTACGAGGGCGATTATCTCATCGTGGCGGAGCAGGAAACGGCTCGCAATGGGGATATCGTAGTGGCTCTCGTTGGTGATGAGGAAGCGACGGTCAAGCGCTTCTATCGGGAAGCGGATCATATACGCCTGCAGCCTGAGAATGATGAGTATGAACCGATTATCGTAAAAAATGTCCATATCAAGGGAAAGGTAATCGGCCTGTATCGTCAGATGTAACAAGCATCCGTCTAATACACATAAAAAAGAGGAGCCCCAGAGGTTCCTCTTTTTTATGTGTTCAATCCTGTTCTTATTTTATAGTTGTTCAATCCTGTTCTCGCGGATCGCGATTTTTCCTTCCTTATATAAATGGCCGACAGCCCGCTTAAATGCGGCTTTGCTCATACCGAAGGCTTCCTTGATATGGTTTGGATCGCTTTTGTCAGTATAGGGCAGAGTCCCGTGGTTGTTTTCCAGTGCTTGCCATAGGATTTCCATATCCCGATTCATTTCCTTTTCCTTTGTTTCCCGAAGGGATATGTTGAGCCTTCCGTCATCTCGGACGAAGGTGATCCGGCCTGTGAGATCGGCCCCCATCTGTACGGGTCTGTTCATTTCCGTTTTGTGCAAGAACGCAATCCATTTTTCCGGCGTGATCAAAAAGGCGCCGTCTCTTGTCATATTATAGACGGTTCCTCGGATGGCATCCCCCCTTTGGACACCCCTGGCCGATTTTGCAATTTGTTCCATGATTTCATTCACATACATAGATGTGGCAAGCCGTCCTGTTTTATCCTCGTATAACCGGATCCATATATGCTGCCCTTTGGACAGGGTACCAATGGTTTCAGAAATCGGGAGAAAAATCCCCCGTTCCGTGCCTACGTCCACAAAGGCACCAAACCGGGTGAGCTGTATCACCTCCACATAACCAATAGATCCCATCGGAATTTTTGGCAGACGCATGGACGCAGTGAGACGATGCCTTGGGTCATGGTAGATAAAAACCTCTACTTGCTCCCCTTCTCTGACCTCTCTGGTCTGCTGCCTGTTATGGAGAAGAATGTCATCGTTTGTATCATTGGTACCAGCATCCAGAAATGCGCCGAAGGCTGCAATCCGCTTCACCGTAAGGGTGGTGACAGAATTTTCTTTTATCATAGTCATTTTCGCCGCATCATAGAGCAGACGGGGCTTCCTCTGCCTCATGATATTCCTCGGCAGGGGCATCCTTCCAGAGTGTGTCCAGATCATAATGGCGGCGCTCGTCGTCGGTAAATATATGAACAATAACGGTTCCAAAATCAAGAAGGATCCAATTTCCTTCCCGGTAGCCTTCCTTTCGAAGTGCGGAGATTCCGTTTTCCTTCAGCTTTTCTTCCACCTCATCGGCGCAGGCCTGTGCCTGCTTTGTGTTTCTGACAGAGGACAGCACAAAATAATCTGTAATGGATGTCAGGTCTCTTACATTCAAAATTTTGATGAGTACCCCTTTTTTCTCAGTAATGGCCTTGCAAATCGTATCTAATTCTTTTTCCATGCCTATCCTCCTTATGGCTACTCTGTGATCAATATGGTTCCTATAACACGCTGAACCTCTACGGGATTCATACTCCAAAAGGATACAAGAGTACTTTCTCGTTTCTGCTCTCCGGGTAATATCATGTAATGAATATTTTCATTCTTTATATTTCCAATGTAATAGATAAGATCGGCCGCTTCGCCAGCGGTTATGTTGGATTCTGCCGGGCTCCAATAATGTCTGACAAAAAGCCAATTCACAAAACAGGGCCGGTCCTTCAGCTTTTCAATCCCTGCGCGGATAAAACGCTGCTGCCGCTGAACCCGAAGTATTTCTTCATCAGGTTCTTCAAGGTAGCGCATGTATTCCAGCGCCGTGTTTCCCGTAAGCGCTTGGTATCCCTGACGAAGGGAGATGTCCGGCGCCCCGTTGCGATCGGTATGCGCCATATCCTTTTCCACGTACAAATCAATGGGATCCATATGACGCATCGCTTCCACAAAAGAATCATAGGACAAAACCATGTACTTATCAATGCGTATATGCAGCAGGTTTTCCACGGCATTTTTCGTTTCCTCCATTCCGCCCTGCTGATACGTGTTTTTGAGCAATACAGCGGGAGCGTCATTCCTGTTTATTTTCGTATTTCCCGGGATACCTAAAACGGTGAGCTCCTGATGATTTGCATGCTCCGCCACCAGAAATACCGATGCCGCCTGATTTGAATCATTGATGCCCCCGACCAAATAGTAGGAAGGCTTTTGCGCTTTGTCGAGAAGGACGGAGGAAACGACAGCGTATCCTTTTCTCGCGCCTAAAGCAAAGAAAAAAACGCCAATGAAAAGGATGACAAGGAAAAGGAATAATTTTCCGTATCGTATCCGGCGCCGTCTTTTTTTTACCTGACTCATAGTTGATATACCCTGTGTACCATCACTTTTTGTCCTCGCTGCGGGCGGATTGTTTCAATATCAGATCATTTCTGCCCTCAAAGGTTAGCGGATAAATAAATACCCCCTGCTCCATCAAATGCTTTAGTGTCGCATCGTAAGCGGCCACCATGGCGGAGGCCAGATTATCCTTCGCCAGCACTCGCAGCCCTTCAACCCCGGGAAAATCTCTGGACGGCTCGATATAGTCCGCCAGAAATATTATTTTTTCCATCAAATCCATAGCTGGTCTGCCGGTGGTGTGATAATAAATGGCTTTTAGCACCTGTTCATCCGAAATACCATACCTTGTTTTTGCCAGAACGCTTCCAGCAGGGCCATGAAGCAGGGGACGGCTGTTCATCATGCATGCATCGAGCGTCATATGGGCATTCAAAACTATTTTCTGCATATCCGCAAGAGAAAGCTCCTTGGCGCAATCATGCACCCAGCCGGCAAGATAGGCATCATCCTCATCGGCTCCATAGCGGGAGGCCAGCATTTTTGCTGCCTCTGCGACACCGGCAGAATGAATAAATCGTTTTTTTGATAGTCTGCTTTTTAAATCCTTGATTATGGATTCAAGCTTCATGAGATAGGTCCTTATATAATCGTTTTTCACTGATATACGCCCGTACTGCATCGGGGATGAAGTAGCGAACCGACCGGCCGCTTTCGATCCAATCCCGCAATATGGTGGACGATATGGCAAGCTCCGGAGTTTTTAGAAAATAAATCTTTTGTTTTCCAAGATTTCCAAAAAAGGCGACCGCCTGTTTTAACCGTGCCACATGTCCCGGGCGGCGGGCACAAATAAAATAACAACTTTCCAGGAGCTCTTTATTATATTTCCACGTGGGAAGATCCGCCACCGCGTCAGTACCGGCAATAAAATACAATTCATCATCTGTATCAAGCTGTTCCCTGAAATATCGTATGGTATCCACCGTATACGACAGGCCCTCCCGTTTTATTTCCACCGGGGAAATAGTGAAGTGCGGGTTTCCTGAAATAGCCATCTCTGTCATAGTATATCGTTCATATTTATTGATCCGATGCATGTCTTTGCCCGGCGTATCTCCGGTGGGCACAAATATGACCGTGGACAGTGAGTATTCCTGCCAAGCAGCCTCTGCGATAACAAGATGTCCGATATGTATTGGGTTAAAGGAGCCCCCGAAAATGCCTATCCGCTTACCCATACATAGATCACCAGCTCCATCAGAAAAATACAAACTGCCATACACAGAAGCCACTGAAAAAAGTGGAGAAGCTCGAATTGTCCCTTGAGGGAATGAAAATGGTAGTGTAACCACCATTTGATTTTTTCCTGAAGCTTCAATGTACACTCTCCTGCAGCTTAGGCGCATGCTTATTTCATAATAATAAGGTTGTCCCGGTGGATCACCGTCTCATAGGGCGGCGGATAGGAAAGCCTGTCCTTTAGCTGCTCCGTGCGGATTCCCTTCATCCTCATGATAGCATCACTGTCGTAGTAAGTGATACCCCGGGCGATTTCTTTTTCCTTGTAATAGATAGAAATCGTATCGCCCTCGTCAAAGGAGCCTTCGATCCTTTCGATGCCGACCGGTAAAAGGCTGGAGCCGTGATGCATCAATGCTTCCATACAGCCCTGATCCACAAATACCTTGCCTTTGACGGAAAACCCAATAATCAGGGAGCGCTTACGCATCTGGTGATGTACCGGATCTGCGCAAAACAGCGTTCCTATTTCCTCGCCGTCCATAATCCGGCTGATAGTCTCCGGAAGAGAGCTTTTGGCAATGATCATATCAATTCCGGAGCGGACGCAGATTTCCGCAGCCTGCAGCTTGGTATACATGCCGCCGGTTCCCACCTTTGAGCCGGCGCCTCCTGCCATAGAAAGCATATCTCTGGAGAAGCTGCCCACCTGATGAATCAGCCTTGCCTTAGGATTGACGCGGGGATCCTCCTCATAGAGACCGTCAATGTCAGATAGGATAATCAGCAGATCGGCTTCAGAAATGCTGGCAACAACTGCGGACAAGGTATCGTTATCGCCGATTTTTATTTCATCAGTGGCAACCACGTCATTTTCATTGATAATTGGTATAGCGCCCAGCTCAAGCAATGCTCTGAGGGCGCCCATTACATGCAAATAGCGTTTTGAATTCAGCACATCCCCCTTCGTAAAGAGCATCTGCGCCACGGTTTGCCCATATTCATGGAAAAACCGTTCATATAAATTCAGCAGAATTCCCTGTCCCACCGCAGCGGAGGCTTGCCTGTCTGTAAGAGATGCCGGTCTTTCGGAAAACCCAAGCAAAGGAAATCCGACCCCGATGGCGCCTGAGGAAACCAGAATAACCTGCTTTCCTCGGTTTCGGAGATCTGCCAGCTGCCATGCCAATTCATTGATGAACCGAAGATTTACGGTTCCCGCAGGATGCAGCAGGGAGCTTGTGCCCACCTTGACAACGATTCTTTTTTTATCAGGCAAGAATGCCCGTGCGTGATTATGGGAGCTCATAGCGCGAATTCTTTTCTTTTTTACGGAATAACACACAGGTTTTCCCGATGATCTGAACAAGATTGCCGGACAGCTTTTCCGCAAGGATTTCTGCCACGTTTCGAATATCCTCCGGCGAATTTTGATGAATCCGCACTTTGATGAGTTCTCTTGCCCATAAGGCTTTTTTGGCGCTTAACAGAACGGCCGGTGTCAAACCTTCTTTACCGATCTGTACCACCGCATCCATAGTGACCGCCTTGCTTTTAAGGAATTGTTTTTGTGTGCTTGTAAGCATAAGTTCCCTTTCTTATGATTACGGCGTCTCTTCAAAGGTAAATTCAACGCCATATAAATTAACCGTATCTCCGGGCTGGATCCCTTCCCTCTTCAGCCGGTTGTCCAAACGCATAAATTTCCAAGCCCGATGGAACCGTCTCAGTGACAGGGAGTCTGAAAAATCAGTCATCCCGACCAGCCTCTCGATTCGTTTTCCTTTGATGGAGTATACGCCATCCTTGACCTCTATCTTGAAATCGTCCTCAGGAACGTCATAGGTTATCACCGCGTCAGTATCACCAGAAAGGGATACGTCCGGCGTTTCCTTTACAATAGTCCAGACTCGTTCCATAAGAGGATGCAAGCCTTCTCCGGTCAGTGTGCAAATCGGGAAAAATTCATATCCATCCTTTTCGATCTTCTCCTGCAACTGCGTAAGCTTTTCTTCGTGCTGTATGAGATCAATTTTATTGGCAGCAACAATCTGCTTCTTTTCGGAAAGGAATTTATTGTATAAGCTCAGCTCGTTATTGATGATTTGAAAATCAGAGTAAGGATCGCGGCCTTCGCTTCCCGCTGCATCAAGCACGTGGATCAAAACCTTTGTCCGCTCCACATGACGCAAAAATTCATCTCCTAAACCGCTTCCTTGGCTGGCGCCCTCAATAAGGCCGGGAATGTCTGCCATTACAAAGCTTCTTTCATCATCAAGAGCAACCACGCCCAAGACGGGAGTCAGCGTGGTGAAATGGTATGCGGCCACTTCAGGCCGCGCGCCGGACACCTTCCGGATGAGGCTTGATTTTCCAACACTGGGAAATCCCAATAATCCCACATCGGCAAGTACCTTTAATTCAAGACGGATTTCCTTTTCTTCTCCCGGCTCCCCTTTTTCTGCAAATGTGGGTGCGCGCACCGCACTTGTAGCAAAATGGGAATTTCCGCGGCCCCCCTGGCCGCCCTTTGCTAAAAGCGCTTCCTGCCCATCCTGAGTCAGATCAGCCAAAAGCGCATCGGTCTCTATATCATACACCATTGTTCCCAGCGGAACTTCAATAACAACGTCATCTCCCTTTTTGCCGTACATCTCCTTGGCGCCCCCATTTTCGCCAGGCTTTGCCGCAAATTTCCGATGCCGCCGAAAATTGATTAACGT
This sequence comes from Dialister sp., assembly GCA_034180505.1. Classification (GTDB taxonomy): domain Bacteria; phylum Bacillota; class Negativicutes; order Veillonellales; family Dialisteraceae; genus Dialister. Next base: position 7,518 of record JAXFOE010000014.1, read on the forward strand.
GCTTACATTGGCATTAGCCCGTATATAAACAGAGCCGCCCTTTCCGCCGTCTCCGCCGCTGGGTCCTCCGCGGGGAACATATTTTTCCCGTCTGAAGGAAACCATGCCGTCGCCGCCGGCACCGGAGGCTATAATAATTCTTGCTCGATCGATAAACATATTCCACCTGCTGTATCTGACTACGTATTTCCTTGCTTGCTCAAATATTCAATAGCTGCATTATACACAGAATCATCGGCCGGATTAAAGACTGTCCCGGTTTGAACCACTGGCATATCCGGCACAATTCCTATATGGTTGATGGAACGGCCTTTGGGAGTTTTGTATTCAGCGATGGAAATTTTTATAGCCTCCTGTTCTCCATATGGAATGACAGACTGCACCGTTCCTTTCCCAAAGCTCGTCTCTCCCATAATAGTCGCCTCCCCTTTATCCTGGGCAGCTCCTGCGAGAATTTCGGATGCGCTGGCACTGCTGCTATCCATTAACATGACCATGGGCAAAAGCTTTTCGATACCGGAAATCGTATAGGTTTGGACATGGCCGCTTTTTTCATGATAGCTGACTACCGTACCCTTTGACAGCAATTGATTGGCCACTTCCACTACAGAATCAATCAAACCGCCCGGATTTCGCCGCAAATCGATAATAAGCTTTTCCATTCCCTTTTTCCGAAGTGCATCAAGAGACTTTTTCACTTCCTCCGGGGTATGGGTACCAAATTGAAAAATACGGACATATCCGATGCCCTTTGCCGCCATAAAGCTTTGAACCGTGGGAAGCGTTATGGTTGATCGGGTAATCACATAGGTCTGCGGCGCGCCATTTCTAAGTATGCCCATAGTAAGGCTCGTGCCGGGTGTTCCTCGTACTTTTGCAGCCACGTCCTCCGTAGTAAGACCAGATAGATCATTTCCATCTATCTGTTGAATCAGATCTCCCGCCTGAAGGCCGGATGCTTCTGCAGAGCTTTCGGGAAATACGGCCAGGATAATAGGCTGTCCTTCTTCCGTTTCGCCGAGAGCGATACCGATTCCGCTATATTCACCGGTGGTTTGACTCAAAAAGGAGGTATATCTGTCTCCGATTAAAACCTTGGAATAAGGATCCTCCAAAGAAGATACCATACCGGAAATCGCGCCCTGAAAGAGCGTTTTTTCCGGCACAGACTGGTAAAAATCTCGTCGTATTACCAGATATCCCTTGATAAATTGGGTAAAGGGCTGAATTGCGCCTCCGGTCATCCAGAAAAGGAATAGGAAAAGCAGCGCTAAGGCGCCTGCAAAAGAACTCGCTATCCATAAAGCCAACCCAGAAAAATGGGAGCGTATATATTTTCTCATTATAGATAACCCATGGGATCCACGGGAGTGCCGTTTACCTCAACCTCAAAGTGGCAATGAGGTCCGGTCGAGTTACCAGTGGATCCGGCATATGCGATTACATCCCCCTTAGATACCGACTGGCCTTCGCTTACGGCGACCGAAGTATTGTGACCATATAGGGTTTGAATACCGCCGCCGTGATCAAGAATGACTGCGTTCCCATAGCCGCTGATCCACCCCGCATATATAACGGTTCCGCTGTCTGCCGCATGAATCGGTGTTCCATAATCAACACCGATATCGATGCCGGAGTGATAAATAGTCGTGCCGAATATCGGATGCACCCGGTATCCAAAGGGAGAAGTAATCGGGCCGTTGCAGGGCCAGCTCATTTGACCGGTCCCCTGGGTATATGAAGCACTGCCACCTTGAGATTGCCGTTCTCTGAGCCGCTGCTGAATCAGGGCCTGTATCTGCTCGCTTCTGGCGATGAGATCTGCTTCCAGCTGGGCTGCCGCCGCTTTATTGCTTCGGGCGCTTTCCAGCACCTGCTGCTGTTCGTCTTTCTTTGCGGCAATCTGGGCCTGTGTTTGTTCTGCTTCTGCAGCCAATATATCAAGGGTTTTCTTCTCTTCCTCGATCTGAGCTTTTTTTGCCTCAATTGCAGCCTTTTGGGCTTGGATTTCCCGGATCAAATCAAAATCTGCCCGGATGATCCGCTTTAAAAGCTCCAAACGATTCGCAAAATCAGAAAAGCTTTTTGAACCGAGGATGACCTCCAGATAATTAAGCTGGCCATGCATATAAATCGCGCGAACCCGCTGATTTAAAACGGCCTGTCTTTGCTTAAGGTGTATTTCCGCTACGCGGATTTGATTTTCCAGCTCTCGTATCTGCCGATTGACCGCATCCTGCTGAGCTCGTATTTCCTTTAATCTTGTATTTGCCGCATCCAGATCCGCTTGGATAGCCTTCAGCTTGCTGCTGACTTCTTCGATGACCTCCTGCCAGCTGGCCTGAGTGGCTCGGGATTCATCAATTTGCCCCTGCAGGTCCTGCAATTGGTTATCCAAATCATCGGCAAAGGTCAAAGGGCCTGCTATCAGCAAAAAAGCCAATGAGGCAGACAGAGCTGCCATCGGTTTAGTTCGGTTGAGCATAACTATACCTTCATGTATTTTCGCAGGGAAATGCAACTGCCTACGGCACCGATAGCGATTCCTGCCAGCAACAGCATTCCTGCAAGATAAAGTGTAAATGGCCAAAGGGATATAAGCGGGACAAAAACAAGCCCAGCCGCTGTCATTTCATTTAAAACAAGCTTATACCCCTGCCAAAGGATGAGGGCCGCAATCCCTGATCCGATAGCACCTATAACCATCCCTTCAAACAGAAATGGCCAACGAATAAACCCATTGGTAGCGCCTACATATTTCATGATCTGTATTTCTCTGCGACGGGCGAAAACAGTAAGCCGTATGGTGTTGGATATAATAAATAATTCTGCTCCCGCAAGGAAAAGAATGATGACAACACCGCCCACACGAATAATACGAGCCACCTTGTAAAGCTGCTCAATGATATCCTGACCGTACTGGACAGCATCCACTTCTCTATAGGAAGAAACGATGTCAGCCGCATCCCTCAGTTGCTCCGGCGTAGTAAAGGTTATCTGATAGGATGCGGGAAGCGGGTTCCCATTAACTGCATCCAAAAGGCCTTTTTGATCCCCCATCTGCGCTCTAAAATTTTCCATGGCCTGATCTTTATTGGTAAATTTAATCTCTGAAAGTCCGGGCAGCGCCTTTAGCTTGGATCCCACCGTCATCACCTGCGGGGTAGTCAATCCGTCTTTAAGGTACACGCTCATTTCGACTTGGCTCTCCAAATAGGCTGCCATATGGTTGATGTTGAGAATGACGCAAAGAAACAGCCCGAGAATAAACATGGAAAGGGCTACAGTTAAGACGGAGGCCACTGCCATAAAACGATTCCTGCGCAGAGAACGGAATGTTTCCGCGCAAAAATAAGATAGAGAACTAACCATGAAGGCGATATCCTCCTTTTTTCTCGTCCGCTACAATATGACTCTCTTCAATGTTGACAACCCGCTTATGCATGGAATTTACCAGATCCTTATTGTGGGTTACCATGATAATCGTTGTGCCCATATGATTAATCTCATTGAAAAGCTTCATAATTTCGTCAGATGTGACCGGATCTAGGTTTCCTGTCGGTTCATCCGCTATGAGAACCAGGGGCTGATTGACAAGAGCTCTTGCGATAGCGACGCGCTGCTGCTCGCCGCCAGATAATTTGGATGGGAGCTCCTGTGCTTTATTCTTCAATCCGACAAGATCCAGCACCCAATTTACTCGTTCCCGAATTTCCCGTGTTTTAGCACCAGTTACGCGCAGCACAAAGGCCACATTTTCAAATACTGTTTTTTCATTCAGCAAACGAAAATCCTGAAATACGATGCCTAAGGTTCTTCTATAATAGGGAATCTGGCTGCTTTTTAATTGGTTTATTTTTTGCCCATTAACGATAACCGTCCCCTTTTCAGGAACAAGCTCATGGGTCAAAATTTTTACGAACGTAGACTTTCCTGCGCCGGAAGGCCCTACGATAAATACGAATTCTCCCTTATCAATATGAATACTAATATCTCTCAGGGCGATATGCTTCGCATCGTATTTTAAATAAACATGATCAAAGGTAATCATATTTTATTTCCTCTTCAATATGGAACAAGCTTCATCATAGATATGCTCAGCGGTTAAACCGTATTTTTCAAGCAAAGCGTCCGCAACGCCGGACTCGCCAAACGTATCATTTGTACCGACCCTGCCTACAGGTACGGGATTTGACTGACAGACCACTTCTGCAACCGCGCTGCCAAGGCCGCCAATGATGGAATGTTCTTCGCAGGTAATGATAGCCCCTGTCTCGGAGGCGGCTTTTTGAATTGCTTCTTCGTCAATCGGTTTGATGGAGTTCATATTTATAACTCGGGCGCTGATACCGCTTTCTGCCAATTTTTGTGCCGCAGAAAGCGCTTTGGCCGTCATAATGCCGCAGGCGATGAGCGTCACGTCATTCCCCTCTCGCAAGGTTTGTGATTTCCCTGGTGTAAAAGAAATATCCGGCGAGGTCACGTCCTCGCATTTTGCCCTGCCCATGCGGATATAGACGGGTCCCTTATAAGAAGCGGCCCATCGGACTATTGCTTTTGTTTCTGCCCCATCTGCTGGTACGAGTACCGTCATGCCAGGCAAAGCTCTCATAAGCGCGATGTCCTCCAGCATCTGATGAGTCGCACCGTCTTCTCCTACTGTCAGCCCCGCATGGGTGACGGCGATTTTGACATTTAGATGGGGATAACAGATGGAATTTCTGATCTGCTCATACGCACGGCCTGCACCAAAAACGGCAAAGGTAGATGCAAAGGGGATTTTCCCACTGGCCGCCAGTCCGGCAGCGACACTCATCATATTTGCTTCGGCAATGCCGGTATTAAAAAAGCGGCTCGGGTAGGCTTTCGCAAAAACCGATGTTTTTGTGGATGCCGATAAATCTGCATCAAGAACGATGATATCGGGATTTACCGCTCCCAGTTCACGAAGTGCTTCACCATATGCGTCACGCGTTGCTTTTCCCATTATTTCACCTCCAACTCCGCTAAAAATCGTTTGCATTGTTCCTCATCAGGAGCTTTTCCATGCCAACTCGCCTTTCCCTCGATTTCAGGGATGCCCTTCCCCTTCACAGTTTTCATAACGATGACGGTAGGTTTCGAAGATATGCCGCGCGCTTCTTCAATCGCGTCATGAAGCTCCTCCATAGAATGGCCGTTTACTTGAACCGCATGCCACCCGAAAGCTTCAAACTTATCCCCGATTGGCACAGGTGACATGACATCTGTCACAGCGCCGTCGATTTGAAGCCCATTATTATCTACAAAGGCAGTCAAATGATCCAGTTTATAATGTGCCGCATACATAGCGGCTTCCCAGACCTGTCCTTCTTCCAGTTCTCCATCTCCTAGGAGCGTAAATACCCGCCAGTCGGCCTTATCGATTTTTGACGCCAGCGCCATGCCGCAGGATGCGCTGAATCCCTGCCCCAACGATCCGGTAGTCATATCCACGCCGGGAATATGCTTCATATCAGGATGTCCCTGTAAAATGTGGCCAATTTTACGAAGCGAATGGATTTCATCCCTGGAAATGTATCCCTTTTCAACGAGTGCCGCATACAGTGCAGGCGCCGCATGTCCCTTGGACAATACGAATCTGTCCCGCTTTGCCCAGGAAGGATTTGACGGATCTATACGCATTTCATGAAAGAACAAAAGCGTTATCAGATCCGCGGCAGACAAAGAACCCCCGGTATGCCCTGATTTGGCCTCGGTAATCATCTCTATAATATCTTTCCTGATCGTTTTGGCCATAGCTTTCAGCGCAATAATGTCTGTACTGGATAATGCAGTCATGCCAGATCCTCCTTAGATGTAAATACACTCTTGAGTATTTCAATATTTTTATCAGCTCGTTTGCATAAGGCATCGGTCAATGCCCAATCCTCTTTTGTATAGACCGTATGCATTTCGCGTTCAGTCTCCCGGCAAAGCAAATCCGGACTGAAGGAAGTAACTGAACAGGCAGCTTTTTTCCCTATAAGCGTCAAAAAGTTATCTATTTTGGGATCATACGAGATGCCAATCATAGGCACATGATTGATAGCAGAAAAAACAAGTGCATGAAGACGCATTCCAACAAGAACATCCATACTTGCCGTCAAGGACAGCAACTCTTTAATACTGTACGATTGATCAAGAATATAGCAATTCGGAAGTCCCTGTGCGAGCTTTTTTGCGGCCCGCACATCTTCAGGATACTGCATTGGGATAAAAACAAATCGGCAGGCCTCTCTTTTTGATAAATCCGAGATATATTTCCGGAAGCCTTCCATCCAGCCTGCTGACGTATTCCAAGATCTGACGGAGATACCAATATTTTTCTTTTCAAAAGATATGCCTGCATGGGAAAGAATCTCTTGCCCTATATGCTTTGAGACGGGCGGTAATGATAATACTGCGTCAGCGGTGAGATAGATTTTTGTTTTGACACCTAACCGCTCTAAAAATCCTTTAGATTCCTTGTCCCGCACCGTAATGGCCGTCACACCGCGGTTTAAGACTTCTTTCAGCAACACACGGATCACCCTGTATCTGACCGGTCCTATTCCCTGGGAATACAGGAAGACTTTTTTTCTAAACGTGACAGCCAATGTGATAATTGAAAGGTAGTAGACCATGCTTTTCCAGCTGGTCACATCCTGCAAAAGGCTGCCTCCTCCGCTGATGAGCAGGTCTGAATGCATGACGGTCTTTACAATTTGCCATAAACTAAAACGCGGTATGGCATGTACACTCATGGCGGAGGCTGTTTTGGAAGGATTACCGGAAATAACGGTTATATCCAGATCTTCGTAATTGTTTCGAAGATCTTGGAGGATTGCCGTAAGCATCGCTTCATCTCCGGCGTTATTAAATCCATAATACCCGGATATTACAATCCTACGCTTTGCCATACCGGGCTCCAAAATATTTCGTAATCTTGATAAGGAGCACTGTGACAATCATAAGTGCAATCATAGAAAGAGTTCCCGCAGCAAGCCCATTAATACCTCGAATGAGACTCAGAATAAAAGGACTGCGCATATGGGCAAAAGTTTCCACCATGGACCCCTGCCCTATGGTCACCGCCAAAATCAAGACATAATGAATAATTTGCGGCCATTTTCCATACAATGCCACAAGAGACAAAAACACCGCAGGATGCCCAAATAAGAATTCTTTCTCTCTGGGTCTTGCGTATAAAATGGTTTCAAGAAAACGGCGGAGGGCAATCTCAAACTGCGGTACCGGGGCTCCATTATTTCCACTGCGCCCAATAAATATCAATCCCGCAAGAGCAAATACCCCTAAACCTATGAGAATCCCCAATTTGATGGGAATGTTGCAAAATTTGCGGATAAACCGGATAAAATCCCTATCATCGGACACGGTCCGATCAAAAAAGGAGAATTTCTGAATGTATACAAAAGAAATGAGGATCAGTGGCATGATAAAAGTAATTTTCACGCCTCTAAAAATATCCAGTTCCAACAGAAACCGAATATCTGATAAAAGGCCGCTTATATATACGCCCCCGCAAAGAGAGACAAGTCCAGCACCCCATAATATAAGAACTGCCTCCGTCAATATTCTCTTAATGGATACATGAGAGAAGGCCTCCTTTTGTTTTAATACGCAATAATCAAGGAAAGCTGTCACTACGGCTACGGGTACGCATACCGCAGCGCCTAATGCCAGCAGCTGTAAAACAATTGTCTCATGCAATCCCCAATAAAGCGCCTGAGATAAAAGAAGGACAGCCCCCTCAATAAGCCAGACATAGCGTGCTGCGCCGGGAATAACGAGCAATAAGGTGAACACGCAAAGAGATGCGGCACCTATCATGGCTATAGCCTTCAAGTAATTTTCAGGGAAAAAGGGTGAAAAAACAGAAGCCTTTCCAACCCTGAAGCCGTGATCCTCCAGCCGGTCACGAACATCTGCAATGTAACGGGCATTTGTTTCTGATAAGGTTTCCCCATTGGAAGGAAACTTGTATGAGGGAAACAAATTCATCCGTATGTTGCGCTCTATGTCACTGATATAAAAACGGGAGGCTGCCTCTTTTGGATCAAGCTTGATCAACTCATCCTTGGACATAGCGTATAGGCGAACAACATGATAGTTCATTTCCTGGGCCATATCCAACACACCCGCTTGTTTTTCGAAACCCAGCTGATTTTGCGCCTCTATAAGAACGAGAGGAATATTCCGCTGCCGGAGTCCGGCAGCCAGCTTGTCAGTATTATTTTTGTATCCCAGCGCTTCCTTACCTTGAAAAAGAACAGCACTCACCTTCGTTGATGAATCAAGCACGTCAAAAAGGGAAGTAATTTCTTCTGTCTGTGAAAGAGTAGTATTTAAAGGACGCACAACAGAATAAAAGCCGAGATCAGCCACGTTCTGAATATCTTCCCTGTAAATGCCTAAAGGAAATTCCAGAAACCGCTTCATTTCAGCGTGTACTTCTATGGTTTGAAGCCCATTAATATTTATTTCATTATAATCAGATGGGCGCATGCGAAGGCGAATGCGATTTACTGTTTCAGAAAAAATAGATTCTCCTTCACGGGAAGACACAGGCTGTATATATATGGCATCAGGCCGGATAGAATAATCTGCCGCGCCGCGATGAAGCTTCAGATCCGATCCGCGATACAGACTGATACGTCCCTGATTCATGAGCTTTTCCGGTGTTTCATCATAAACTGCCAGGGAAGTAATCCCACTGTCTTTGTATAGTTTTGCCAAATCTTCCTTGGATTTTCCCTCTACCGCGGCCATGGAAATGAGGTTTTCGTAGTCGTACACCATTTCCACCGTGCTGGCCACTCGCTCCACTTGATACCGTTCAAAGGAAATTACACCGGCGGCAATTACGCCAGCCAATATAAATATCATCAATACTCTGGCACATAGCTTGTCAAAAATTTGCATCTTTTCTACCCTTAAATCGATGAGGACTTAAATTTCTCCTTTTTCAAATATCCTTCGATAAATGGATTCAAGTCTCCATCCATAACCGATTGAATATTGCCTGTTTCAATCCCTGTTCTGTTGTCCTTTACCAGTGTATAGGGTTGGAATACATAGGAGCGAATTTGGCTCCCCCACTCGATCGCCTGCTGTTCCCCTTCGATGCCTTTCTTCATCTGCTCATGCTTTTGCATTTCCAGTTCAAACAGCTTTGCCCGAAGAAGTCGCAAGCATTGTTCCTTGTTTTGGAACTGAGACCGTTCATTTTGGCAGGCAGCTACAATACCGGTCGGGATATGAGTCATACGCACTGCTGAGCTTGTCTTATTGATATGCTGACCGCCGGCACCGCTGGAGCGGTAATAATCCACTCTGACATCGGCCATATTCAGATTGACTTCAATATCATCACTAATCTCAGGCATTACATCTACCGCAGAAAATGATGTGTGCCGTCTTTTAGCTGCATCAAAGGGCGAAATTCGAACCAGCCGATGAACCCCTTTTTCGGATTTAAGGAGTCCATATGCGAATTTGCCTTTGACCATAAATTCAGCCGTTTTGATACCCGCCTCATCTCCTTCGAGGCGATTTAATTCTTCAAGCACAAAGCCTTCTGCATCCGCCCATTTCATATACATGCGGATAAGCATCTCCGTCCAGTCCTGCGCTTCTGTACCACCAGCGCCTGCATGAAATGTAAGTATGGCGTTATTCTCATCATAGGTTCCGCTAAGCAGCAATTCTATTTCTTTTTTCTCAAGAATTTGCTTCAGTTCATCAAATTCAGCGCGCAGATCCTCCTCCATTTCCTGATCATCTTCCTGAATGGCTAGGTCTAAAAGCTCTTTTAGATTTTCGCCCCGAGAAAATAATCGGGTATACGTATCATAGGCTTCCTTTGCCTGCGTTGCTTTTTGAGATATCTCCCTTGCTTTATCCGCATCATTCCAAAAGGAGGGATCGCTCATTTCAATATCGTAGCTTTTGATCTTTTCCTCTAGTTGAGGTAAGTCAAAGTGAATCCCTTATTTCTTTTTCATGATTGAGTAATTCCGTAAGGCTCTTTTTTAGATCTTCCAGCATGTATCATCAACTCACTTTCAGTATGGATTGGGTAATAAGGTTACTTGACGGGATCGTCAGAATTGCTGCCTGACGGTTCATCTACGTAGTGCACCGTAGCATTTTTCAAGTGGTCATCCGGAACGGGTTGCACCGGTTCTGCCGTTTCTTCATCACTGGTAAAACGAACTTGGATATGATAGAGGTACAAAATAATCGTCTCCATCATAGCATGCTGCATTTCTTCAAATATATCGTAGGCTTCTACCTTGTATTCCACGATCGGGTTTCTTTGCCCATATGAGCGTAGGCCGATACCCTCCTTCAGCATGTCCATGTCATCAAGATGTTCCATCCATTTTGCGTCTACGACCTTCAGCATGACTGCTTTTTCAAGCTCTCGCATCATCTCAGATCCGATGGAACGCTCTCTTGCCTCATATGTCTCATGGGCAGTTTTTTCAAGAAGCTGCTGTACCTCCTCCCGGCTTAATTCTTCTATATCCTCGAGCTTAATTTCACCCGGGACAAGAAAATATTTTTCACAATACTTCAAAAGACCTGCAAAATCCCATTCTTCCGGATACAGCTTTGCGTCAGCATAGAGATTCATGCCAGCCTCAATCAGACGATCCACCATTCTCAGCAGCTGTTCCTTCATGTTTTCACCATCAAGAATGCGCCGCCGTTGCTCGTAAACCACCTTGCGCTGCTGATTCATGACATCGTCATATTCAAGCACATATTTTCGAATATCAAAGTTTCTCGCCTCGACACGTTTCTGTGCTTTTTGAATGGCATTCGATACCATGCGGCTGTTAATAGGTTCATCCTCATCCAAGCCAAGCCGTTCCATCAGTTTTTTAATATTATCCCCGCCAAAGATACGCAAAAGATCATCTTCCAGAGAAAGGAAAAACTGGCTGCTTCCGGGGTCGCCCTGCCGTCCGGCACGCCCGCGAAGCTGATTGTCTATACGACGGCTTTCATGCCGTTCTGTCCCAATGATGGCAAGACCTCCCAACTGAGAAACACCCTCGCCGAGCTGTATATCCGTGCCTCGTCCCGCCATATTGGTAGCAATCGTTACCTGCCCCTTTTGACCGGCTTCTGCCACGATCATAGCTTCCTTTTCATGATATTTGGCATTGAGGACATTGTGAACGATGCCCGCTTTTTTTAACATGCGGGAGAGTTCCTCTGACTGCTCAATGGAGGTTGTCCCTATAAGCATTGGCTGACCAGTGGCATGACGCCGCTGGACCTCTTTAACCACCGCTCTGTATTTTCCGCGTTTCGTCTTGAAGACAACGTCCGGTAAATCGTCACGCTGGACAGGCTTGTTTGTAGGAACCTGGTATACGCCAAGGCCATAAATCTTTAAAAATTCCTGCTCTTCCGTTTTTGCTGTCCCTGTCATGCCGGCAAGCTTGTCATACATACGGAAATAGTTCTGGAAGGTAATCGTCGCTAGGGTCTGGCTTTCCCGCTGTACCTTAAGGCCTTCCTTCGCTTCAATGGCCTGGTGAAGACCATCAGAATAGCGGCGGCCATACATCATGCGACCGGTAAATTCATCGACAATAATGACTTCCCCGTCTTTTACGACATAGTCCCGATCCCGTTCCATCATTACCTGTGCTCGGAGCGCTTGCACAAATAAATGGTTCAGCTCCAGATTTTCTGTGTCATACAGGTTTTCCACATGAAGGAGCTTCTCCATTTTTGCGACACCTGTTTCGGTAGGAGCCACTGCCTTTTGTTTCTCATCAATCGTATAGTCTTCCTCTCTTTTCAGCTGAGGAACAAGTTTTGCCATGACATAATAATTATCAGTTGATTTTTGCCCCGGACCCGAAATAATCAACGGCGTTCTGGCTTCATCAATAAGAATGCTGTCCACTTCGTCAATCAAGCAGTAGTGAAGTGGGCGTTGCACCATTTGGTCCAGACTGACAACCATGTTATCCCGAAGATAATCAAAACCAAATTCATTATTCGTCCCATAGGTGATATCCGAATTATATGCGATTTTCCTCTGATTGAAATCCAGATCATGGACAATCAATCCGACAGATAAGCCGAGAAACCGATACACCTGCCCCATCCATTCACTATCACGCTTTGCGAGATAATCGTTGACGGTGATAACATGGACCCCTTTTCCTTCCAGTGCATTGAGATAAACTGGCGCTGTGGCAACCAATGTCTTGCCTTCGCCGGTACACATTTCCGCAATATTTCCTTTATGGAGAATCATACCGCCTATAAGCTGCACGTCAAAGTGGCGCATCCCAAGTACCCGCCGGGAGGTCTCACGGATCACGGCAAACGCCTCGGGAAGCAATTCATCCAGCGTTTCTCCTGCCGCCAAACGGTTTTTAAATTCTATGGTTTTATGCGACAGAGAGGCGTCACTTAATTGTTTCAACGACTTTTCCAGTGGATTGATTTTTGTTTCAACCACCTTGCGCATTTTTTTTATTTCTTTTTCATTTGAACCGTTAAAAAGCCGGTCAAAAAACTTGTCAAACATGCTTCCAACTCCTCATTGTTTATCGAAATATAAAGGGCTGACCTATGCTCCTGCATATCTAGTTTATTGTAGCAAAACAGGCTTATATAGTCAAAAAGGGACGGTAAAACCGCCCCTTTCATCATTCTTCAGTTTTCATTTTTCCGCATCAATCAAACCGTACTTTCCATCATCTCTTTTATAAACGACAGCCGTTTTTTCTGTTTCTGCATTGACAAAGACAAAAAAACTGTGTCCAAGTAAATTCATTTGCAGAATCGCTTCCTCCGGTGACATCGGAGTAATGGTAAAATGCTTGGTTTTAACAATCTCAAACTCGGATGCTGCCGGTTCAGACTCACGGGAAGCTACAAATTGCTTGGATAGCACATTTCGTTCCTTGAATTTCTTCGCCAGCCTCGTTTTATACTTATGGATCTGCCTTTCAATTTTATCAAACACGAGATCAATTGATTTGTACATATCATCAGATTTTTCCACGCCGCGAAGAATAACGCCATCCACAAAGACGGTAACCTCACAGGTTCTGGTCATGTTTGAAATTCTAAGAAGCGCATTGATCTTTATAGGACGATCAAAATATCTCTGAATTTTTCCAGTATGCTTTTCAACATAATTGTGAAGAGCATCAGTAATTTCAAGATTTTTTCCTCTGACTGTCAGTTCCATAACTACCTCCTATTTCTGGATCGGGTGCTAGCCCGTCCCCTGTTACAATTATATAATACTTCACTAAAGTTTCAAAGAGTGGCCGAGTGAGATATGCGATACTTTTATTCTATGCATTTTTCGGTATCCGGTAACAGCTCTCAATCCGAAATAAAAACAAGACCCGTAAAACGAGTCCTGTTCTGTAGATTTGATTCAGAAACTTACGCCGTATAGCTTCAGTAAGTGATCAGTTTTCTACTACATTTACATTCGCAGCCTGAGGTCCTCTTGCGCCATCGATGATGTCGAATTCAACCTTCTGACCTTCATTCAGTGTTTTGAATCCATCAGACTGGATTGCGGAGAAATGAACGAAAACATCGTCCCCATCTTCTCTGGCAATAAATCCATAGCCCTTTTCAGCACTGAACCACTTAACTGTACCTTTCATGAAAATTCCTCCTAAAAAACAACCACTCGCCCTGTGTGGGCATGCATAAACAATATCACATCCCTCACCTTACGTCAATAAGCGCCAGTGAGAGATATATGTAAAATTTCTATCATAGAACCTGCGACAAAAAGGCCTTCGTCCGTTCCTCCTTGGTATTGTTGAAAAATGCTTCTGGCGCTCCCTCCTCAACAATAACGCCGCCATCGATAAAAATAATTCGGCTGCCGACTTCCCGGGCAAAGCCCATTTCATGGGTGACAACCACCATCGTCATCCCTTCTTCGGCCAACTCCTTCATGACATCGAGGACCTCGTGAACCATTTCCGGATCCAGTGCAGATGTCGGTTCGTCAAAAAGCAGTGCTTTAGGCTTCATCGCCATAGCCCTTGCTATAGCCACACGCTGCTGCTGCCCCCCTGACAGCTGAGGCGGCTTCGCTTCCGCTTTATCCGCAAGGCCCACTTTTTTTAGCAGGATCATACCTTTTTCATAAGCTTCTTTTTTATCGACATGACGTACCTTCATGGGGGCCAGCATCAGATTCTGAATAACTGTCATATGCGGAAACAGATTAAACCGCTGGAACACCATTCCTACTTCCGTGCGGACTGCATTAATATTGGATTCTCCGTTGAGCTGCATACCGTCAAATGTAACGATTCCGGTAGTCGGGACCTCAAGCCCGTTCAGACAGCGCAAAAGAGTAGATTTCCCAGAGCCGGATGGGCCTATTATGACCACAACCTCCTGTTCTTTTACTTTGAGGCTTATATCACGGAGCACTGTTACATGATCAAATTTTTTACTTATGTGATTTACATCGATCAGATATTGTTCATTTGCCATGGTTATCTCTTTTCAAGGTAAGAAACTAATCGGGAGATAGCTAACGTCATTATAAGGTATAAAATGGCCACAGTTGACCAGATTTCAAAGGATCCATACGTCTGGGCAATGATTAACTGCCCCTTTCGCGTTAATTCCTCAAATCCGATAACGGAAACCAAGGATGAATCCTTTAGCATGGCAATAAATTCATTTCCAAGAGGCGGAAGAATGTTTTTCACCGCTTGGGGCAAAATGATATAAAGCATGGTTTGCCACCAGGTAAGTCCGAGGGAACGCCCGGCTTCCATTTGTCCTACGTCAATGGCTTGAATGCCCGCCCTGAATATCTCCGAAACGTAAGCGCCGCTATTTATACCGCATGCGGTTACTGCTGCAACAAATGGCTCCACCCGCTGTCCTGTAACGATAGGAAGAGCAAAATAAATCAAAAAGATCTGTACAAGCAGCGGGGTTCCTCGAATACAGTCCGCATAAATGGCCGCTAACATTCGAAGAATCCTTATTCTGCAAATTCTGGCAATCCCTACAAAAAGACCAATAAAAAAACCTATGGCAACACTGACTGCCGTAATTTCTATAGTCACACCAGCGCCCACCAATAAAATAGGTAGAGAGCGCTCAATCAAAGAAAAATCCATCTCTTAGCAGCTCCTCGAATAATAGGTTATGTACAGTCTTGTATAAGTATACAGGCAAATTGGCCTAAAATCAATCATGAAATAGTCTACACAGGACATTCTCAATTTACAGAAAACCTTCTGGAATTAAAAAAGCGGGAATCCCCGCTTTTTTAATCCGGTTGATATTTCGATTAGGCCAGTAAAACCGCTTTAATTCGAGATAAGGTTTTTTCTCGTCCAAAAAGCTCCATCAGCTTATAAACACCGGGCCCCTGAGTAGCGCCGGTAAGCGCAATACGAATCGGCTCAAATGCCGCTTTCCCCTTGATGCCGGTTTCTTTCATTGATTCCTTAAATGCTGCCGTGATGGAGGTTTCATCAAATGGAGAAATTTTTTGCAGCTTTTCATAAAACAGGTGCAGTACCCTTTGACTGTTTTCATTTCGCAATAATTCCTTCAATTCATCATTTGTGATTTCCGGCGTCGGTGCAAAGAACAATTGTATATGCTCCACCACCTGTTGCCCATAGGAAAGGTGATCCCGTATAAACCATACAACCTGCTTCAGCCAATTTTCCATATCTGGAGAAATCGGTTCTGATACAAGCCCTGCCTTCTTGATGAATGGAAGAACAAAGGCATACAGCTCATCCATAGACAGCTTTTTCATGTATTGAAAGTTAATCCAATTCAATTTTTCAATGTCAAAAACAGCGTCATTGGAAGATACTCGCTTCATGGAAAACTGGTTTATCATTTCATCTACGGTAAACAGTTCCTGCTCCCCCTTAGGAGCCCATCCGAGCAGTGCCAGATAATTAACCATGGCCTCTGGTAAATATCCCTCCTCTTTATAGGAAGTCACCGATGTTGCCCCATGACGCTTGCTCATTTTTTTATGATCGGCGCCAAGGATAAGGGATATATGCCCAAAAACCGGTTCTTTATATCCCAGCGCTTCATAAATAGCCAGCTGTCGGGGTGTATTAGAAAGGTGCTCTTCTGCTCGTATGACATGGGAAATACCCATAAGAGCATCATCTACAACAACGGCAAAATTATAAACCGGTATTCCGTCAGATTTCATAATGATAAAGTCCCCGACATTTGCAGCCTGAAACTCCACGTGGCCCCGAACCATATCATCAAATGCAAATACGCCTTCCTTCCGCACTTTTAAACGGACAGCCGGCTTTCTTCCTTCCTTCTCATATTGTTCGATTTGTTCTGGCGTCAAATGCTCGCAATGACCGTCATATACCGGTGTTACGCCATCTTTTACCTGCGCCTGTCGGGATTCTTCCAATTCCTCCGGAGAACAATAGCAATAGTATGCTTTGCCCTCAGCCAGCAAACGGTCTACTTCTTTCTTGTAAATATCCAAACGTTCTGTCTGACGGTAGGGGCCATTGGGACCTCCTACATCAATTCCTTCATCCCAACCAAGCCCTAGCCATTTGAGCGATTCTTTTATGTTCTCTTCAGAGGCACGGGAAGAACGCTCTAAATCGGTGTCCTCTATACGTACCAGAAAGGTTCCCTTCGCATGACGAGCTACGAGCCAATTAAAAAGGGCCGACCTAGCGCCGCCTATGTGAAAGGGTCCAGTCGGACTGGGAGCAAAACGAACTTTTATTGTATCAGTCATGAATTATTTCCTCCTAAGCAATACAGAAGCGGTGGCGGCTATTCCTTTTTTGTGGCCAACAGAATCCAGTTTCTCATTAGTAGTTGCTTTTACATTGACCTGATCGGTTGAAACCTCAAGCGTGTCGGCTATGTGCTTTTTCATTCTCCCTATGTAGGGACTCAGCTTTGGGGCCTCTGCAATGATGGTACTGTCTATATTCCCAATGCAATAACCGTTTTCGTCAATTATATCACGAACTCGAGCAAGGAGCTCAATGCTGTCCGCCCCCTTCCATGTCGGATCCGTATCAGGAAAGAAATGACCGATGTCAGGGAGCGCGGCGGCTCCTAAGAGAGCATCCATCACGGCATGAATAAGAACGTCCGCATCAGAATGACCCATCAGTCCATCTGTATCCCGTATACGAATCCCGCCGATAATCAATGGTCTCTCTGATGCAATTTGATGTATATCATAAGCTTCTCCGATGCGGAAAGGGCACTCGTCATTTTGAACAATCTGCCTAAAACGTTCCAAATCCTCCGGCTCCGTGATTTTAAAAAAACTTTCCTTTCCCCGTATCAGGCGGACAGGTACTTCAAATTTTTCAAAAATCGATGAATCATCACTGAAATCTTGATCATTATCCACAAACGAAAAATACCTGCGGTACAGATCCGTATACCCGCCCTGCGGTGTTTGGGCACGGAAAAGGGTGGTTCTGTCCAGCGTGCGCACGATATGACCACTTTGTGATTCTTTGATCGTATCAACACAAGGAATTGCCGTGCAAATCACCGGTGTATCCTCTGTGATTTCAGAAAAAGCAAAATCTATAAACTCACCCGTGATAAGCGGGCGGGCTCCATCATGAACCAGGATTTTTTGGGCCCTTAGGCTTACGGCGTGCAGCCCATTTCTGACTGATTCAAACCGGGTAGCCCCGCCGGACACAAATTGCACGTGAACGGTATTTTTAAAGGAGCCTGCTATGGCTTGAAAAGCCTCTCGCTCACTATCCTTACAAACAAGAATCAATTCGCCCAGCAGTTGGCTGGTAAAAATATTATGCAACGTATACCAGACTAAAGGGTGGCCATGCGCCTCCAAGAGCAGTTTATTAACCGGCGCTCTCATTCGTGCGCCAGAACCGCTGCAAACAAGAATTAAACTGTTCATGGTTCCCTGTCTTCTAGCTTCGCAAATATCATTTTGCCCGCCGATGTCTGCAGCACCGATGTTATGATGACAGGCACCTCGCGACCCACAGAAGAGCTGCCATTTTCCACGACAATCATCGTACCATCGTCTAGGTAAGCAACTCCCTGTCCTTCTTCCTTACCGTTTTTGATAAGCTGAACAAAAAGCTCTTCTCCGGGAATAACCGCAGGTTTTACGGCGATGGCCAAGTCGTTAATATTTAGAGCCTGCACCCCCTGAAGCTCAGCCACCTTATTCAGGTTATAATCATTCGTAACAATTTTATACCCCTTGTCCTGGGCAAGCTTTACAAGCTTGGAATCCACCTCGGTCATATCATCATAGTCATCAGTGATAATCCGGATGTCATCCTTGCTCTTTTTCCTGATGTAATTCAGGATGTCTAATCCCCTGCGCCCGCGGTTTCGTTTCAGTATATCAGAGGAATCAGCGATTTTTTGCAATTCCTCCAATACAAAAACCGGCACAACGATCGGGCCTTCAAGAAATCCGCTTTCGTAGATATCCGCAATTCTGCCGTCAATTATTACGTTGGTATCTAAAAGCTTTCCCTTAAGGAGGGCTCGTTTTTTTTGTTTTGCATTTCCCTCGCCCTTAAGATGAAACCAGCCGGTAACCTCACCTTTTTTTGTAACCGCAAGATGCATACCGAGGTAGCCCAGAATAATGCTCAGGACAACGGAGACATAAGGACCGATATAAGGAACCTTATTAAAGGCAAATCCCACAAGATTTGCAATAATCAATCCCAGGAACAAACCGATTGTACCCATGATAAGGTCTTGCGTCGATATGGTAGAAAGTGACTTTTCAACCCTTGTGGTCAGTGTGAAAAGACACCGTATCAAATACGGAGTTGCAAAGCTCCCGACAAAGGCGCCCAATATCCCGCCGATAAGCATAACGCCCAGAGATAGAAATGTAATACCTAAAAATGTTTCCGTCACAAAAGGCCATGGCGCGAGGGATGTGAAAAGTGCCTCTCCCTGCCCGGCCAAAACAATGCCAAGGACGGTAAAAAGCAGAATAAATATGCCTCGCAATATTTTTTCCGACATTTTCATTTCCTCAACTATAGGATTCTAAAGCAGTATATATGTTGTAACGATACGCTTACGAAAACGTATCTTACTGTACAGATAATCATATCATACTCAGGATATAAAAACATTACACCAAATGTTATGCTGTGCGGGCTGTCACTCTAAATCCCATCTATCTGCCTTGCAAAAAGGCTAAAATTTCATTAACATTTTCAAAATAATGTACACGAGCAGCCAAATGGTTTTTAGCAATAAACGGATCTACTTCCTTTTTATTGCGTAATGGCAAATAAAATGTATTGAATCCCATTTTGCACGCCTCACCGATCCGAAGTGTCGCATGAGAAACCGGCAATATTTCCCCGGTTAACCCCACCTCTCCTACAGCCATCGCATCGGCAGGAAGAACCAAGTCTTTTTTTATTGAAAAAAGTGCTAATAAAAGTGGCAAATCCGCTGCAGTCTCTCTAACCTTTACACCGCCGACCACATTTATATAGACATCGTCTGATGAAAACGGGAAATGACAGTGCTTTTCCAAAACAGCAAGTAAAATAATCATGCGATTATAATCATATCCCGAAGAGGTACGCCTTGGAATTGATAGTACGGAATGCACCGCGAGCGCTTGAATTTCTACCATCATCGGGCGCAAGCCTTCCATACATGCGGTGACCACGGACCCGGGCGTACTTTTTGCCCTATTTTGCAAAAAATACTTGGAGGGATTTTCAATACTTTTAAGTCCCTCCTCTTCCATCATAAAAAGGCCCGCTTCGGAGGTAGAGCCAAAGCGATTCTTGACCGTTCGCAGAATGCGGAATTGATATCGGCGTTCCCCTTCGAGATACAGCACCACATCTACCATATGCTCCAAGGTCCTTGGCCCTGCTAAATTCCCCTCTTTAGTTACATGCCCAATTACTAGTACTGCTACGTTTTTTTCTTTGGCAAATTGAATAAGCTTTGCCGCAGATTCTCGAATTTGCGCAGGACTTCCCATTGCAGATGATATGTCAGGCAAATACATCGTTTGTATGGAGTCGATCACCAGTATTTCCGGCTTTATGTCCGCAGCGTCCCGCAGGATGCTTTCAATATTTCCACCGCTGCATATATAAAATGAGTTACTCTCCATGTGCAGACGGTCTGCTCTGAGCTTAAGCTGTAATTCTGACTCTTCACCGCTGTAATACAGGACACGTTTATGCTGTTCGGAAATTTTTTTGCAAACCTGCATAATCAGCGTTGATTTACCAATACCCGGCTCCCCGCCCCATAAAATAACTGACCCGGGAACTATGCCGCCGCCCAGGGGCCGATCGATATCCTCAATCCCAATTACGAAGCGCTTTTGTTCGGATGATGGAATATCTGACAATCGAACTGGAGTCTGTTCCATCCCGAAAGCGCCATGGTGAACGGAAGGCAAGGGTTCAATGTATTCTGAAAGTGTATCCCACTCTCCGCATTGCGGACAGCGCCCCATCCATGTCAAAGTTTCCGCACCGCAGTTTGAACATACATATTTACGTTTTTCTTTGGCAGCCATCAGGATCCCTTTCGTTCAGACAAAAAATAAATGGATATGAGGAAGCCTCATATCCATTATACTACGATAATATCTTATTCCGCCTGGAATGACAATTTGCCGGTATCGTCAGCATCAACATGCAGTACCTGCTTCCCATCAAGACCGTCTTTAAGAATTAGTTCAGAAATCGGGTCTTCCATCTCCTTCTGAATTGTTCTCTTAAGCGGGCGGGCTCCATATTCGAAGTCAGAACCATGCGCAATCAATGTATCTTCAGCTTTATCAGACACATCAAGTTTCACGTTGAAATGGGCAAGTTTCTGTTCCACTTGGCGAAGCATAAGCTTGACAATATGTTTCAAGTTATCTTTATCCAGCGGATGGAACACAATAATTTCATCAATGCGGTTTATAAATTCAGGTCTGAAGGTATGTTTTACCTCCTGCAAAATCATAGACTTTATGTCCTTGAATGATTTGGACCCTTCTTCAGCTTCTGATGTTTTAAAGCCAAGATGTTTGCCATTTCCTTTAAGCAGGCTTGATCCAAGATTGCTGGTCATGATAATTACGCAGTTGGTAAAATCCACCGTACGCCCCTGTCCATCAGTCAGCCGGCCATCATCCAGCACCTGGAGAAGAATATTGAAGAAATCCATATGCGCTTTTTCAACTTCATCAAACAGAATTACGCTGTAGGGTGTCTTTCTGACAGCATCCGTCAGTTGGCCCCCCTCATCGTATCCCACATATCCGGGAGGCGCTCCGACGAGACGCGACACTTCATGTTTTTCCATGTATTCAGACATGTCAAATCGTATCATGTTCTTTTCGCTGCCAAACATTACTTCCGCCAGCGCTCTTGCCAATTCCGTCTTGCCTACGCCGGTAGATCCAAGAAATAAGAATGATCCTATCGGGCGTTTTGGATCCTTCATGCCGGCTCTTGCGCGCCGAATGGCTGTAGCAACCGCATGAACGGCATCATCTTGCCCAATCACTCGTTTGTGCAGCTCCTCTTCCAAGCGCATTAGCCGTTTAGAATCACTTTCCTTTAAGTTTTGCAGGGGAATTCCTGTCCATTTTGCTACCACGTCGGCCACATCATCAGGCGTTACTGTTAAATGATCATGATCCGCTCCCTTCCAGCCTTCCTTCATCTTTTCAATTTCAACAGAAAGTGCTTTTGCCTTATCCCGCAATACAGCCGCTTTTTCAAAATCCTGCGCCGAGACAGCCGCCTCCTTTTCCTTTTGAATGGAAGCAAATTCCTGCTCTTTCTTTTTAAGTCCTTCCGGCACTGAAGAGGCTTCCATTCGCACCTTAGCCGCTGCCTCGTCAATTACGTCAATAGCTTTGTCCGGTTGAAAACGATCCGTAATATACCGTGTAGATAATTCTACGGCAGTTTTTATCGCATCATCTGTGATAGTGGCTTTATGAAATGCCTCATAGCGGTCCCGGAGCCCATGAAGAATTTCTACAGTTTCAGATGGTGTAGGTTCCCCTACCTTTACAGGCTGGAATCTCCGTTCGAGCGCCGCATCCTTCTCTATGTATTTTTTATACTCCTTAAGAGTGGTCGCTCCTATGCAGCGGAGCTGTCCCCTAGCTAATGCCGGTTTCATAATATTAGCTGCATCCATAGAGCCCTCACCGGCTCCTGCCCCGATTAGTGTATGCAATTCATCAATAAATAAAATCCATTCCGGATGCTTCTTCACCTCGTCGATAACCTTTTTAAGGCGTTCTTCAAATTGTCCTCGATACTGCGTTCCTGCCACTACGGAGGACATGTTCAGAGAAATGACATGACAGTTTTTAAGGATTTCCGGCACATCATTACTGATGATACGCTGTGCCAGCCCTTCCGCAATGGCTGTTTTCCCAACACCGGGCTCCCCAATGAGCACAGGATTGTTTTTATTTCTCCGGGAAAGAATTTGAATGACTCTGTTAATTTCGTTATCTCTTCCAATAACCGGATCAATCTTCCCCTGTTTTGCTCTTTCATTTAAATCTATCGCATAATCAGCTAAGTCGCCAAGGCTTACCTCTTTATCACCTGCACCTGCTTCGGTTACACAGGCTTCAAACGCTTTTTGCAATTTATCCTCTGTCACGCCTAGATGCTGGAGAATCCGGACTGCCAAACCGCCTCCCTCATGAAGAATTGCCAAAAGCAGGTGCTCCGTCCCTACATAATTTGTCTGTAATTCATTGGCCTCTTCCACGGCCATTTCCAAAACTCGTTTTGTTCGGGGCGCTACATACAGTTCTTTTCTTCCCAAAAAGGATGCGCCTCCATAGGTTTGGAGAAGCTCTTCAATGACGGGCACTGTAATACCTAAGGAATTAAGAATTCGGCCACCGGCAGAATCTTCCTCATGAGCTATCCCCAGAAGAAGATGCTCAGTACCCACATAATCGCTTCCCAAATTCGCAGCTTCTGTGGCTGCAAATTTCCATGCATTTTTTAGACCATCGGTATATCTGTCTTCCATAATAAACCTCCTGTAGGATCCCACCAATCGTTTAATTTTCTTCAGAATACTTTTTTATTTCATCTCGTATCTCGGCCGCCTCCTCATAATTTTCCGACCGGATGCACTTTTGTAATTCCTCTTGCAATTGCTTCATTTTTTCATCTGCCGGCGCAGTCTCCTTTTTTACTGTATCAACAGGCGGATTTGTTTCAGCAGGCTTTGTTGCATTCTTCTCGCTGTTGGTAAATAGCGGCTTAATCCGACTCCTAAATGATTTATACCGCTCCTCCCTTACTCCGGAGGCGATATTCGACCTTGCCTCAAAGAGTTTCATTCCGTTCAAAGGTAGTGAAAGCGGGAGCATCCCCCGTCCATTCTCCCACGGAAAGAGGGATGAAAACATAGTTTTAAATGAGTTGCTTAATACGTCCTGCGGTGATTCAATCAGGTTTGCTCTCTCTGCGCAATTCCTGCACAAATACAGCTCAGATCTCTGTCCGTTGACGATCTGCGTAAGATGGACCACCGCTTTATTAGCATGACATTTTTCGCAAAGCATGATTATTCTCCTTTCATTATCCAGTCAATACGTTGTATCAGTGTTTTGGCGGCCTGTTTTTTTCTGTCTGCCGGGCAATAATCAAACAATATTTGCGCCATTACCGTCACGAGTACGTATTCTTTATCGGATAAGATGTCATAGTGCCTCAGTCTTTGAAAATATCCGTTCAGATTGTACCCTATCGCATCCAAAAGCTTTTCATTCGTATCTAATTCCGTTTTTTCTCCCTTTCCATCTGACTGCACCGGGGCCGTTTGATTGGTGGAGATTTTAATATAACCGCCGGTTCCGCGCCGTGATTCCACAAGATATCTTCTGTTTTGAGAAAAACGGGTATTAATGACATAAGTAATTTGGGAAGGGGCACATTCAAGTTTTTCCGCCATATCCTTTCTGCTGATCAGAAGTTCTTCATCGGATTGTTTTCGTAACAAATCTAGTATTAAATTTTCAATTCTGTCAGATAACACCGAACTTGACATGTCACATCACCTCATTTTTTGTCTTTCGAATAAAGTATACAGCCAATTAGTCAAATAGTCAATAGGTCAAATAATTTTTTGACAAATAAAAAAAGACACCCTCGACGGGGTATCTTTTCTCGTAATACTTACATTTCAAAAACAGTTTCTAATGCATACATCACAGCTTGCGCAGCAAACCCTCTCCGCGCAAGCATAGCTGCAGCCTTTCTTTGATTCGAGGCCAAAGACGAATTTTGGGAAACTGTTTTTCTTAGCAAAGCAACAGCCATCTTTTTTTCGTCATCTGCAGTTAAATGGCGATTACTGGACAATCCTCTTGAACTCAGTTTTTGATGTATGTATATGTCGCCGTGCTTTCCCTCTTTTTTATATGCATCAAACAAATCATTGGCTAGAGCATCGTCATCAAGGTATCGGTAATGGTAGAGCTTTTGTATGACTGTCTCAATCTCGGCCTCCTCATAGTCCCGATCCTTTAGCTTTCTGCGCACTTCCATTTCACTGCGGGACCGGTATGCCAAAATAGCAAGTGCTGCATCAAAACAGCTCCTTTTACTCTTTTTCATTGTCACCGGCGATGATGTTATCCTCAAAATGTTCCGGCTCTAAGACCAGCGTGTCCCGAATAATCTTATCAATCTCCTGCAGTACGTCAGGGTGATCTTTGAGATATTTTTTGGCCGCTTCACGCCCCTGACTTACACGTTCACCTTTATAGGAATACCAAGCTCCGCTTTTCTGTATGATATCCATATTGCAGGCTATATCCAGAAGAGTGCCTTCTTTTGAAATTCCTTCCCCATACATAATGTCAAACTCAGCCACTTTAAATGGAGGCGCGACTTTATTTTTTACTACCTTGGCCCGGGTACGGTTCCCAATCACTTCGGTCCCATTTTTAATGGTATCAAATTTCCTGATTTCAATACGCATGGAAGAATAGAATTTAAGCGCTCTTCCTCCGGTAGTGGTTTCAGGATTTCCGTACACGACCCCGACTTTTTCTCTAAGCTGATTAATAAAAATAACTATTGTTCTGGATTTACTAATAACTCCGGTCAGGCGGCGTAAAGCCTTACTCATCAATCGAGCCTGCAAGCCCACCGATTGGTCACTTATATCCCCTTCAATTTCTTGCTTCGGAACTAATGCGGCAACAGAATCAATTACGATAATATCAAGAGCCCCACTTTTTACCAAGGATTCACAAATGCTGAGCGCTTGCTCCCCGGAGTCAGGCTGAGAGATCAATAAATCCTTTGTATTGACCCCTAAATGATGCGCATAAATAGGATCCATGGCATGTTCCGCATCAATGAAAGCCGCGACACCGCCCTGCTTTTGAGCTTCCGCTATGGCATGAAGCGCCAAAGTCGTTTTGCCGGATGATTCAGGACCGTAAATTTCAATGACACGTCCCCGAGGGTATCCGCCCACACCGACCGCTATATCAAGCGCAAGAGAACCAGTGGGTATTACCTCAATATCCAATTTTTTACTATCACCCATCCGCATAATGGACCCAGTGCCAAATTCTTTTGTGATCTGCTTTATCGCCGTTTCAAGTGCTTTTTTCTTATCTGCATTAAGCCCCTTGATGTCTAATGTGTCCGCCATGTGAAGTCTCCTTTACATACCACCCGTACTCAAATAAGAAATTGATGCTCTTTTATGTAATCACATACCCTGAACAAAGCTTTTCTGGATGCTGCCAGTCTGACGCATTCTCTATTTCCATAAAAATGTTCTTTATAGACTGCAGTTCCATAAGGCCCTGAGATTCCAATATAAACGAGCCCCGGTTTTTCACCGCGTTCCCCTACTCCTGGCCCGGCATATCCGGTTGTAGAAATTGCTATATCACTATTATATAGGAATCGGCTTCCTTTAGCCATTTGAGCGGCCACCTTCACACTAACCGCGGTATAGGACTTAATGTCTTTGCTTTTTACACGCAGGATGTTTTCTTTTGCTTCATTCCAATAGGTAACAGCACTTCCTTTGAAATAGACAGAACTGCCGGGCTGATCGGTTAACAACTTTCCAATCCAGCCCCCCGTGCAGGATTCAGCTGCGCTTATCGTGAAATCATGTTTTTTTAAAAGAGAAAAAACCTGTGGGCAGGGGTCCTCATACATCGATATGGTAGTGACAGGGACTATCTCGGCGATCGCCCTTGAAAGAGGTTTCAGCAGCTGCGAAGCCTTTTCACGATTTTCTTCATGCGCTGTAAGCCGAATGATGGTATACCCGGGTCTGATAAGTAAAGCGATGGTCGGATTTGACTGGTTTTGGATATACGCCCTCAATGACTGCTCAAGATCGCTTTCAGTCCTACCCTCTACGGTCATTATTTTGGAAATGGTAATCCCCTGATTTCCAAACCTATTGTTAAGCCACGAGATCATATATCGCGTTGCCATTTCCCTCATTTCTGATGGTGGCCCGGGTAGATGAATCAATGCTTTTCCATGGTCATATGCATAAGCCGACCCGGAAGCGCTTCCGCAATCATTTTGTAGTATGTCCGCGTCTTTTAAGAATAATGCCTGTTTTTTTCTGTTCTCATTCCATCTCATTCTCCGTTTGTTATAGTATTCCTGTAAACGGGTGTACTCAGATTCACGGAGCACAAGAGACTGCCCCAAGGCATCCGCTCCTGCCTGTTTTGTAATATCTCCTGATGTTGAGCCAAGGCCACCTGTGGTAATTACGATGTCCGCTCGCTCTAGCGCAGTCATGATAGCCTGCTTCATGCGGGTTGGATTATCACCGACAGTTGTCATGTATGCTACGGTATAGCCATACTGATTTAGAATTTCCGCCAGATATTTGCTGTTCTCATTATAAATTTCACCAAGCAGCAATTCCGTTCCGGTTGTAACAATTTCTACGATCATATAATTTCCTGCCTGTTACACGATTATGCGTTCCCCGACCAGATCGTAAGCATACCCCGCCGTAAGCTTGACCATAATGAAATCCCCGGGATGGACATCGCCAGGATCGTCTACATAGACATTCCCATCTACCTCGGGAGCTTGGAAGCTGGCCCGCCCCTTTGCTCGGATTTGGCCTTTATCGTCTGCAAAAATTTCTTCTACCAGAACCTCTGCGGTCGTTCCTACAAGTGCTTCATTATTTTTCTCAGAAACAGCTGCCTGAAGCGCCATGAGCTTATGATATCGCTCCTGTTTCACCTCTTCAGAAACCTGATCCTGCATACGGGCAGCCGGTGTTCCATCCTGCGGTGAAAACGTAAATGCACCCATCGCATCAAAATGAACCGTATCCACGAAGTCATACAGTTCCTTAAAATCTGCCTCAGTTTCACCGGGGAAACCAACCATAAGGGTAGTTCTCACCATGATCTCCGGGCATGCGCTACGTATCTTTTCCAAAAGCTTTTTAATTTTTGTGGATGTGTCTCGTCGGTGCATTCTTTGCAGTACAGAATCACTGATATGCTGTAATGGGATGTCCACATATTTGCAGATTTTTGGCTCTTTGCAGATAACTCCTAGCAGCTCGTCATCAAAGTAGGTAGGATACAAATAAAATAGTCGGATCCATTTAACCCCAGGAATCATAGCCATTTGTTTCAGCAAGCCTGCAAGAGTTGTTCCATCTTTAAGATCCCGTCCATAACAGCTAAGATCCTGCGCTATCAAATTAAATTCTCTGACTCCCTGCCCGGCCAATCGGCGCACCTCATGAAGTATTGACGCGATTGTTCTGCTTCGCATTGGGCCTCTCACATAGGGAATATAACAGAACGTACACCCGTTGCTGCAGCCCTCTGCAATTTTGACATATGCCATCCATGGCGGTGTCGTCAATTCTCTTGGTAGGAGTTCTTCCGCATCACAAGGCTTATTTTCAAAATGATAGACCTGGGCTCCACCGTTTTGATAGGATTCATCAATGGCATCAAGAATATCCTGCCATGAGTCAGTACCTAAAAATATATCAATCTCGGGTATTTCTTTTGCAAGGTTACGCTGATACTGCTGTGTTAAGCAACCAGCGGCCACCAGGCGTTGGCATGCTCCAGTTTTTTTGTATTGTGCAGCCTCTAGCAATGTTTCAATAGATTCTTCCTTGGCCGGATCAATGAAGGTGCATGTGTTGATCAGAATAACCTCTGCTGCGGATAAATCGTCAGTTAATTCGTACCCCGCTTTTTTGAGTATGCCCACCATCATTTCGGTATCAACAAGGTTTTTTGAACAGCCAAGACTTATGTATCCCAATTTCCTTACGCTCAATTATTTAGTTCCTCCAAATCGTACCTGATCTACCCACTGCTTCAGCAACTCTTTTTCCCCTTCCTCAGTATAAATCTTTTCTAAATACCAGTAAGAAAGGGTAGTTCCATCTCTGTCAGGTGGAATTTGCGCATCGTTTACGCAAATAGGATCATAATTGTTGTTTTGCAATGCCTTACGATATTTAGCAGGCTGCAGTAGCCAATCAATCAGACGTCGCCCCCTGTCAGGATGCTTTCCTGTGCTTGATAGTCCTGCTGCAATAAGGTACCATGGCGAGCCATCCCTAGGATATATGATTTCAGCATCAAATCCTTCTCGTATAGATCTCCGAGCCTCCATTAATCCCGATATTCCTATATCACATTTCCCCATTGCCGCCATGCGTGATGGTGTTGAAAGATACTTCCCATACTGGACAATGTGGGGCTGGGCTGTATGTAATAAATCAAAAGCTCTTTGCGTACCGTAATGCTCAACGAAAGACATTAGAAATTCTTCAGCCATATCAGCCGCTATAAAGTCTGTCATGCTGAGTTGTACGATTTGACGTTGAAATGCCTCGGTCCATTGATAGTCAAAGGCCGGATGAAGCATGGCAAAATCCTTGTTTACCACAAACACGAACGGATTGACCCAAATCCCCGTCCAGTACCCATTGGAATCTTTAAATTGCTCAAGGGTCGTGTCTGTTTGTGCTGACGCATATGAGGTTAGTTTTGCCTGTTCTTGTAAATGACGCATTACGTCCTGTGAGGTCAGAATGACATCTGCCCCTGAGTCTGTCAAAGAGGCTTCAATCAGACTATGTTTCGGGACATGATGCACACGAATTTTATAGCCTGATTCTGCGTAAAACGGATCGCTCAACAACTCAATCATACCGCTATCCAGATCAGTGAGAATCACAACCTCCTCTACATGAGCCAGACGTTGCCGTTTTTGTTCCTGATTCCATAGCGCATACCTAAAAATAGCGGCAAAAGCAGCCATAACGATCATAATAAACAAAGCAACTGGAAATAGTCTTTTCATTTACTGCTCCTACATTGAGCCATCTGAACTGCTACAAGCAACCAGTATAAGACGAGGTCGATTATATTTTACAAATAAACAACCCATACCCAGACAGCTAAGACTATAAGACCAAGAATCAATATAATCGACCACTCAGCTGCGGTAAAATGACGCCGCCCGGAGTGGATTCTTTTTTGATCTATAATCTCAGTACATTGTACCAGTGGTTTATGAGCATCTCTATTTTGCTCTGTTTCATCTAATCCGGAGACTTTGATCTTCCCCGTGGATAACTCCCGATTAAACTGCCTCAAAAGACGGTCTCCATCCAGGCCAAGCGCAAATGCATAATTGCGGATAAAGCCCTTAGTAACCGCCAAAGAGGGAAACTCAGCAATCTGATTATTCTCAATAGCAGATATAAACGTTCCCCGTATATATGTATGCCGGGAAATATCCTCTACGGATAAATTCAGCCGAATGCGCTCATCCTTCAGTACCGATCCGGTTAAGTACTCACTCATTTTTGAATTCTCCCATTGAGAGCAGAGCGGCCAGCTGGTCCCGATTGATTAGAATATCCCTTGGCTTTGCCCCCTCGGCAGGACCTACAATTCCTCTCGCCTCCATCAGATCCATCAACCGCCCTGCCCGGGTATATCCAATTCGAAATCGTCTTTGCAGAGCAGAAACGGAAGCCCTTTTCGTATCTAATACCCATTCCGCCGCTGTTTCAAACAATTCATCCGTTTCATCATCTGCAGCTATATCATGACCTGTGGAATCATCAGGCACCGAAAGATCAATCGGTTCGTAAGCTATTGGCTTTTGTTCCTGCTTCATCGCTTCTGCTTTAACATATTCCACAACGCTTTCTACTTCATTATCCGAAATAAAAGCCCCTTGGATTCGTACTGTATTCAACGCGCCAGCCCGCTTAAACAGCATATCGCCCTTGCCAAGCAAGGTCTCAGCGCCGCCTTCGTCGAGGATGATTCGCGAGTTTAAGGCGGATTCAACCATAAAAGCTATCCGGCTGGGAATATTAGATTTTATAACGCCTGTGATAACATCCGCCGATGGGCGCTGGGTTGCCAAAATAAGGTGTATGCCTGCCGCTCGTGCTTTCTGGGTAATTCTCTGAATCAGCACTTCTACTTCCTTAGAAGCGACGTTCATCAAATCAGCAAACTCATCAATAATTATCACAATATAGGACATCTTTCCTTCCGGATTAGCAGCGTTATAGCCGCCTATATTTCTCACCCGGGCATCCGCAAATAGCTGATACCTGGCTTCCATTTCCCGGACAGCCCAGTTAAGAACGCCCTGCGCCTTTTTCATATCCGTCACAACCTCTGTCCGCAGGTGAGGAATCCCATTATAAACGGATAATTCCACTACCTTGGGATCAATCAGCATAAGCTTTACTTCATCCGGTCGGCTGTGATAAATAATGCTTGTAATAATCGAATTAATGCATACTGATTTACCGCTTCCTGTAGATCCAGCAATCAATAGATGAGGCATTTTTGAAATATCTGTAACAACTGGCTTGCCGGTAATATCCTTACCCAGTGCCACAAGAATATTTCCCTTCCCTTTTTGAAATTCCTTGCTTTCCAAAACATCCCGAAGCGGAACCTCTGCGGTTTCTCTATTGGGGATTTCGATTCCCACTACAGGTTTTCCCGGAATAGGTGCCTCAATACGTATGGATGGTGCCGCTAATGCCAACGCCAAATCGCTGGACAAACCCTCTATTCTGCTGACTCTCACGCCAGCCTCCGGACGAAGCTCATACCTTGTTACTGCTGGACCTGTACTTACATTGACAACTCTTGCGCTTACCCCAAAGCTTTGTAATGTTCGCTCCAGCAATGCGGTCTTGTCCTGTGGGGAAGAGCCTTCCACGGCAGTCTCAGATTTATGAAGAAGCTCGAGTGGAGGAAATTGGTACATGGATACGCTGTCCGCGCCGTCTGTCATTTTATTAATAGATTCCTCTTGCGATGCCCCAACCGGCTCGTCAGCAGAAGACTTCATCTCCTGTGCGGAGAAAGCTGTCCCTTGCCGGCTCGTTTTTGAAATATCGGACTCTTTGTCCTCATCCTCTTTTCCTGTTTCGTATACGCCTGATTCACTGTCTGCTGTTGCCTCACTATCAACTGCGTCACCTTCGTTATTACCTGCCAATGTCAATTCGTCGTCAGAAGCCGGATTATTTACAGGGCTTTTTTTCTTAAATATAAAATCCTTAATTTTCGGCATTTCACTGAGCGTGAAATCAGTCAGCGAGTGCCCGTTTTCTTGCAGCTTCTCTTTTCTTCCTCTAAACCTTTCGCCCACAGCCTCCAGCTTTTCCTCGGTTTTTTGCCCTACCTTCCTTGCTCCGGAAGAAAGAGACCATCGCATTAAGAGGACTATATCTATCAGGATAAGACCAAAAAGACAAATATACGTGCCTATATTTCCCGATGCTTTTCGCAAACCGGAAACCAGCACGGCAGCTATGGCGCCGCCATATGCCATTATCTGACTGGCCGCCAACATTTGATCAGGGCTTGCCTCAAGCTGATGATACAAAGAAATCAGGAAAACATATAAGAAAGATGCCAAAATATATTTGCGAGTCAGCTCCATCGGGCGTCCAGTAAGGATATATCGGATACCGACGCCTACAAGAACAATCCCCGGCAGTAATGCGGTCCTGCCAAACAGAAACCGGAAGCCATCCTCTAAAATACGGCCCATTGAGCCCACCGGCCAGCCAACAAGACCAGCGCAAATAAAGAGTCCGAACAGAAATAAGATCACTCCGCCGATCTCATACCTTGTTGCATCATTCTTCTGCCTGCGGCGTCTGCCAGTTCTCTTTCTTTCTTCCTTCACCAATCTGCTCCTTCTCAATGATGAGTCCGAATCTTCCATTCGTTGTAGAATGTACGCTCAAACCCATTTTCTACCGCTTGATAATACGTATGCCCCTCCAGCTCCTCCGGAAGATATCTCTGCGGTACCCAGCCGCCAAAGGAATGCGGGTATTTATAGCCCACCCCATGACCAAGTACTTTTGCGCCACTATAATGGGCATCTCTCAGATATTCCGGAATTGTCCAATCTGACTTTGTTTTTACTTCCTTTCGCGCAGCGTAGATAGCATTCACGGCACTATTGCTTTTTGGAGCCAGACAGATGTAAATAACCGCTTCAGCAAGTATAATCTGCGCCTCGGGAAACCCTACCATTTCAGCCGCCTTAGCAGCAGAAACAGCAATCACAAGTGCCTGCGGATCAGCTAATCCCACATCTTCGGCGGCACAGATCATCATGCGCCGGGATATAAAGGAGGGTTTTTCTCCGCCCTCTATGAGACGTGCCAGATAGTGCAATGCTGCGTCCGGATCACTGCCGCGCATGCTTTTAATGAATGCTGAGATAATATCGTAATGAGCGTCACCATTTTTATCATACACGGACGCATGTTCGCCCGCAACCCCTACGATCTCTTTTTCCGTCAATTTGCCTTCTGGCGGAATCATAGCGCAGGCCTGCTCAAGCAAATTCAAGGCCATACGGCTATCACCGCCGGCAAAATCAGCAATGATTTTTAAAGCGTCAGGTGATGCTTTATATGCAAATACTCCCAGTCCCTTACCTTTATCAGTCAGCGCACGCTGAAGAATAGAGACAATCGCATCTTTCGATAGCGCATGTAATCGAATCAGACGCATACGGGACCGGAGAGGCCCATTGATTTCAAAATATGGGTTTTCTGTTGTAGCACCAATTAAAGTAAAGGTTCCATTTTCCACATACGGCAAGAGAAGATCCTGTTGCCCTTTATTAAAGCGATGAATTTCATCAATAAATACGATGGTCTGCCGGTGATAATAGGATAATTCCTTTTTTGCCTCATCCACAATTTTTCTAATATCTGAAGCACCGCTGGTTGTGGCATTGACTTTAATAAAACGGCTCTCTGTCATGTGGGCGATGACCTGAGCAATCGTTGTTTTGCCGCAGCCGGGAGGCCCAAAAAGAAGTATGGAGGGAACCATATCCTTTTCAATCATGGAGCGAAGAAAGGAATGATCCCCTACCGCATCATCCTGCCCAGCCACCTCGGAAAGAGTTGTGGGCCGCATACGATCCGCCAAGGGAGCATATGTACGTGCTGATGATTCAGTACTATCAAATAATGAATCCATGGCTCCTCCCCAAAATATGCAGTAATAAATAATCTATCCATTAAGCATAAAAGAAGCCGCCAAGTTCCCTTGGCGGCAATTCCCTCTGCCCCACCATGTCGTAAAATGCTCTATTTTGAGTCTGCATATGTGCAGGTGGGTGTCCTCGTGAATGGTACTAGCAGTCCCGGATAAGGGCTTTGTCGTATGCCACCCAGCTCTGAACTCCCTGAGTAAAGGTGTTGGTTCAAAATATTAAAGCTGCACGTGCACAGCAGGGTTTACTTATATATTTAATATAACAAAATTCTTGCTATATTACAAGCTTTTCCGGCTTTTCCAGTTATATTTTTATACGTAAAAACGCCCGGCATACCATGCAAATAGTACACCGGGTGCTGAAAGGATTTTAATAAGGATTTTTAAAAAAGCTCTTCCTTTTTCTCTACGGTAGAACGAATATGCAGTTCTCTGAGCTGTTTTTGCGTCACTTCTGCCGGTGCCTGTGTCAGCGGATCGATGGCGCTTTGTGTTTTGGGAAATGCAATAACATCGCGAATCGAATCCAGATGAAGCATCAGCATCACAAGGCGATCCAGCCCGAGGGCGATACCGGCATGCGGCGGCGCGCCATACCGGAAAGCATCAAGCAGGAAACCGAATTTTTCATTCGCTTCCTCATCGGAAATACCGATAGCTTCAAACACCTTCTTCTGCAGCTCCTCCTGATAGATACGCATAGATCCGCCGCCGGCTTCAACACCGTTCAGTACCATATCATAGGCCTTTGCATAAACCCTTGATGGGTCAGATGTCAAATACGGTATATCCTCATCACGGGGTGCCGTAAAGGGATGGTGCTCCGCAACGTATCTTTTTTCATCTTCATCATATTCAAACATTGGAAAATCGGTGACCCAGCGGAAGCAGAAATCGTCAGGGTCAATCAGATTCATGCGGTGCCCCATTTCAAGACGAAGCTCTCCCAGCGCCTGCGCGACAACCTTTGGCTTATCTGCAATTATAAGAACAAGATCTCCTTTTTCCGCCTCACATAGGGACCCGATTTCTCGAATTTTGTCCTCTCCAAGGAACTTCGTAATCTGACACTTTAAGCTGCCGTCCTCATTAAACCCGATCCATGCAAGTCCCTTAGCTCCGTATCCGCCAACATAATCAACCAGACCGTCAAGCTCCCTGCGCGGAATGCCTGCATCACCCTTGACGGTGATAGCTTTAACGACGCCTCCATCATCCAAGACGGACCGGAAGACTTTGAATTCCGTATCCCGAAGTAAATCAGAAATATCGTAAAAGTGCATATCAAACCGAAGATCCGGCTTGTCCGACCCATAAAGGTTCATGGCATCATTCCAGGTAATGCGTTTAAAGGGAATTTCGATATCTACATTCAGAACATTTTTAAAAATGCGCTGCATCATATATTCCATGAGAGTAAGAATAAAATCCTGATCTTCAAAGGACAATTCCATATCAAGCTGGGTAAATTCAGGCTGCCGATCCGCTCGCAAATCTTCATCTCTAAAGCAACGGGCTATCTGGAAATACCGTTCTAAGCCGGAAACCATGAGGAGCTGCTTGAAGAGCTGCGGCGACTGAGGCAGAGCATAAAACTTGCCCGGATTGACGCGAGAGGGCACAAGGTAATCTCTCGCCCCTTCCGGCGTGCTTTTCGTCAGATAAGGCGTTTCAATTTCCAAAAACTGATTCTCATCGAGGAAGGTTCTCATTTCATGAACGATCTTATGCCGCATAATAAGATGATTCTGCATTTCCGGGCGGCGAAGATCAATGTATCGATATTTCAAGCGGAGATTCTCATCTACATCGATTCCGTCTTCTACATAGAAAGGAGGCGTTTTGGCAGGGTTCAAAATTCTAAGTTCTGAAACAACTACCTCTACTTTTCCAGTAGCCATTTTAGGATTTATTGTATCAGCGCTACGTTCTCTAACCTTTCCTTTCACGGCAAGCACGTATTCACTGCGGACAGACTCCGCTTTGTGGAACGCTTCTTCCCCATACTGCGGACTCATTACTAACTGTACAATACCTGTGCGATCCCGTAAATCGATAAAAATTAAACCACCGTGATCTCTCCTTGTATTGACCCAGCCAGCAAGGGTGAGTTCCTTTCCACAATCATCGTTCCTAACGTTTCCACATCCACAGGAACGCTGCATGCCTGCCATTGTTTCCATACCTTAGCACCTCTTTGAAATACAACAAAAATAAAAACCCCAAAAAGCAATATTTCGATTACAGCTTCTCTTTGATGTAAGCAGTTACACGCTCGAAGGGTACTGCTGTCTGCTCTCCTGTATCCATAGCCTTCACTGACGCATGACCGGATTGCAATTCGTCTGTCCCAATAATCACAGTATAGACGGAGCTGCTTTTTCCGGCCTGCTTCATCTGTCCCTTAAAGCTTCTTCCCTGATAATCAATCTGCGCATAAATTCCCTCATTCCTAAGAGAGGCTTGAATTTTAAC
This sequence comes from Dialister sp., assembly GCA_034180505.1. GTDB lineage: Bacteria > Bacillota > Negativicutes > Veillonellales > Dialisteraceae > Dialister. The sequence goes on from JAXFOE010000014.1 coordinate 43,627, forward strand.
AGCTTCACAAATCGCATCATTTCCCACGGCCACAATGTAAACACTTTTATCCGGCAAAGGCTTCGGAATCAGTTCTTGCATATCCAATGCCAGTATCAACCGCTCCAATCCTACCGCGAAACCGATTCCCGGAGTATGTGGCCCGCCTATCTCTTCCACAAGGCCATCATATCGTCCACCGCCGCATATAGCGCTTTGCGCGCCTAACGGAGAATACTGAATTTCAAAGGCAGTATTGGTGTAATAATCAAGCCCCCTCACAAGGCGGGGGTTCTCCACAAAGGGGATTTCCAGCGCAGTAAGACATGCCTTAACCATATCAAACTTCTCCCGGCACGCATCACAGAGGTATTCTGTGATTTTGGGAGCCCCCTCTGATGCGAGACGACAGCCCCCTTCCTTGCAATCCAAAATGCGGAGCGGGTTTTTATGCAATCGCTGCCTGCAATCATCGCAAAGCTGATCTTTTTTATTCTCAAAGTACCGAATCAATTCTTTCCGGTACATCGGCCTGCAGGTACTATCCCCGATTGAGTTGATATACAACGTCAGATCTTTCAAGCCCAGTGCATGGAAAAAATCCCAAGCCAGAGCGATGCACTCCGCATCAGCCACGGGAGACGATGCATTTAAGACCTCTACGCCAAATTGATGAAATTCACGATATCGGCCGGCCTGCGGGCGATCATACCTGAACATAGACCCTATATAAAAGAGCTTATGAACCTGCTGATCCCCATACAGCTTATGCTCCAGATACGCTCTGACTGCGGAAGCCGTATTTTCAGGACGCAGCGTCACAGACCGTCCGCCCCGATCCGTAAAGGTATACATTTCTTTCGTTACCACATCCGTCGTGTCCCCGATGCCGCGCTGAAACAGCTCGGTGGATTCTATAATTGGCGTTCGTATTTCCTTAAATCCATACCGGCCGCAGAATTCCTTTATGATGCCTTCTGTGTAATCCCATTTATACATCTCATCGGGCAAAATGTCATGCGTCCCTTTGAGTGCCTGCATATAAAACACCTCTTGACTACTTTTGCGCTCTATATATTTCTAAAATAGAGCTTCTATTTATTACATTACAGTAACGGAATAATTCTACCATTTTATTTGTCGAAATAGCAATTCAATTACCGATTCAGTATCGCGCTACATTCTTTCCTTTTCTTTCGCAGTCTTCACAATACCCATAGAACTTCAATTGATAATCCACAATATTAAAATGGTTTTCCTTTTCAATCGTATCCTTTACGCGATCAAGGAAATCATAGGAAAATTCAACGACCCTTCCACAGCCAAGGCAGATCAGATGATGGTGCGCATGCATAAGCCCCTGGTCATTCAGCTCATAACGGCTTCGACCATCTCCAAAATCCAGCTTTTTCAGTAATTCCAACTTGGTAAACAATTCCAGGGAGCGATACACCGTAGCCAGACCAATGTCAGGGTTATTTTTAAGAATAGCCGCATACACATCCTCTGCGCTCATGTGCTTATCGCCGCTGTCTAAAAAGGCCTGCAAAATAATCTGGCGCTGCATGGTGAATTTATACTTGTGTTCATGAATTTTCTGACGCAGCGTATTCATGACAGATGTTTTCTTCATAGTCGCTGATCCCCCTTTTAACGCAAAGATTTATACCTGTCGTAAAACCACATATGGCGCAAAACAATCTGCAATATAGCGACTGCCGGCACAGACATCATCATGCCCAGGACGCCGAATAAATGCCCGCCGATAAGAACTGCTGCAATAATGGCGACCGGGTGAACGTCGATAACATGCCCCATTAGTTTCGGCATAATCAAATGCGCATCCAGCTGCTGGATAACGATGTAGAAGACGATAACCTGAATCATGACTCCGGTCCCCTTAAGCAACCCCAAAAGCACCGGCGGGATAGCTCCGATAATCGGCCCGATAATAGGAACCATTTCCACAAGACCTGCCAAGAGACCGATGACGAGCGGATACGGTATATCAAGAAGGAACATGCCAAGGAATACAAGAAGGGTCATTAATGCGGAAAGCAGAAGCTGGCCACGAATATATGCGTTAAGCACACGGTGAGTCTCCTTAAAGAGTTCTCTGAGATGTGTCCGAAATCTATCCGGAAATAGCTTAATAAAAGACTCCACAAAATAACCGCCTTTTTTCATCATGTAAAACGTGATGAAAGGAACTACAATGAGTTCCACCACGGTGCTGGCAAAGGAAAATATAGCAGAAAGACTGAACTGCGCTATTTTTAACGTATATTCCCCAATGTCGCTTACAATTTTTGATATGACGCTTCTTGCCTCCGGCGGAAGGAGATTATACTGATACTCTGCCTCGGCTGCTGGAATTGCTTGCTGCAAGGCAGCCATAGTGTCCGGGACGCTTTTCATAAATTCCCTGAATTCTGTAACAAATGGCACCAGTATATGAATGATAATCATATAGATGACTGCCAAAAAGACAAGGAAGGACAGGATAATGGCCACATCATAGGGAAATCGGCCATGACACAGCCGGTTCGCCTGCCTATGTATCCAGAGCGCGACCGGATTTAGCAAAACAGCGATAATGAGTGAAATAATAAACGGGAACAGAATGGCCGGATTCAAAAAAACAATCACACAAATCAAGCATACAATGGATATCCTGAGCCAAAATTCGGCGCCCTTATTCATAAAAGTACCCCCTAGAAAAATGGATTGCTTTTCTTCTCTATACCAATCGTAGTAGGAGATCCATGCCCGGAGAGAACGATTGTATCATCCGGCAACACAAAGAGATTTTCCCGAATACTGGAAAGCAACTCATCCATGTTTCCCCCCGGAAAGTCCGTCCTGCCGATGGAGCCCTGAAATAAAGCATCCCCTGTAAAAACAATGTGCTTTTCCTTCCAGTAGTATGATACACCACCCGGGGTATGTCCCGGCGTGGAAAGCACCAGCAAGTCTTCCCCGAGAGTATGGATCGTTTCTTTATTTGATATCCATACATCGGGTGCTTCGCAAATAACCGGAGTCGGAAACGAATCGGACAGATTTTTTGACGGATCCGTCAAGTACGCTTCGTCCTGCTTGCTCATATATGTTTTTGAATAAGGATACTCCTTTCGAATCTGGTTTAATCCCGCTATGTGATCCACATGGGCATGAGTCAGCAAAATGCTTTCCACATCAAGCTCTTTTTCCGATAGAAATTTCAAAATCGATTCAGGGGTAAACGACGGATCTATAATTGAGGCCTTCTTCAAGGCTTCGTCATATAGAATGTATGTATTTGTCATGAAAGGCCCCAGAACCATATATGCGATTTTTGCGTCTCCCATTCCATGCACCTCCTCAGATGCTCGCATGGCATCAAAAGCCCCTACCGCTATCAAGCAGGATAGTCACGGGGCCATCATTTTCAAGCAAAACCTTCATATGTGTCTGGAAACGGCCTGTTTCAATACAGAGCCCGGACTCCCTCAGCTTCAGTACCGCCGTTTCATACATCCTGTTTGCCTTCTCAGGGGGCGCCGCATCGGTAAAGCTTGGACGGCGTCCCTTTCTGCAATCTCCATATAAAGTAAATTGGGATATGACCAGAATGTCTCCCTTGATGTCCTGTACCGAAAAATTTAATTTGCCCGCCGCATCCTCAAAAATCCGCAGATTTAGAATTTTGGAGACTATATATTCCAGATCTGCGTTTTCATCCTCTTTGCCGACGGCAAGTAAGACAACGAGCCCTTTTTTAACAGAACCGGTTACCTCCCCTTCGGACGTAACCGATCCATAATTGCAGCGCTGGATAACCGCTCTCATACTATTCCCCTTTTGAACTCATACGTCTGACAGAATGAACTCCTTTAATCCGGCGTATCTTTGTCATCACATAGTCAAGCTGCTGCAAATCCTTGATTTGGATACCAAGATTCATAACAGCGATGCCCGTATTCTCCACCTTCACATTGGCCGAGGATACAGATAATTTCATCTCAGTCAAAACCGCAAGAATATCCGCCATGAGTCCCGTCCGGTCATAGCTGATGATTTCAACGGACACAAGGAAAAGGCCTCCTGTTTCTTTTTCCCAGGATACATCAATACGACGATCGGAGTCTGATAAATTTATGGCATTGGGGCAATCGGCCCGGTGTACAGAAACACCGCGGCCTCTTGTCACATATCCGATGATATCATCTCCCGGTACAGGGTTGCAGCATTTTGAAAGATGAACAACCATCCCCGGCTCACCTCGGACAAGAATCCCGCTGGAGAAGCGTTTTTTTACGCTTCTCATCTTGAGGTTTTCCAGATCTCTCGCTGTTTTCTGGGGACCCCTATTCTCCTTCATTTTATCTCGCTTGTATAAATCAATCATTCGAAGGAGAGCGCTTTTTACTGAGATACCCCCATATCCGACAGCAGCAAGAAAATCATCCGCAGTTCCATTGGAAAGTAATTTTCCCACTTCCTCCAGGCGATGATTTCCGATAAGCTTTTTCCACTCATATCCGGCTTTTGCCGCTTCTTCTACCAGCAGCTCCTGTCCTCTTGCTTTGTTTTCTTCCCGATTTTCTTTTTTGAACCAGCTGCGGATTTTTGCTTTACTGTCTGCCGAGCCTACCATATTGATCCAGTCGTAGGACGGCTTGCCATTTTTTGCGGTAATAATCGATACGATATCCCCGTTTTTAAGTTTAGTATCCAGAGGAACGATCTTATTATTGATTTTCGCGCCTACGCAGCAGTTGCCTACCTCTGTATGAATGCGATAGGCAAAATCTATCGGTATGGAGCCCTTAGGCAGGTTGATTACGTCCCCTTTGGGCGTAAAAACGTATACCTCGTCAGAAAACACATCCAGCTTCAGCGCATTCATGAATTCCTTCGAATTGGAGGTATCCTGCCATTCCAGCATTCGACGAAGCCAGCTGATTTTTGTATCAAAGGCTTTTGATCCTGCTTTATTGCCTTCCTTGTATCTCCAATGCGCCGCTACACCATACTCGGAAATATGGTGCATTTCCCAGGTGCGGATCTGTATTTCAACAGGCTGCCCCTTCGTCCCGATGACAGTGGTATGGAGGGATTGATACATATTCGGCTTAGGCACTGCAATATAATCCTTAAACCGATTGGGAAGAGGCTTCCAGAGAGAATGAACAATGCCCAGCACCGCATAGCATTGCGGCACCGTATCTACAATAACCCGCACGGCATACAAATCATAAATCTGGGACAAATCCTTATTGTCCCGCTTCATTTTTTTGTAAATGGAATAAAAATGCTTCGGCCGTCCGGTTATCGTAGCTTTGATACCGGACTCCTCCATGTGATCGTGCAAGACTCTCATCGTGTCGTTAACGATTTCTTCCCGAGCCTTGCGCTTTTGTTTCATTTGCCGGACTAAATCAAAATACTCTTCCGGATGGAGGTAATGAAAGCACAGGTCCTCCAGCTCCCACTTTATGTTATAAATGCCGAGACGATGCGCTAAAGGAGCATATATTTCCATGGTTTCTCTGGCAATCCGTTGCTGCTTTTCCTTGCGGAAAACGCCAAGCGTACGCATATTATGAAGCCGATCTGCCAATTTAATGACTACGACGCGGATGTCCTTAGCCATGGCCAGAAACATTTTCCGGAAGTTTTCAGTCTGCTGATCTTCCTTATCCTTGTAATGAAATTGGGACAGCTTCGTCACGCCATCCACAAGAAAAGCCACTTCGTCCCCGAAGAGGATGCGTATATCCTCCAGTGTATAATCTGTATCTTCCACGATATCGTGGAGAAGAGCCGCAATCACCCCTTCCTCGTCCATTTCCAGCTCGGCCAGAATGTACGCCACCGCCAAGGGGTGAATAATGTAAGGCTCACCTGTCGCACGAACCTGACCTTCATGGGCTCTGTCAGCCAGCTCAAAGGCTTCCCGAATTTTTTCCAGATGCCGTTTAGGCATGTATGCAGTAATCCGGTCGATCAGCTTCTTATACTCTTTTTCCTTTTCACCGGAAAAGTCAGCCTTTTGCCGATGCCGCTCTACATATTCATCCTGATGAATCAAAAATTCCGCAAGGGTCGAGGCAGAGGCATCGGTATGAATTGTCTCATCAGCAAGATCCCTGCTGAATACTGATTGAGAAACGGTTACTGCGTCCTCTTTTTTTTCTGCATTTTCTGGCTGTGTCTGTCTCATCATGGCTCCACCCCGCACAGGTATTTCCGGTATGTGGGAGAAGCATTCAGATCTAATTTGTCATGAACTATCTTTCTGCGCATAACCGTGGTTCCTCCGTCAGTACAGCTTTCAAGGATTCCCAGCTCCTGAAAAACCTGCAACGATATATCTATCAGGCCGGAGGCGTATATCCCGCTTGTATTTTGATGGATCACATCTTTAAGCTCATTCTCGGGAAGACTATCCTCCATGGCATTCCGAAGCACCACAAAAATATCAACCAGCACGTCCCTGTTTAACAACTCCTTGCCATGGGGTGCAATATCCTTTCCGATCAGCTGGACATGCTTTCCATACCAGTCATGAATCTTGGGTTCGTAGACAATATCCACGGTTTCACCGGCCCGGCAGGGATCAGTATCCCCGGCTCTCCAAAAAATGAGATCCAGCTTATCATTTCCGCTGCTTACGGCACATTTGAAATGCCTTCTGTCCTGACCAATCCTGCGCGTGTTTTCTACAAAAACATTTTCGCTGAAAAAAAGCGGCTTCGGATTATCACTCCCATAGGGTTCAAGGGAATCTAACGCATTTACGAAATCCAGTGTCATATCGGTTAACGGGAGGGATTCTTCAATATCCAGAATCGGCACACAGTCCTCGACAGTCAAATGCGCCTTTGCATAGGACTCCATGTGCCCTCTAAAATCATCAATATTTTCAGCGGGCAAGGAAAATCCGGCGGCCATTTTATGCCCGCCAAATTGCGTGAGCCACGACGCATTTTCAGCCAGTGCCTCATATATATTGAATGCGGGAATACTGCGGCAGGAACCCTTTGCCATCCCATCCTTCACGGTAAGAATGCAAACCGGACGATGATACATTTCCAGTATCCTCGATGCTACGATTCCTATAACTCCGGGATGCCAGTCTGTCCCATCCACAACAAGGGCCATTTTGTCAGAAAGCTTCAATTCTTCAATTCGCAAAAGAGCCTGGTCATAAATATCCCGCTCAATGCGCTGCCTTTCCACATTGGCCTCACAAAGCCTTCGGGCCAGCTCTTCTGCCTGTGTCTCTGTATTGGTAGTGAGTAGTTCTACGCCGATGCCTGCATAGGCAATCCGGCCGGCCGCATTGATTCGGGGAGCAAGACCAAAGGAGACCTGCTCTGCCCGTATGTCCCTCTCGTCAGCATCCTCCTCTGGAACCAATCCGGCTTCAACAAGGAGCGCTTTTAATCCGATGTTTTTTGTATGATTGAGCCGTTTCAGCCCTTCCCGGACAAGTATGCGGTTTTCTCCGGTCAGAGAAACCACATCGGCAATCGTTCCCAAGGCGACCAGTTCAATATCCGTATCGTAGACGTCACTGGAAACCGACTGCTCTAATGCCCGACAAAGAGTAAAGGCAACGCCGCAGCCTGCCAATTCTTTGTAAGGATAGGCGCAATCCTTTTGATGCGGGTTAATGACCGCGACGGCGCGTTTTGGCAATACTTCAGGCGGCTCATGATGGTCTGTCACAATGATAGAAAGACTGTCCGGCGCTGCATCGATCAATTGGGCTGATGAAATGCCACAATCCACGGTGATTAAAAGAGTAAACCCTTCTCCCGCTAGCTTTTCAATGGCCTTCGCATTCAGACCGTAGCCTTCCTTCTCACGGGCAGGGATATAATAGCTTACATTTGCGCCAATGGAACGGAAATAACGAACTAAAATAGACGTCGAGGTGATTCCGTCCACGTCGTAATCTCCATAAATAACTATTTTTTCGTGATTCTCCAGGGCAGAATAAATTCGGGAGACCGCTGCCTCCATTCCTTTCATCAAAAATGGATCCGCCAGATCGGATACGGTATCATATAAAAAATGAAATAAGCTCTCCTCTGTCGCAATCCCTCGTCGTATCAATATATGGGCAATTCCTGCGGGAATACCGGCGCGCGAAAAAAAATCCGGAATCTCCCGCGCCGCATCATCAGGAAAATGCCATTTATAGTTAGCCATGCCAAATCCATCCATATAATCACCTTATCATCGCAGTTTCTTTTTATTTTACCATCTTTCATTCTCATAATCTATAATTTTTTCTCATTTTCAAAATAATGTGCAAAAAAAGACCGGCAGCCGCATGGCAAGCACCCGCCGGTCTGAAATATTTTGAGTCACTGCGTTCCCGATAATCCTTGCTTTAGCCCCAAACCTTTTTCATAAGAACCTTAAACTCTGTATTCAAATGATCTACCACCACGTCAAGCACAACCCGCACCACCTCAGGATCGAAGCTTTCATTTGTGCTTGGCAGGCAGCAATCGAGGAATATAGTTCCGTCCTCGGCATATACATACTTGAAAACCTTGTAGGACCGGTTCATTTCATTCAGATATTCGCTCATCCGCTCTTTATTATCCACAGAAACAAGGCCGGTGCCTACCTGCACGCGGATAATGGTGTAAATCGTATTATCCGTGATAACAACAACGGGCAGCTTCTGATTATCTATGTTCAGGTTGGACCGGAACAAAACAGTTTCTGTTTCATCTCTGGCTGCACTCTTTTCAAAAAATTTCATATCCCGATCATTCAAATACTTCTCAAATTTGTCTGCCTTCAAATTGACCCTTTTTTCTTCTGCCATTGGATGTATCCTCCTATGAACAATAGCAATGCCTTATATCCTGTTGTATGATTATTGTACAATGAGAAGTACTTTTTTTCCAGTTTACCATACTAAAAGCAGGAAATATGCATTTCCTGCAAGGGAGCTTTTGGATGACTGACAGTGAATACATGCGCCTTGCGTTGCGGGAAGCGGATAAGGCGTTGGAAAATGGCGAGGTTCCCATCGGGGCGGTTATCACGTATAAAGGCATGATCCTCGCCGCTGCCCACAATCATTGCGAAGAGGACAACGATCCCTTTGCTCACGCGGAAATAATCGTGCTGAAGAAAGCGCGGCAAAGGCTGTCCCGCCGCCGTTTGACGCTCTGCCGCCTGTATGTTACGATAGAGCCGTGCCCGATGTGCGCCGGTGCTATTCTTAATGCGAAAATAGGACGGCTTATCTATGGCGCACCTGACAAGCAGTACGGCGGTATATCCTGTTTTCACATGGATCAGGCGCCTGCCTTCAATCATACTCTTGATATAACCTCGGATATATTGGAAGCGGCCTGCCGAAAACGGATGGATTCATTTTTTGCCAGCCTGCGCAGGCAAGAGAAATAAATATGGTACATGGAGCAGTATCGAAGTGGTCATAACGAGGCGGACTCGAAATCCGTTAGACGTTCGCGTCCCGTGGGTTCGAATCCCACCTGCTCCGCCAGACAAAAGCGATTGATTTTTGTATCAGTCGCTTTTTATTTGCCCTTCGATGGTTCCCGAAAAGACACCTCTCCCTGCCCATGATATACTGGTTATAAATAAAATAAGCAGTACACTCAAGGTATGCGATAAAGCAAGGGAGGGATTTTTTTGCATTTACATAAAAAGGTGCTGGCAGCAGCCTTGCTCAGCTTGGTATTGTGCGGCACATCCGCTTTTGCAAAAACCATTCTGGTAGTTCCTCAGGATGATCGGCCTGTGGATCTGGATTATACGGTTCACACCGCTGAAAAAGCCGGCTACACTGTACTGGTCCCGCCAAAGCAATATTTATCAGGCAGCAGTTTTTCCGGTTCTCCTGAACAGGTCTGGACTTGGGTGGAACAAAATATCAGCCGTGCCGATGCCTGTATTTTATCCACAGATACCCTCATTTACGGAGGTCTGGTTGATTCCAGAAAGCATAATGAGAGCATAGATGTGCTTGCCCGGCGAGAAAATCGGATCCGCAGCCTTCATGTAAAATACCCGCACATTCCTTTATACGCCTTCGCCACTATCATGAGAAGCCCCATTGCCTCCTCCAGCGGCGTAGAACCCTACTATTACAGCAAGGTGGGTCCTTCCATTTATCGCATTTCCGTTCTGCAGGACAAAATGGATAGCGGCCATATCACCAAGGAGGAAACGGCGGAGCTTTTGTCCCTCAAGCTGTCAGTTCCATCCGAATATTTACAGGACTGGTTCCGACGGAGAAGCAAAAATAATCAGATTACGAAAATGCTGATCAAGGATGTGAATTCCGGAGTTTTCACTTATTTCTGCCTCGGTCATGATGACAATTCAAAATTTTCTCAATCTGCTTTGGAATCAAGGTATATCAACAAGGATACAAAGCGCCTGAATAAATCTAAATTCGGCTCTTTCCCGGGCGCGGATCAGCTTGCGCTTCTGCTCATTGCAAGATACCATGTGGATGACAATCATTTAAAACCTGCGTTTTCTGTCATATACCCGCTGGGACGCGGTGAGGATACCGTCCCCAGCTACGAGAATCAGGCCGTCGGCAAAACCATCAGGGAGCATATCACCGCTGTGGGCGGCACCATTTCCGACAATGGCAGACCGGATCTCGTTCTGGCGGTCAACACGCCGCTGGCAAAAACCGGCGAATCCTCTGCCTTTGCCAATTTTGGCATGCAAAAGCCAAGTACCACTGAATTTATTGATCGGATAAAAGACATTCAGGCTCGAAATATACCGATAGCCATCGCGGATATTTATTATGCTAACGGTTCGGATAACACTCTCATGAGCCTGTTAGAAAAAGAAAACCTTCTGTACAAGGTCGCTGCCTATGATGGATGGAATACTGCAGGAAATACCATCGGCTTTGCGATTTCTCAGGCCATTTTATCCCCTTCCATGACGGAAGAAAATCGAAAACTCATGCTGACCGAACAGTATATCGATAATTGGGCGTATCAGGCAAATGTGAGAAAAAATATTTCCTCCCTGCTGGCAAAGCAAAAGGATAAGACAAAACTGACAGCTGCCATAAAAGAAGAAACTATTGCTCAAATTCAGGAATTCGCGAAAAAGCATTTATCCTTAGCTCCCGCTTGCGTAGCCGTGGAATTCCCCTGGAACAGACTGTTTGAGATAAATGCGCTGGTTTCTCCTGTGCCAAAATATCCTGTATACCCCACGAAGGCAGCAAAAGAACGAAAGAAAATGATTGAGCAGGCAGCGGCGGAAAGAGCTGCCGGAGAAAAGTCCGCCAGAGACGCCGCAGAAAAAGCCATCGCTGAAATTCAGACCAAGCTGTCAAAAAAGGAGCTGACCCCAGATATGGCAAGGAAGGAACTTGACGCCATTCAGCAGAAGCTGTGGAATACGCAAAATGAACTGGCATGGAAGGAAAAATATGATATCGGGGATATCACGGAAGACCAATATCAAACCGCTTCTGCCTTGCACAAGCCTATTGGCTATTCCCCTATCTCCCTTGCTCTGACAATACCGCTGCCTCCTCCCTCTGAGGAGGATACCCAAAAAAACACTCCCTTAGAAAAATCTACGATTCATATCAACCAGTAAATATAAAAACTGTCAAACACGAAAGTTTGACAGTTTTTCTGTAAAAAGTTTTTTGTGAGGTTGTGATTTTCACTCCTTCTGACGACTTTATTGGTGAGAGAGCAAAAATCCTCCGGTTGTCAGGCTCGCAGCGCCATTCCAAGGCTGCTTCGAAAGACCGGTCGGCAGTCCTTGTGAATTGCGAGCTGACAGAATTCGATTTTCTGCCTCTCTATCATAAGCCAGCGCTGATTATGAAACTCTAAACTGAGGAAAGAAAGCCTCATGGCAAGCAAGTGAACGCCGCTTCCATCTGATACCGCGCCGATTGACGATGGAGGGAAGCTGCGCTTGAGGTTTTTCTTCCCCATGTCAAAAGCCATGAAGGAATCTCATTGTATTCCTCCATGGCTTTTTTGTGCTCATTATTCAGCGACAGGATATACGCTGACCTGCCTCCTATTCCGTCCCAGACGTTCAAAGGATACCTTGCCATCCGCCGTAGCGAAAAGCGTATCATCCTTCCCGAGCTTCACGTTCACCCCCGGATGAATGTGCGTGCCCCTCTGGCGAACGATAATATTCCCGCATTTTGCCATCTGGCCGTCATGCATTTTTGTCCCCAAACGCTGCGCGTTGGAATCACGGCCGTTCTTTGTGCTGGAAACACCTTTTTTATGAGCGAATAACTGAAGATCAAATAACACCATGTAATTCACCCCTTTATTTAGAAAATTGTAAGGTATCAGGATATTGCTCCTGTATCCTTTTGAGCCCGGCTAGCATAGTTTCTATGACCAGCTGAGATTGACTGTTGCTGTGCTTTTCGATATCTGCCAGCAGATACCCTTCAGATGATGTAAAGGTTCCCGGTATATCCGCAACCTCAGAAAGACCGGTTACAGCCGTCAATACAATAGCGGAAACAGCGGCACACACAAGATCGTATTCTTCGTTCTCTTTGCGTTTGCCTGCATGACCCGATACGGTAAAGCCGCTGTACAAGCCCTTTTCATCAAGCCGCAAACATACGGTAATCATTAGCTCTCGATTGTTTCGATCTGTACTTTTGTGAACGGCTGACGATGCCCCTGGCGGCGGCGATAGTTGGATTTTGCTTTATACTTGAAAATCCGGAGCTTTTTGCCCTTGCCCTGTTCCAGAACCTTGGCAGTAACCCTTGCGTTTTCTACGGTTGGCGTCCCAACCTTCATGGAATCGCCGGATACAAAAAGAACCTCGTCAAAAACGACTTCATCGCCTTCTTCGGCTGCCAGCTTTTCAACGATAATCTGCTTGCCTTCTTCCACACAATACTGTTTACCGCCAGTCTTAATGATCGCGTACATATGTGCACCTCCCCTGTACTATACTCGCCGATCGGGGTACCCTTCGGATTTACAAACCTCAATCGCGCGGTTGCGTCAAAGCACTCTGTACAATGACTTAAGTAGTATACGATCTTGGAAGAGCAAAGTCAATCCCTCCCAATATATATATGCTGAAATATATTTCTTGACCTCATCGTTTTCAAAAATTCTTCCCGTAATGAATACTGCAGATTTTCTTTCATTTTGCTATAATCAGATATAATTGCGAAACAGTATATATATAATATAAATATCCGTTGGAATACGGTGAAAATAGTCTCCGGAGGCGATACTATGGATAATTATATAGGCAAACATCTTCTTATTGATTGCTATGGCTGCGACGGGGAAGCGCTTTCAGACACCGCCAATGTTATCACGATTATGTCTGATGCGGCAGATCAAGTGGGCATGGAAATACGAGACACCTTCTGCTATGAAGAGGATGCGGAAATAACCGTTGCCGCTTATGGAAACAGCTCCCATCTGTGCATTCACGCCTATCCTGACATGGAATATGCAGCTATTGATATTTATAGCCTTGATATTGATTTGAAACCGGCAAAGGCGATGACCATTCTCCGAAGGCTGCTCCATCCGGAACGGATCAGAGCCACCTCTGTCAAGCGGGGAAATATCAATCCCGATATGAAGCCTGCCACAAAAACTAAATCAACCACGATGCGCAAGTTCAAAACCACCACGCATCATATCAATGCGGCCCGAAAAAAGGTGGCTCATTTCATCCGGCATAAGAATGACAATCGGGACGGTCTCGGTCCGGAATAAATACAAGCGGATTGCAAAGAAAAAACATTCTGTCATTTTACAAATATGGCAGAATGTTTTTATTTAGAAATATACTTCCGTAGCTCCCGCGCCGCCGCTCCTCACATCGGCCTCATGAAATTCTGTCACATAGGGCAATGTTTTCAAATGCTCGTGAATTCCTTTCCGCAGCCGCCCCGTTCCCTTTCCGTGAATAATACGCACTGGCGAAATACCCGCAAGGAGACAGTGATTCAAAAAACGGTCCACCTCAGGAAGGGCTTCATCCACATGCTTGCCGATAATATTCAACTCTGTCTGCACCTGCCCATGAGAAATCGCCTGCCTGGTACTGACCTGAATGGAGGGCTTTTCTTTTTTCATTGTCGGCTGGGCTGTCTCATAGCACTGATCGACTTTGACATTCACCGTATGAAGGCCGGTGTTGACCATTACGTTTTTTCCCGATATCGATTGTATCTGCCCGTCAGTATCAAGCGCTCTTATATACACATATAACCCTTCCCGTAATTCAGTCAGCGCCAATGGCCGCCGGCGGATCTTTCCGTCGGGAACATGAATGTGATCGATCGCGCTGCGCGCGTTTGCTATATCCCGTGCCAGATGACTCCCGTCCTTTGCTTGAGCCTTCTTTAGCTCTTTTATGATGGTCTCCGACCGGGCCCGAAGCTCCCGCTTTATCGTTTCTGCCTCAAGCCGTGCCTTTTCAAGAATCCGATCCTTTTTCTCATACAGCTCGCGGTAGGAGCTTTTTATTTTGTTTTTTTCCGCAGCTATGGCTCGAAGCTGTTCCTGAAGATCTCGGCGCTCCTTTTCTGCGGCCACCATCTGGCTATTCAAACGTTCCATGACCACATCCATCTGATGCAGCGCGGATTTGTTTTTTAGCGCTTCCCCGCGGTTGATAATATCCCCATTCAGCCCGCACCGCCTGCAAATGGTAAATGCATTGCTGTTCCCTGCCACGCCGGTAATCAGCCGATAGGTAGGCTGCATCGTTATTTCATCAAATTCTACAAACGCGTTTTCTATCCCCTCTGCTTCATAGGCTAGCTTTTTCATTTCACTGAAATGAGATGTGATAATAGAGGAAACGCCATGATTCCTGAGGTGTTCAGTCACCGCTTCAGCCAGCGCGGCGCCTTCAATGGGATCCGTGCCGGTGCCGAGCTCGTCCAGTAGAACAAGATCCGTATGTCCCGCATTGTCTATGAGCGCGGCAAGCTGCGTGACATAGCTGGAAAAGGTGGATAAATCATACTGTATACTCTGCTCGTCCCCAATAATCGCATGAACGGCGGTATATACAGGGAGACGAGAGCCTTCATCAGCAGGAATAAAAAGCCCGGACTGATTCATAAGCGCCGCCAAGCCTGCTGTTTTCAAAGCAATCGTTTTTCCTCCCGCATTGGAGCCGGAAATCACCAGCACCTGATAGGATTTCCCAAGCCCTATGGAAATAGGAACCGCCCGCTCGGGCGGAATGAGCGGATGCCGCACCTCCTTCAGATACATTTCTTTATCTGACGACAAAACAGCTCGGGAGCCATGCATGGACAACGCCAGCCTGCCCTTGGCCAATATGAATTCTATATCTGTGGCATTCCTGCCATTTCCTCGGATGCTGTCCGCATATTCCAGAACAGCCCGACCAAGGGCAGCAAAAATTTCGTGGATTTCCTGCGCTTCCTCTGCCCGAAGCTCTGCCAGATCATTATTCAGGCTGATGGATATGACCGGTTCCATAAAAAGAGTCTGCCCGGTAGAGGAGCGATCATGCACGATACCTTCAAATTTATACCGATAGGCTTCTTTTACAGGAACTACATATCTTCCGTTTCTCTGGGTGATAATAGCATCCTGGAGCCAGGCAGCGGTCTCCCTGTCCTCCAATATTCGTTTAAACGAACGGCGTATCCGCGCCTTCATTGTGGCCATGGATCTCCGGATACGCAAAAGGCGCGGGGATGCATTGTCTGATACCTCACCGTATGGGTCAAATACATTCCGGATGCGCTTTGTCAATGCATCTAAAGGCACGATCAATGACGCCAGCTCTTCCATGATAGGATATTTTAAGTGGCGCTCTCCCTGAAAATAAGCATGCATGGCCGCATGGGTTTCAAGGGTCGTGGCCAGCTCCTGAAATTCTCCCGCCGTAGGGAGGCTTTCTTTTTCCACCTTGTCCAATATCGGAGCTAAGCGGTGCGTTTCTCCGAGAGGTGTCTGAATTTCATCCGTAAGAAGTCTGACTGCCTCCTCAGTTTCATTCAGCTTCTCTGCCACTAGCTCCTTCATCGTGTACGGAGTCAGCTGCAGCGCCATTTCCTTCGACAGCTCGGAAGGAGCGCAGGCAGCCAGTTTTTTTCGTATTTCATCAAACTCTAAAATATGGTATACATTCTCTTCCATCACAAAACTCCTCTGAAAAAGTGACCTCTCGTAGCATCTGCCGCATTTTCTGCAGGCACCGTTGTTTTGCTGCTCATAAGACTCTTGAAATTGGAAACAATATCAAAAATTTCATTCCCTATTCCCCGTGCGTCAATGCACAGACGACTAATGCCGGATGATAAAAGCTGCGCCACGTAAGGACGCATATCAAGAATTTTACAATTCAGCACATGCATCCTGCAGTATGCATCCGTTGTAATTGGAAATATGCGCCCTTGCTCATCTTTTAAGCTATAGCTTCCAGAAGCGCAGGGGCCGGGGCAATGCCGTTTGTCCACAGCGGTCATCATTGCGTTAATGACACAATAGTCTGAAACCATCAGTTCTGTGCGCCCGTATACTTGGACACCGATCGGGATCCTTCCCGCCTTGGCTATGTCTCGTATCTGGGACAGTGTCAGTTCCTGCGAAACATAGCATGCGTTGATTCCGAAATCCTCCGCCACACGAAGCGCATGCTGATTAAAAATATTCCAGGATGAATCCGCTTCTATGGCGATTGTATCAGGAATATGCTCCGCCCACAGCAGCATGCCGGGATGGGACAACTGAACTCCGTCGGGGGCATATTCGATGAGCTGCTCAAAAAAAGCACGCAGCTGCTCCTCTTCTGCCGATCCTATGATCCGAGGCATGGCACAGGTCAGGGTGATCCCCTTGGCCCTGGCAAAATGAATGGCATCCCTGTATTCTTCAAGTGGTATTTTCCGATGGGTATATGACTCGCCGCCGAAGATGATATGTTCGATTCCCGAATCGGCCAGGGCTGGAAGCTGCGCTATCTGATTTGTCCGAACCACAAGCACCGGTTCTTTTTTATAGTCTCTTCGTTTTCTTGGCAGTGAAAAAGGGTGTATACGGACTTCAGGTATATTCTCACCAGCCTGCTTTTGGCGAGCTGCCTCCAATTGCTTGATCGCTTCCTGACGAAGCCGGTTCAAAACACTGACAGGCACCATGCAGCCTTCATTGTGTATATCCAGCTGGGACAGCCTGAACCAGCTGTTCCCTAGTCGGGACAGCTGCGCTCGAATCTGTTCATCTCCTGTAATGTGATGCGATGCTTTTTCTGCAATATACGAGGATGCAGCCTGAACATGATTCGTGCCTGTATCCCAAAGCTGCAATGTGACTCTCTCCCCTGCGGTAGCCTTCAAAGCAGCCCGCAGTGGGATCGTATTCGAAATATACTTCATACCGGGCTGGTATTTCTGCGCTTTTACATGGCCATACACAAAACCGCCCAAGCGGGGAGCTTCGTGACAGGAAATGCATACCTGGCTTCCCATTTTCTTGATAGCTGGCGAGGCTATATAGGCCAACTGGTGCCCTTCCGCATCATAAGAGATCCCTTCTATGCAGCTCAGCCGGACAGGAAGATGATCGATGACAAAACCATGCTTAACAATTTTTTTGATTTTTCCGATGCAGACTCCTCTGTTGCCTGCCGCGGTTTCTGTGATGGAGGAGCCGCTAGTGGTCCCCTCCAGGAATCCTGGGCCATAGCCGCGATTGAAGCTGGCTTCCATCTGGCTTTGCAGAGACGCCGCATCATAGGAGTGCCCTTGCTCTATCGCATCAATCGCTTTCCGATAGGAAGAAATCACTCGATACACATAGGAGGGATCCTTCATACGCCCTTCCACCTTCAAGGAGGCAACCCCTGCGCGAATCAAATCCGCTAAACGAGGCATGCCCATCAAGTCCTTCATGCTCATAATATACCGTCCGTGCCCGGAGGATACATCATGGCCCGTATCATCAATCAATGTGTAAGGCTTTCTGCAGGGCTGAGCACAGGTGCCGCGATTTCCGCTGCGTCCTCCTGCAAAGCTGCTCATTAAGCACTGTCCTGAGTAACAGACACAAAGAGCTCCGTGCACAAATACTTCAATTTCTGCCCGGCATGAGGCGGCGATACGCTTAATCTCTTCCGCTGACACTTCTCTGGATAAAACAACACGCTGAAACCCCAGCATTTCGAGAAACCGGACCTCCGTAAGATTGGTGACTGTCATCTGCGTGCTTGCATGAAGAGGAATATCAGGAGCCAATCGGGATGCCAATGCGGCTACGCCCAGATCCTGCACGAGAAGCCCGTCTACAGGCAAGGTGGATAAAAAGTGCAAATAGCCGGCAAGGCGTTCCATCTCACGATCCCCGATCAGGGTATTGAGCGTAATGTAGACAGCGGCCCCTTTAATATGAGCCTGTTTAATCCCTTCCTGAAGCTCCTCGTCAGAAAAATTTCCTGCATATCTTCTGGCACTGAATTGTTGGCCTCCCAAATACACAGCGTCAGCCCCTGCGTCCAAAGCTGCCAAAAGATGAGCCGGTGAACCGGCCGGTGCCAGCAATTCCATAGCTTTACTCCCTCACCGTAATTCATTCAATCAGAAAAGAGGATATTCATAATGAACATCCTCTCTTTCTATTTCTAAATTACACTATATTACATTATATTATATTATTTTACTTCACTTTCATATCGTGAAAGGGTAAAACACAAATCCGAAAGACGGTTCAGGTACCGGATGTCCACCTCGTGAACGTCTTCTGTCTCGTCCAGACGCCACATCAGCCGCTCTGCTCTCCGAACCACAGCCCGGGCCAAATCCAAAAAACTGGATGCCTTCGTTTCTCCCGGAACGAGGAAATGGCTTAACGGCTGAAGCTCTTCATCAAGCTCGTCAATGATATGTTCCAGCTCTGTAACATGCTCATCAGTGATCCCAGCGGGCTTGCCGAGGCTTGCCACATCTGCCATCAGCAGCCAAAGAGATTTTTGAACTTTGAAAATAATCTCCTTCACTTTATCACTGGTTGCAAATGCTCTGGCCATGCCTAGAACAGAGTCAGTTTCATCTATCGTTCCATATACATCGACGCGAAGACTCCCCTTGCCAACACGCTCGCCGGTAAACAGGCTCGTTTTACCCTTATCGCCGGTACGGGTATAGACACTCGCTTTTTTAGCCATACCAGCCTCCTTATTTACTCAGTTCCGGGAACCAGAGGGCGATTTCTCTTTCTGCGGTTTCCGGGGCATCTGATGCATGAACTATATTTTCGTCAATCGATGTTGCAAAATCTCCGCGGATAGATCCGGGTACCGCCTCAAGAGGATTGGTAGCACCATTAATCTGACGCACTGCTTTGACCGCATTTTCTCCTTCGACCACCATCGCCAACACGGGTCCGGAGGTAATAAAGGAAATCAGATCATTGAAAAACCCTTTCCCTTCATGCTCGGCATAGTGTTTTTTTGCCAACTCCTCAGGTACTTGGATCATCTTAATGGCATGAATAGAAAGTCCCTTTCTTTCGAAGCGAGCAATCACTTCACCGCATACATGCTTTTTTACCCCGTCGGGCTTCACCAGAACGAGTGTCTTTTCAATAGCTGCCATACCTTGTACTTCCTCCTTGTTATGAATGTATCCTAGTCGCTATTTCTCGCAACCTTTTTATACGCTCCTCCGTGGAAGGATGCGTGGAAAACAAATGTGCCACCCCCTGCACGCCGCTAAAGGGATTAATAATAAACAACCCTGAAGAGGCAGGGTTTGCCTGTGCCATAAGCCGCCGGTGCGCATAGTCATCCAGCTTTTGTAGCGCGCTGGCAAGAGCGAGCGGTTTTCGGCTGATTTCCGCGCCTGACTCATCGGCCATGAACTCCCTGGAGCGGGATAATGCCATTTGAACCATAGCCGCTGCCAGTGGCGCGACAATGATCGTCGCAAGCAACGCAATCGGGTTCGCGCTTCGCCCCTCTGAATCACGGCCGCCCCCAAAAATTGCGGCCCATTGAGCGATATTGGCAATATACGAAATTGCCGTCGCAATGGTTGCTGCCAATGTCATAATCAGTGTATCACGATGACGGATATGGGACAACTCATGACTGATAACTCCCGCAAGCTCGTCCCGGTTCAGAAGAGATATCAGTCCCTCCGTGACCGCCACGGCACCATGACTCGGATTCCGTCCGGTAGCGAACGCATTGGGAACATCCGAAGGAATGATGTAAAGCCGGGGCATGGGAATGCCCGCATTTCTCGCAAGCCCTCTCACAAGATCAAATAATTCAGGCACCTGCGCCTCTGTCAAGGGCTGGGCATGATAGCTCCGAAGCGCCAGAGTGTCACAATTCCAATAGCTAAATAAATTGATGGCAAAGGAAATGATCAGTATGGTGAGCGCGCCTGACTGCCCGCCAACGACACCGCCGATGGCCATAAGTATCAAGCTTAAAAGCGTAAGGAGCATTACAGATTTTATTCTGTTCAAATCAATCGCCTCACTTTATCGAAACAAATAAATACATTGAAAAATAAAAATGGTCGGAACGACATGATTCGAACATGCGACCTCTACCACCCCAAGGTAGCGCTCTACCAAACTGAGCTACGTCCCGACAATTACTTCTTGATAAGAATACACACTTTGCGGCAAATTGTCAAGAAAGCAAGACCGCACGTATATGGAGAAACAGTTTTTATCAGAAGTGCTTCATCCTGCTAAGAGTAAAATCTTGCAGAAGGCGTTCCCACAAAAAACACTCTTAAAAAAGCTGCCTCTCACAGGCTTCTGAAAAAATCCCGTTTGTGTCTATGGAAAGGACCATGAAGCGCGACAAAATTCCTTTGGCGTGAAATCCCTCCACCATGGCTTGCCCGACCGCATCCGCCCTTTCATCAGGACAAAAAGCGATCATAGTGGGGCCGGCTCCGCTGATTGTAGCGCCATAGGCTCCCGCCGCCTTAGCAGCAAGCATCACCTCTTTCCCGCCGGGAATTAAGCGGAGTCGATACGGCACGTGAATCCGATCGTCCAGCCCGCAGGCCAGATATGACGGTTTATTATAGATGAATGCAGCCAGAAGGAATGAAACAGCACCCACATTGTGAACGGCGTCCTTTCGGGAATATGCGTCCGGAAGCGCTGCCCTGGCGTCTTCTGTTTTCAATTCAAATTCAGGAATCGCCACAACCGCACGCCACGAGTCAGATACATCAATTTTTTCTGAAATAACGCTCCCCTGTTGCATCGAAGCGATACAAAAACCACCGCGAATTGCGGGAACCGCATTATCCGGATGCCCCTCCAGCTGAGACGTGAGATCAATCATTTCCGCCTCAGCCAGGTTTAACTCCAGCAAAAGACTCGCCAAAAGAACCCCCGCCGCCTGAGTTGCCGAGCTGCTTCCAAGACCTCGGGCCAGCGGAATGCGATTGATCAAATGAAGCTTTCCCGCCGGAAGCGTTTTTTTATTTTTATCTGCCACGTATGCCATCGCCTGCAAAAGCATGTTTGTGTCATCTAAGGGAACTGTTTCCGCCCCTTCTCCCTCAGCAGTTACCGTGATTCCTTTTCCCTTTTTTGATGTGTCCGGATCAAAATACACATCGTTATACAGGCTCAATGCCAACCCCAATGTGTCAAATCCGCTTCCGATATTTGCGGTCGTCGCCGGAACGCGTATATGCAGCATAGGATCACCTCCTGTCATCTAAAACGCGAATCACCCCTGCCACGTTTCTCACGCAGGGCAACACGGCAAGCGCTTTTTCCACCTGAATGATATTTTCTCTTGGCGCCTGTTCCGTGATGAGCATAAGCTCAGCAGAATCGCTAAAACGATTTTTTTGCACAGCCTCCTTTATGCTGATATGGTTATCCGCAAAGGCCGCTGCAATTTGCGCCAAAACACCGGGCACATCATCAACGAGCATGCGGAAGTAGTACGAGTCCTTAAGCTTCAATGAAGAATAGAAAGGAATCCGCATCGTATCCGACATAATCAGTCCGCTCCCGGTAGAGCCGTCCATGATATGCTGCGCCGTGCTGATAACATCTCCCATGACAGCGCTGGCAGTCGGGAGCGAACCGGCCCCCTGCCCGTAAAACATCACATCGCCTACAATATTTCCAACCACATAGACCGCATTATAGGCTCCGCTGATTGACGCCAGCGGGTGCGCAAGGGGTACAAAGGCGGGATATACATTAAGTGATACTCCCTGCTTTTGCCTTGTGCCTACCGCGAGCAGCTTTATCGTATATCCCATATCCCGGGCATATTGGATATCGTATTGCGTTATCCTTTCAATGCCCTCCACAATCACATCATCAAGGGTAACATTTGCCCTGAATCCGATAGACGCTAAAATCGCCAGTTTTCTTGCCGCATCGTACCCGCAGACGTCATTGGTAGGATCCGTTTCTGCAAATCCCTTGTCCTGCGCCTCTTTCAGTGCGCTTTCATAGGATGCGCCGGATTCGTACATTCTGGTCAAAATATAATTGGTCGTACCATTCAGGATCCCTACGATGCTTTCAATTTCATTGGCAGCCAAAGACTGATGAAGGGGCATCAAAATGGGAATCCCGCCCGCAACGCTGGCCTCACAGGAAAAGTGAACGTGATTAGACAGGGCATTGGAAATGATATCCGGACCATACATGGCCACCAGATCCTTATTTGCGCTCACTACGCTCTTTTTTTGCGCGATAGCCTCGTTAATATATTCCAGCGCCGGATGGATTCCGCCCATGACCTCAACAACGATGTCCACCGCCGCATCGGTTATTATGTCGGAAAACGTATTCGTTACGGGAATATCCCGCAGAAGCGGACGATTCGCATACGCTTCGGGATGACGGACAAGAACATGGCGGATTTGAACCTCGCATCCCAATTGCCGCCGGAGCAGTTCTTTATTTCTGGCAATAGCTTCCGCTACCCCGCTGCCAACTGTCCCAAATCCTAAAAGAGCAATTCCGATATTTCTCATTGATTTTCTCCTTTGTCAATGATTCTCGCGCTCCGGACACCTCTCATCCGTTGAACCGCTTTAACTATGTTATCCAACGCAGCCGGCTCCAGAATAGTTTCTACCGATATGGAAAAAAGGGTATGCTTGCCTATCGGCACGCTTCTGTGGCAGGATATAATCTCATTGCCGTTCAGGGAAATTTTTTTTATGACCCGATTGAGAAGCGCTGTATCCGCATCAGCAATTACAGCAAACAGTATGATCTTCTTTTGCGGCTCTTCATCTAGGGACGCCACATGATCCTTATATTTGTAATAGGCGCTCCGGCTCATATTCACCATTCTCACCGCTTCATTGATGGAGGAAGCCTCTTTGCCCCTAAGGAGCTCCTTCACACGGATTGTCTTCTTTATCGCTTCCGGTAAAATTTTCAAATCTACCAGGTAAAAATTCTTTTCTTCCTTTTTCATCCCTGCTCCTTATGTATCCGCCAATTCCCTGTATGAAATCAATTCAATATTATGATCTTTAAGCTCATTTTTTACCGCTGCCGAGAGAAGCGCCTTCAATTCATCTTCTCCGTGATACCCCCAGTGAAATTCGCGGTCCAGCGCCACTGCATCCGCCGAGGGATGACACATGAACTCAGTAACCCCGTCCCGGATCCGCCCGACAATGCGCATCATTCGTGATTCATTAAAATTTCCGCCATAAAGCATGCCCCAGAAATGATCATTGCTGTGAATTTCCATCTTTTTAAGCGTTTTTCGATGACTTCTTGCCATGAGAGACAACCCGTCCCGTGAAAATGCTCGAACCGCATTGGCCGGACGAATCCCAAAAAGCAATTTTTCGTCAGGAACGCGCATACAATGAATTCCGTACCGCTTTGCGAGCGTAAGGGCTACCGGGAAAAAATGATTCCACATATGCAAGTGCTGATGTCCGTCTATGTGCGTAACCGGAAGTCCCGTTTCCAGTACCTTGCAAATCTGGGCATTCCATTCCCGGTATACCTCGTCAAGAGAAATTTTACGTTTCAGATCCCGCTTAATCAGCTCCATGTAGTCATGGCACAAAACACCGTTATCCCAGGTAAGGGAAGGAATTTCCTCTGCTGGAAGCACCGATGGCAAACCGCCGACCAGCGTCAAATGGACCCCTATCCCGATACCCTCCATTTCACGTGCCATCGCCACTGCGTCATCAAAGCACTGTCCGCCTGCCATGAGGGAGGTACTTGTCAGGATGCCTTCAGTAAAGGTCTTATAAATTCCGCGGTTTACGGACTCATGTATGCCAAAATCATCGGCATTTATGATCAGTCGTTTTGCCATATCAATTCCTATCGCAAATAATGAAATAAAATCACCGACGCCGCAACGGACACATTCAACGATTCCACCCCGCGCTTTAGCGGTATATATACGGTCTGCTCGCATAAAGATCGTATAGCAGGGCGGATCCCGTTTCCTTCATTTCCAAAAACAAAGAGCCCCTTCTCACCAAGCATAACAGATCTATAGTCTTTTCCACCATCAAGGGCTGTCGCCACAAGCGTCATCTTTGAATCATGCTTAAGAGCTTCCAAAAAAGAAACGGATACATTCTGATAAACCGGAATCCTGAACAGACTTCCTATTGAGCTGCGAACCGCTTTCTCCGAATAGGGGTCGGCACAGCCCTCACTCAAAAGCACGGCCGCGCAGCCAGATGCTGCTGCAGTCCGAATGATTGTGCCTAAATTTCCGGGATCCTGCAGCGCATCAAGAAACACAAGCCACCCGTCCATTCCTATGGAAGGCGTCTCTTCCTTTGTCAGCGGCTTAGGCACTATCGCTATAATTCCCTGTCCATGCTCGGTGCGGGATACCCTTTTGTAAATATCCTCACTCATCCCGCAAAACAGCCACCCCAAAGGCAAGCCGGTCTTTATAATTGTGTCGATCCGGGGATCTTCTAACCGCTCTGCGCAAATAAGACAAATCCCATCACGAATCCCGGCAAATAATGCGTCCGTTACGATTCTGACCCCTTCAATGACAAAGAGCCCTGTCCGGTCTCTATATTTCTTTTGTTGCAGCTTTCCGATTTGTTTAACCCATCGGTTATTTATACTGGTAATCGTTTCCATTAGTATTTAGCTTTTCTGATAGTATATCCTGACAATATTTTTTACAAGGAATGTAGTTTTCTTACGGCTCTTTCAAAAACTCTATCCACAGGAATACTGCCCATAGAACATGTATCGCTTCCCGGGTTATCTGCCATAAGTACCTCAGAATTAGAATTTCCATAAGGACCGCTTCTGTCCGGCAGCGTCGGTCCAAATAGTGCCAATACAGGCGTATGAACCGCATTGGCAATGTGAAGGGGCCCGGTATCGCCGGAAATATGCAGGGCCGCCAGCTTTTCTAAGGCGCAAAGCTCTAAAAGAGAGGTTTCTCCCATCATATTTATCGTAAAACGCGAGGAAGAAATGCGCTGAATTTCCTCCCCCATCGGATATTCACTCTTTGTCCCCGCAAGTATCGTGAAAATCTCACGCTCTGCCAGCTTCTTCGCCAGCGCTCCCCAATATTCGACAGGCCACTTTTTCCGCTCCCCCCGGGTCCCCGGCACAAGAACAACAAAATTGCCTTTCACCCCGCGAGCTGCAAGGATATCTCGAATGGTATCCATCTCTGTCGCATAGGAATGGAGCGGGAACTCTATGCGATCCACAGAACAGCCAAGATATCTTGTTACATCGAGCAGCTGTTCAATAATATGTCCCTGCTTATGGACGCCGGCTATGGGCTTGCTTGCTAAGAAGCTTCCTTCCCGGGCATCATTGTATCCGATGCGGTTGGAACAGCCGGACAAAAAAGAGACCACCGCGCTTTTGGCGATCATCTGAAGGTCGATAACCAAATCAAAACGCCGAGCATGCAAATCACGGCGCACCTGAATCAGGTAGGACAAATTCCGTATCCGTTTCCGGTCTACAATGTATAACTCATCAATCCAAGGCTTGCCCGGCAATATTTCTGCGAAGGCCTCATGAACTGCCCAGGTTATATGTGCTTTCGGATAGGTTTTGCGAAGCACATACAGCGAGGGCAGCGCATGAATCACATCGCCAAGGGAACTCATTTTTATCATAAGAATATTTTTGTAGGATGTCACCACAGGATACCACCATATAGTCTACAATCTATGCCGACAGCTATACCAGAAAATTATATTTCAGAAAATAATTAATCTGCCAATCCCTGCGCCAAAATGAAATCCATAAGATTTCCTCCTGGAAAAAGGAGTCCCTGTATACCGGCGGCCTTCGCAGCCTCCATGTCTCTCCGGCTGTCACCGATCAAAACAGCTTCTTCGGGGCATATCCCGTACATTGCCATTGCCCTTTGAATCATTCCCGGTTTAGGCTTTCTGCAATTGCAGAGAACATCGTATCTCTTGATCGGCGCACCGGGAAGATGGGGACAATAAAAAAACTCTTTTATTTGCCCTCCATAGACTTGAAATTCACTATTCATTGCCTGATGAAGAGTCCGCACATCCTGTTCCGTATAAAAGCCCCGAGCCACTCCGCTCTGGTTAGTTACCACAAAGAGAAGCTTCCCCTGCTTTGATAAAAGCCCGACCGCCTCTCTCGACCCAGGAATCCAGCGCAAATGGGCAAAGGAATGTACATATCCGTCATCCTCATTAAGGACACCGTCCCGATCAAGGAATATATATCGGATATGTTCATTCATGGCAATCACCACGTTTCTTCGTCAATAATCTGGCAAATACTATGGGCGCACAAAATATGCATTTCCTGCGTCCTTGGGGTGCTTTCTGAGGGAATGATAACGCAAGCATCGCAAAGAGCCTTCATTTGTCCCCCGCCTCGCCCGAGCGACGCAATAACCGTTAGTCCTTTTTCTCTCGCAAGACGGGCCGCTTTCACTACATTAAGGCTGTTTCCACTAGTAGAAATACCCCAGAATACATCTCCCGCAGTTCCAAGTCCTTCGACCTGCCTGGAAAACACATCCTCAAAGGAGTAATCATTGGCTACCGACGTTAGAATCGATGAGTCCGTAGTCAAGGCGATAGCCGGCAAGGACTTCCTTTCATTATGAAAGCGCCCTACCAGCTCAGCCGCTATATGCTGCGCATCGGCAGCGCTTCCTCCATTGCCGCAGAGGAGAATTTTATTTCCCCGGCGCAAAGCCGCCACGCAAAGCGCCGCCATCTCAATGACGTGCGGAATCAATGCCTTTATTTTGAGCAGCGTCTGTTCATGCGCTTCAAACGCCTCTGCCACAATATCCGTTTTCATATCCATTTCCTTCCTGCCTAAAAGGTATATTTCACTTTCCGTTTTTCATAAGCTCTTCCAGCTCACTCATGAAGCTGGACAAATCCTTAAACTCTCTGTAGACAGAGGCAAAGCGCACGTAAGCCACCTGATCCAGATGACGAAGCTCCTCCATGACCATATTTCCGATATCCTCGGAGGATATTTCCTGCTTCAGGCTGTTTCTTGCCTTATGCTCAACAATATTAATAATATTTTCAATCTGGGCGGATGAAATATTTCTCTTTTCGCAAGCCCGTATGAGACCGTTTCGAATCTTATTCCGATCAAACATTTCGCGCGTTCCATTTTTCTTGATCACTCGGAGCGGCGCTTTTTCCACAGTTTCATAGGTTGTGAAACGCTTTCCGCAGGACAGGCATTCCCTACGGCGGCGGATGGAAGCTCCATCGTCGGTATCTCGGGAATCTGTTACTTTAGTATCCGGATTTCTGCAAAAAGGACACTTCATAATATGTTCCTCCTTATAAGACATAGGGCAGACAAGAATGATGATAAACAAAAAGGTTGTAAAAAGGCTACACTGCATCGCGGTGTAGCCTTTACTCTCATAAGGGATTCGAAAAAAACGTTTCTGCTCAGAGATGGGCGGTCACAACCGTCTTTTATCACTTTCTGAGAAATTCAGGAACGGTAATTTTAGTTGTTGCCGGAGCAGTTCCTCTAAAGGTAGCTCCAACTGAGCCAGCTCTCTTTTTATCACCAAAACCGGTGGCGATAACTGTAATTTTTACTGTATCGTTATCCATATTCGGATCCACCGAAGTACCCCAGATAATATTTGCATCGGGATCTGCTGCTTCGGTGATAACCTGAGACGCTTCATTAATTTCAAACAGTCCCAGATCCTCATTTCCAGTGATATTGATAATAATGCCCTTCGCCCCTTCGATGCTGCGTTCAAGGAGCGGGCTGTTTATGGCTTGCGTCGCCGCATCACTGGCACGAGTATCTCCGCTGCCCAGTCCAATTCCCATCAGCGCTTCGCCCTGATCGCTCATAATCGTCCGAATATCAGCAAAATCAAGATTAATAATACCGGGAACCGTGATCAAATCGGAAATGCCCTGAATTCCCTGGCGAAGGACATCATCTGCCATTTTAAACGCATCTTTGATAGTTGTCTTTTTGTCTGCGATGGTAAGAAGTCTATCATTAGGAACAATCAAAATAGCATCCACATTCGTTTTCAGCTTTTCAATGCCCTCAATGGCATGGTTGGCACGAACCTTCCCCTCGAAGGAAAAAGGCTTTGTCACAACGGCCACAGTCAGCGCTCCAAGCTCCCTTGCACAGGCAGCTACAACCGGAGCAGCCCCTGTTCCTGTACCGCCGCCCATTCCGGCGGTAACGAAAACCATGTCGGCTCCTTCCAGAGCTTTGGTGACTTCCTCTCTTGACTCTTCAGCCGCCTGCTCGCCAACCTCCGGCTTTGCACCGGCACCAAGCCCGCGGGTCAGTTTTTCCCCGATTTGAATCTTGGTTTCCGCTTGGCTTTTTCCCAAAATCTGAAGCTCAGTATTTACGGCTATAAAGTCAACGCCCTTGACATCCGCTTCAATCATCCGATTTACTGCGTTATTTCCGCCGCCGCCGACACCGATTACTTTGATTTTTGCGTTATTAGTATCCTCCATGCTGGCTCCTCCTTATAAAAATCTGCAGCCACCTGCAGATATTTTATCTCTATTCACACCAATATATCCCATTTTACAATATTTCCAGTCGTTGCGCTATATGTAAGCTGCAAGACAGAATTATTTTTCCAAAAACATCCGTAGCTCAAATAAAATACATTATGTATAGCCTATCTTCGAAGCTTGATAAATGGCGCAGATATATTCGCATCGATATATTCAACAGATAAATCCCTTGCCTTAATATCGCCCACCATATTTTCGGCCAAAACCGCCTGTTCCTCAATACGATCACCATTGCCCAGACGAACGGTGATCCCGCTTCTCGTATAAGCGGCTATATTATCAGGATGGCCGATATTGACTTCGGAAAAGACCTTTTCCCCTTCAGGGCTCAGTTTTTTTATAAATGAAAGTGCTTTTTGAACGTCCTCATCAGTCACAGTTTCCCCTAGAAGTGCATTACCAAGCTTCTTCCCTGTAATAAACGGAACATTGAGCTGCTTGATTGCCGAGTCTGCTTCTATGACGCGCCCAGATTCGTCAAGAACGACGTAAAGAAACTCTCCCTGTACCACCGCAATAGGACGGCTATCTGCAATATCGACACCAATGGAAAAAGGAGATTCCCGCGCGACACGCACTGTCTGAACGCGCAAATCATGACTCAGCCTCTCTTCTAAATCGGAGGTGCTAATCTGGAGAACATTGATGGGCCTTCGTATATTTCCGTCAAACAACACGTCATCCTCTGTCAATGCAGTCGTGTTGTACAAGGTAATGTACCCAAACGGGACCGGGAGAAACAGTAAGGCCAATAAAATCAGCAGCAAGCATGCAAAAAAAAGGACCCCATAGGCTCCTGCCCGCAAGTGAATCCGGCTGCGGGCTCTTCTTCTGGCAGACTTTGTTTTCTGCTCAAGAGCGCCGTTTTCGCTTATAGCTGAAGCATTTTCATCCTCTGCAGGAAAATGAGGCTCATCTCCCTGCCGGCTCTCTTTCTGAAATTGTTTGAAGGTTTTAAACTCATCCATCGCAAGACCTGTCGCATCTATACTTTTCCAAGGCAAGCCTTTTTAAGAATCATTTCGCACAGCTCAGGAAATGTAATGCCCGCTGCTGCAGCTGCTTTCGGGACTAGACTGGTGGAGGTCATTCCGGGAATGGAATTCGCTTCAAGCACATAGGGAACGCCCTTCGAATCGGTACGAATGTCAAATCGGACCACGCCGTCGCACTCGGCGATAGCATATCCCCGTTCTGCCGCAGCAGCCATTTCTGTTGCCAGCGCATCGCTTATCGGAGCGGGAACGAGGTAATCTGTGGCCCCCTTCGTATATTTCGCATGATAGTCATAGGATCCGGAATGAGGCTTTATCTGAATAACGGGAAGCGCCTTCCCATATAATACAGGAACGGTAAATTCTTCTCCGTCAAGATATTCCTCTGCCAGTACCCGGGCCTCCACATGGAACACTCGTGTTAATGCTTCATTCAGCTTTGACGTTTCCTTCACAATTTCAATCCCGATGGTCGACCCCTCGCAAGCGGGCTTTAGCACCACGGGAAATTGGAAATCCGCAAGAATTTTCTTTGCGACCGAATCGATGCCTTCCTTCAAATAAACCGGCTCAGATTTAGCCATCCGAATCCCCGCCGCTTTGAGCAAGCGAGCCGTCATGATTTTATCCATGGTAATTGCACTGGATGTGACTCCGGATCCCGTATAGGGAATCCCTGCCAGCTCCAACACGCTTTGGATCATCCCGTCTTCCCCGTATTTCCCGTGAAGAGCGATAAATACAATCTCTGCCTTTTCCTTCCGGATATCTTCTATCACATGCTCCGGACGGTATTCCAGCGGATGCGCATCATATCCAATCGATACGAGCGCCGCTGTTATCGCCTTGCCAGTATTTCTTGATATTTCTGCTTCTGCAGACGGCCCGCCCATGAGAACGATAATTTTGCTTTTTTTATCCATTACCTGACCAATCCCTTTTCCTTAATCAGCGATGCAAGCCATCCGCTCACCTTTGTAATTGTGCCGGCTCCCATAGTTATAACCATATCACCGGGCCTACAATACAGTCTTATAACCTCAGGAAGCTCCTGATACGCCTTGACATATCGGATTTCCTTTTCAGGATGCCTTGCTCTTACAAGTCGAGGAATCACCATACCATCCACATCAGGCTGCGGCGGTTCCCCTGCAGAATAGATATCCGTAAAAAAGAGTATATCCGCATCATCAAAGGCTTCGGCAAACTCGTTCTGCAACAATTGCGTTCTCGAATAGCGGTGCGGCTGGAATGCGCAAATGATCCGATGACGCCCAGTCTCCCTTGCTGCCCGCAGCGTAGCTTGTATTTCTGTTGGGTGATGGGCATAATCGTCCACAATCCAGACATTATCCGTTTTGCATTTCGTTTGAAATCTGCGTTTCACCCCGGTAAAGGTGGATAACGATTTCGCTATATCCGCAAAAGAAATCCCGCAATGCAAGGCCGCCACGGTTGCACCAAGAGCATCCCTTACATTATGTTCTCCCGGAATTTGCAATGCCAGCGTGCCCAGGAGGCGGTCATCATGGAGCACGTCAAAAAGCATGCGATGCTCCGTGTCGTATCGTTTATTCACCCCGCGATAGTCACTACCCTCGTTAACTCCGTAGGTTATAACTCTTTTGTTCACGTGAGGCAGTATATTCCGCACACCTTCACTATCCGTGCAGAGAATGGCCACGCCTTCCGGATCTGTTATGTGACCGATAAATTCCACAAAAGCCTTCTGGATATTTTCAACCGTTCCATAATGCTCCAGGTGATCATCCTCGATATTGGTTACAACGACGATAGACGTATTGAATTTTAAAAACGAGCCGTCACTTTCATCAGCCTCGGCGATTACGTACTCCCCTTTTCCAAACCGGGAATTTCCGTGCAAGTAGTCCGCCTCAGCGCCAAGAATCACGGTGGGATCCTTTTTAGTATCACAAAAAATTTTCCCGACCATCCCGGACGTCGTTGATTTGCCATGGGCTCCTGCCACCGCAATGCCCTTTCCCCACTGAAACATGGCAGCCAGTACGTCTGACCGATGAAAAATGGGCATTCCCACAGCCTTTGCCGAAACTACTTCTTCATTCTCCGCAGAAATAGCCGAGGATGTGACCAATGCATCAGCCCCCTCTACGTTTTCCGCTTTATGCCCTATATACACATGGGCCCCCCGGCTGCTGAATTCCTTCAAAAACTCAGATTCCGTCACGTCGGATCCGGAAATAGAAAATCCCTTCTCCAGCAATATGGAAGCCAGGGCTCGCATACCCATACCACCTATCCCTACGAAGTGGAGTGATCTGTACGCATCAAGATCCATGATTCTTGCCTTCCTTTGCTAATTCAAGTGCCATTTGCGCTATATCCTGCCCTGCATGAAGCTTTCCGATTTTTTTTGCCGATATGGACATGTTCTCCAGGGTTTCAGGATTCTTCGCAAGATTCTCTATATCCTGAATCAGCTCGTTCCCCGTTAAAAACCGGTCCTCAATCAATTTTGATGCGCCCGCTGCCACAAAGGCCCTTGCATTAAATGTCTGATGATCCTCTGCCGCATACGGATATGGGATCAATATGGAAGGCAACCCTCGCGCCGCTAATTCCGCAAGCCCTACGGCCCCCGCCCGGTAAATCACAAGATCCGCTGCCGCCAGCGCAGCAGGCATATCATATTCATACTCAATAAGGCGGCTTCCTTTGCCATAGAGACCTTCATCGGAGGCGGTCAGCCCGTTCTTGACCGTTGCATATTCCAACGATCCCGTCACATGATACAGGCAAATGCCAGAAGTATCCTTGAAATGGCGATGCACATCTATCATCGCGTTATTTATCGCCCTTGCCCCTCGGCTTCCTCCGGCAACAAGAACCATAAAATCACCCGACGGAATATGCAGCTTTTTTCTCGATTCCGCCCGCTTGGCTGTAATTACCTCAGGCCGTATCGGATTCCCGGTATATACACATTTTTCCGGATGCGGGAATTTTGACTGCGCTTCCTTATACCCTAACGCAACTCGATCCACTACCCGGGCCAATATCTTATTCGTAACACCGGGAATTACATTTTGTTCCTGAATCATAGTCGGCACGCCGAATAACGCAGCAGCCATTAAAATCGGGCCGCAAACATAACCGCCGGTGCCGATGACCACATCCGGCTTGAAGCGTTTTAATATTTTTCTCGCCTTCCACATGCTTGCGGCAGCCCTGCATAGAATTTTGATGTTTTCCAGTGTCAGAGCCCGCTTTAAGCCAGAGGCAGGAAGCTCTTGAAAGGCGTATCCTTCCTGCGGTACAAGCTTAGATTCCATACTCCGGGGCGTACCAACAAACAGAATTTCCACGTCCTCCAGCCGCTCCAGCTCCTTCGCTATGGTTACGGCCGGGTAAATATGTCCGCCGGTTCCTCCGCCGGACAAGATAATCCGTATCATATACACACCTGATTTAACTCAAATGATTGACTTCTTTCTTAAAGTCCATACCCCGTTCTTCCATATCATTATACATATCAAAGGAAGAGCAGGCGGGCGATAAAAGAACTATATCCCCCTCATGCGCCGCTTTCTGCGCTGATAACACTGCATCATGCATGGAACCTACCATCTGTATGGATGAAATCCCCGCTTCAAGAGCTGCTTTTTTAAATCGTTCTGCTGCTGCCCCCAATAAAATCAGATGCCGTGCATGCTTTTTGGCCGCATTCATGAAAAGATCCAGCGGAATTCCTTTATCATATCCGCCGGCAATTAAAATAACCGGCCTGTCGAAGGACTGCATTCCTTTAATCGCTGCATCGGTATTAGTTGCCTTGGAATCATTGTAGTAGGATACGCCGTGCAGCGTTCGGACAGACTCGATCCTATTGGCCAGCGGATGAAATTGCTTGAGCGCCTGTATGATTGATTCCCTTGCTATCCCGCATTTGATGGCCATAAAAGAAGCGGCCAGTGCATTTTGATAATTCTGATCTCCTTTTAATTGCAAATCCGTCGTTTTGCAAAGAGTCGTTTCCTGCCCGCCTGTCCTGACAACTAAATAGCCATTTCGCAGAAATGCGCCGGATTCCACTTCACGAGCTGTGGAGAAAAAGGATACCCTTGTATGGGATTGGGCTTTTTTCATGAATAAAGGCGTATAGGAATCCTCTGCGTTTAGGAGCAAATCATCCTGCATATCCATATTTTCAAAAATTCTTGCCTTTGCCGCCGCATAGGCCTCCATGGTATGATGTCGCTCCAGATGATCCGGAGTGATATTCAGAATGGCTGCAACCCGAGGGTGAAAGCGCTCGATAAATTCTACCTGAAAACTGGATACCTCTGCTGCGATGATACCGTTCTCCGGAACCAATTCCGCTTCCCTGCTCAGGGAGATCCCTAAATTGCCTGCCAGTGCGAAGGGCTTTCCGGAACATTCGATCATAGCCGCAAGAAGAGCCGTAGTTGTTGTTTTCCCGTTCGTCCCTGTAATAGCAGCAATGGGAGCCTTAGTGACCCGGTATGCCAGCTCTACCTCGGAGATTACAGATATTCCCCGCTTGAGAGCTGCGCTCACTACCGGGTTTTCCCTCGGGATAACCGGTGAAATTACAAGAAGGGTAACATTTTCCAACAAGGATTCGTTCTGAGGCCCAAAATAAAAA
Organism: Dialister sp.; assembly: GCA_034180505.1. Classification (GTDB taxonomy): domain Bacteria; phylum Bacillota; class Negativicutes; order Veillonellales; family Dialisteraceae; genus Dialister. The sequence continues at coordinate 78,311 of JAXFOE010000014.1, forward strand.
ACTGCGCCCAGCTGTTCGAGTCCCGTCTTCTCCATCCGACCTCTGATTGTATCCTTCAGGTCAGTTATGGCAACCTGCCATCCATGCCGCAATAAAACATGGGCGGCACCAAGGCCGCTGACCCCGGCTCCCATAATCAATGCCTTGTTCAATGGACTCCCTCCTTGCAATCATGTCCCCAGATAAATTATCCCTAAAAGCGTCAGCATGCATGCCGCGCCTTCAAATAGCCAGAATGACCATACCACGGCCACCTCGCTCCATCCGGATAATTCAAAATGATGATGAATCGGGCTCATTTTGAATACTCGTTTCCCGGTCAGCTTGAAAGAGGCGACCTGCACAATAACGGATAACGCTTCAATAACGAAAATTAAACCGAAAAGTATCAGCAAAAGCTCGCTTCTCGTCAGAATCGCAATCCCCGCAATAGCTCCGCCCAGAGCAAGGGATCCGGTATCTCCCATAAATACCTTGGCCGGATGGTAATTGAAAAATAAAAATCCAATACAGGAACCGGCAAGAATCATAATACACTGACCCAGATCTATATATCCTGAAAGAAAGCAGTATACCCCGTAGCCTGACAGGCATATGATTGAACAGCCTGCCGCAAGCCCATCTAGCCCGTCTGTAAGATTCACCGCATTGGACGTTCCTACGATTACCAGCAGCGCAAAGGGATAATACAATATCCCGAGCGGCAGTTCCAGCGAAGCAAAGGGTACAGAAATGGACTGAGGCAGGTTCAGCGTATTCACACATCCCCAAGTAAAGAGCGCCGCCAGCACAATTTGCCCCAGTATTTTCTGCTTAGCCGTTAAGCCTAAATTCCGTTTCTTTTCGGACTTGATAAAATCATCAAGAAAACCAAGCAGACCATGGCCTATTGTTAAAAAGAGCAGCCACAGCACGGACGCATCAATCAATTGATTGTAACAAACAACCAGCACGAAAGACACCAGTATAAAAATACCGCCCATTGTAGGGGTCCCCGACTTTTTTCGGTGTGATCGAGGCCCTTCTTCCCGTATAGATTGTCTGGCCTTCAGCTTCCTGAGAATCGGGATTCCTGCTACGCCTAAGAGCAGCGTTACCACAACCCCTTCTATCAGGAAAATTACATTATTGATTTCCATTCGTATTCAGTGTGCCTTTCCAAATTTCAGGAATCTGATCCATATGCATAGCGTGGGAGCCTTTTATAAGTACAACATCATCGCTTGTAGCCAATTTCGCGATAGCAGACGCTGCATCCTCGCAGGACATAACCCGGTTCACGATACTGACACCGGCATCTTCCGCCCCATCTGCCGTATTCCGGCTGAGCGTTCCAAGAGCAATCAGACCGTCAAATCCCATTTGCCCGGCCTTTTCCCCCAGCTCGTAATGGTACTTAGCTGCATTGTCGCCTAATTCCCCCATATCGCCGAGAATCAGAAATCTTTTGTTTCCCCTCAGCTGCATCGCCGCTCGCAATGCCATTTCCATAGACAGCGGATTTGCGTTATATGAATCATCAACCACAGTAATTCCATTGATCTTCATGATGCGTTGGCGGCTTCCCTCCGTCTGAAAGGCATCCAGCGCTTTTGCTATACGCGCCGCAGATACGCCAAGAATGCGGGCCGTTGCGATCGCAGCCAGCGCATCGTATACGTTATGCTCGCCAAACAGCGGGAGCTTCACCTTAAAAGCTTCATCAAAGCAATGGCATACAAACTCGGTCCCCGCCTCTGTATACTCTATAGCCGAGGCATGAACCGGATACTTACCGTGAATGCCATATCCGATGACCTTTCCGGCATAGGCGTCCCCCATTTGTTTAACCAGTGCATCGTCCTGATTAAGAACGGCAGTCCCCTCCGCGGGTAATGCATCAATGAGTTCCTTTTTTGCTTTCCCGATATTTTCGCGGCTCCCCAGAAGACCGATGTGAGAGGTTCCTACATTGGTAATCACTCCAATCGTCGGATGGGCAATTGAACAAAGTTCAGCGATCTGCCCAAATCCTCGCATGCCCATTTCTGTGACGCATATATCTGTCGTTTCTTCAATATGCAAAATCGTCTTCGATAATCCGATTTCATTATTGAAATTAAACGGCGTGGCGCATACCTTGTATTTTGATCTCAGAATGGAGGTAATCATATCCTTTGTTGTTGTTTTTCCATTAGATCCGGTTATCGCCACGACAGGAATAGAGAACCTTTTTCTATGCCATTCTGCTATTCTTTCCAACGCAAGCTTAGTATTCTTGACCAAAATAACGGGAACTGACTCATCAGCAGGCCGTTTCTCCGGCTCGGACACAAGAACTGCCGATGCCCCCTTCGCGATGGCTTGATCCAAAAATGCATGGCCGTCAAAGGTCTCCCCCACGAGGGGAATAAAAAGCTCCCCCTGCGAGATAGATCGGCTATCTGTGCTTACTCCCGCAATCACCTGCAGGTTGTCACCATATAAAATTTTTCCGCCGGAGGCTTTTTTAATTTCTTCCAGAGTAAATGACGCCATTGATACGCCCCCTTATAGCCTTCCGAGCTTCTTCCCGATCATCAAAATGAATGGTTTTGTCCTTTAAAATCTGGTAATCCTCATGCCCCTTTCCCGCAATCAGCACAATATCCCCCTCTGATGCGGCTTGAATAGCCTGTATGATTGCTTCTCTTCTTTCAGGATACACGTAGCATTTGGCAGTTTTTCCTTTTTCTGCCCCCTGCCTGACCCCATCCAGCACATCCTCAATAATTGCCTTCGGATTCTCTGTCCTTGGGTTGTCGCTGGTAACAAAGATAATGTCAGCTTTTTCGGCTGCGATTTGCCCCATTATCGGCCGCTTTTTGCGATCTCTGTCACCTCCGCAGCCAAAAGCAACAATTACTTTTCCTTTTGTGATTTCCCGCGCTGTGAGCAGAATGTTTTCCAACCCGTCCGGCGTATGGGCATAATCCACTATGACACCGAAGCGCTGCCCCTCATTGATGATTTCAAATCGCCCAGGCACAGAAATAAAGGAAGACAGGCCTTTCACAACATCCTCCATCCTGACGCCTTCTGACAGAGCGGCCGCTATCGATGCCAGCGCATTATATACATTGAACCGGCCTGCCAGCCTTGTGAGCACTTCATATTCCTTCGATTCATACCGAACAATAAAGGAAGACGAAGTTCCGTTGAAGTGTATGTCATGGGCATACAAATCCGCTGACGGCTGGAGACCATAGGTAACCACAGGACACCGCTTTCTATCAGTCACAGTCCGTTCCATAAGCGATGCATACGGATCATCCAGATTAATGCAGGCATGCTTGCCTTTCTTTACCTGTTTTTTATCCGAAACGAGGGTAAACAAGGTTGCCTTTGCCTTGGCGTAATTTTCCATAGTTTTATGGAAATCAAGATGATCCTCTGTGAGGTTCGTAAAAACAGCCGTATCAAATTCACAGCCCGCAATGCGGTTTAATACCAGCGCGTGGGAGGAGACCTCCATACAAACATGAGTGACCCCCTCTGTCACCATGGCTTGCAATATCCGCTGCAAATCAATGACATCGGGCGTCGTATTTTTTGCCGAGTATTCTTTGCTTCCAATCAGCGTATGTACTGTACCGATGACGCCCGTTTTAAACCCGCAAGCCTGCAAAACATGCGCAATCATATGAGTGGTTGTGGTTTTTCCGTTTGTCCCTGTTACTGCGATCATCCGCATTTTTCGGGAAGGATAATCAAAGAAAAAAGGAGCCATGTCTTCCATCGCTCGTCTTGTGTCGTGTACATAAACAATAGTCACGCCGGGAAAGTCAGAAATCTTTTCTGACGCAATAATTGCAGCCGCCCCCTTTTGAGCAACCTCTGCCGCAAAGGTATGCCCATTTACGCGAGCGCCCTTCAAACAGATAAAAACAGCCCCATCCGTCACCTTTTGGGAATCCGCAGTTATATCAGAAATAGGAATGTCTGCATTTCCTTCTATCTTGATAACCTCGGTGGTCTCAAGTAAATCAATCAGGGATTTCATCATTGCCTCCGGTTTTTACCAGGATATACAACCATGCCCCGGTAAACACAACCTATTGTATATCAATCTATATTGCAAAACAATAACGATAGTGTCATAAAGCGGCCCTCGGGCCGCTTTATCATATCTATAGCTGTAGTTATGAGCAGCATCTCACAGAATTCTCGACCGGTTCAGTCTTTTATTCTCTGCTGATCCACTCGTATGTCCCTGCTGCCGTAAATTGCGCCTGAAGGCACGGTCATTCCCAATTTTTTCTCCGCAATGCGCTGGATTCTCTGTGGCGCCTCCAGCTTTGCTACGTCCAGCCTGAGTCTGGCATTGTCCCTATCCAATGTCATGACCTCGGCGCGCAGGTTTTGAGCCGCAAATTCTTCCTGCGCATTCACCCCGCGACAAAAATAAGTGAAGCCCAATAGCACACCGGCAACAAAAACGAAGGCTACGATTTCTTTAATAAACCTGAAATCTGTTTCCTTTACGCGGATCTGTCCGGCTGCGGAGTCAGATGCGGTCGCATTGATGTACCTGTAGTTTATAGCTCTAACATCTTCCGATATCATTCAGATTCCCTCTCCCGTACCTTTTCTGACTACCCTCTACACCCGCTCTGCCACCCTGAGGGTAGCGCTCCTTGCACGCGGATTTAGCGCAAGCTCTTGCGCAGACGGTTTAACCGCTTTGCCTATTACCCGTATTTTTTTGTGATTCCCGCCACAGGTGCATATGGGCATATCCGGCGAGCATATGCAATCCCTTTCCAAGGCTCGAAAGGTTTTCTTCACAATCCTATCCTCTAGGGACTGAAAAGAGATGACGCCGATTCTTCCACCCGACTCCAAGCAATCTATACAATCCGATATAGCCTTCTCTAACCGGCTAAGCTCTTGATTGACCTCAATCCGAAGTGCCTGAAATGTCCGTTTTGCCGGATGCGGCCCCTCTCTCCTTGCCCCGGCGGGAATCGCCGCCTTAATAATTGAAACGAGTTCTCCCGTTGTTTTGATGCTAGAAAGCTTTCTATGCTTACAAATAAATTTTGCGATACGGCTCGCCCAGCGTTCCTCGCCATATTCCGAAAAAATGCGAGTCAGCTGCTGCTCTGAATATGTATTTACAATCATTTCTGCAGTGATAGGATTCCTCTGGTCCATACGCATGTCCAGCGCCCCATCGTGCATATATGAAAATCCCCGCATCCCCTCGTCCAGCTGGTATGAGGAGACTCCCAGATCAAACATAAATCCGGATACATGTCTTATTGCTAAGGTCTTTAATACATCCTGAACGGCAGAAAAATTACTTCTCACAATATGGTGTCGGCAAGGCAGCGTATCGAAAACACCCTTGGCAGCCTTAACAGCTGCCTCATCCTGATCAATGCCGATCAGCAGTGCGTCCTTTTGCAGGTGCTTTGCCAGTGCCAACGAATGACCGCTGCCGCCCAGCGTGCAATCCACGTAAATTCCGTTGGGATTTGTGAGAATTCCATGGATCATTTCATTTTTTAAAACAGTAATATGCTTAAATTCCATGGCAGAGCCTTTAGAAGCTCAGGGGGAGATCAAGGGAATCAGCAAGTTCCGAAATGGTCTCGCCTGAATTTTCATCTTCATCAAGATGCGTCGGATTCCAGATTTCAATAGTGGCACCGGTACCAACGATTGCCGCCTCTTTCTCAAGCTCGGCAAATTTGCGGAGATTTGCCGGTATAAGCACACGGCCCTGCTTATCACATTCCATCTCCGTACTTTTTCCGATCAAGTGGCGCATGATTTTACGTACCTTAATATTGGTAAATGGAAGCTTGGATAAAGCGGCAATCAGGTTGTCCCAGCGCTCTCTTGTATAAATGCAGAGGCAGGTGTCCAGCCCGGGCGCCAGCACAAACTGCGCTCCGAGCTGTTCCCGGAATTTGGCAGGAAGAATCATGCGACCTTTTGTATCGATCGAATGAGAATATATTCCCATAAACATATATTCTTCCACCTCCTCCACTTTCACCCACATTTTACCATAATCCACCACTTAGTAACAATAAAATATATGTTCTACTTTTGCTTTTTTGTTTAATTTCCACAAAGCCCGGTGTTTTCATTGCTTTTCATGCAAAACTAAGGAGCTGTTCTTGCGCCTTTTCTCCCACACAAAAAAGACGGCACCGGTGAGTGAATCACGTATGCCGTCTTTCTCAGCCTATATATTCGTGTAAAATATGTGCAAAACAAAAGCCCCTCTGAAAAGTGAGGCCTCTGTTTTGCATGATGCGCGATACGCTTCTATGACGTTATTTCGGTACACAGCTTAACCATCTTAAAACCAAGCACTGTTTTGATAGACGCATATATGATGCTGATGCAGGGCGGAAAGCTCTGAAAACGGGATACGCTCAGCTGCCGCTGCTGCGCTTACAGGCTCGGGCCTTGACAGGCCTCCTGCCAAATACAGCAATAGTCCGATGATTTTTTCGGCAGAAATCCCGGCCTCTCTCATTTCCTTCAAAGTAATCCCTTTTTGCCGCTTGGACAGCCGGATGCCCGCCTTATCAACCAGCAATGGCAAATGACCATATCCCGGCACCGGTTTTCCCATGAGTTGAATCAGATACATCTGGTAAAAGGAAGAATCGGCTAAATCATTCCCACGAAACACATGAGTGATTCCCATATGAGCATCATCATAGGCACATGCCAGCTGGTAGGATATCATCCCATCTGCCCGCCGGATAACAAAATCATCCTTTTTCGCCTCAAGCAGCCGTTTTCTCTCTCCCAAAATCATATCCGTATACGAGAGAGAATCAGTACACACTTTTATTCGCCAGCTTGGCGTTTTTGAAAACGCCCTTCTCTCCTCTTCAGATAAATCTCTGCATGCGCCGTCGTAAACCGAAACCGCCTCTCCCTCATGAGGCGCGCTGGATATTTTCCTGAGTCTTGCCCGCGAACAGAAGCAGGGGTAGACCATGCCGCGTCGCTGCAGCTCATGACAAAAACCCCCGTATAGTCCCAATCGTTTGCTCTGCACCGGTTCCCCATAGGAATAACTGCCACCTGGGCCTTCATCCCAATCAAGCCCCAGCCAGAGCAAATTCTCAATCAGCTGATCTGCATATTCCTTATGACACCGTTCCCGATCAATATCCTCTATCCGAAGAACAATTTTTGCGCGGTTCTGTCTCGACCAAAGCCAATTCAAAAATGCGATCCATATATTTCCCAAATGAAGGTATCCAGTCGGGCTCGGAGCAAATCTTGTTCTCTTGTCCATCAGTTCGGCATGGAATAAATCTTGTTAAACAGCGCTTTGCAGCTGTTAATTTTATCCTCGCTGCCCATGACACAAATATAAGGATCTTCCATGACGCTGCGCACAAGGGGTGCGAGCCCTCGTATATCCTCGATAGAGCAGCCGATAATTTGCTGACGGATCTGCTGTCTGGATTCCAGCGTATTATTGGTAAGCTTATAGGTGAGCGCCCGTTCCCCCTTCATTGGAGGTGTCAGCTGCGTCTCCTCAGGAGCCATGGTGCCGATAACGTACTTTGTCATTTCCCGCTCCGACAGTGTGATTTTTTCCAGATAGTCCGGCAGCTCCTCATAGATGGAAAGGGTTTCCTTCAGATTCGGATCCCGATAGGAGCAGAGAATTGATGTACCATCCCTTGAAAATTGAGTGAATGCGCCGTAAGCGCCGCCGAGAACACGAACCCGTTTCCATAAATATTCATACCGCAATATAGTTTCCATGACGCGGAGCGCCCCGGAATACACAAATCCATGAGCTTTAAAATTCCCTCCCTTTGCTACATACTGTACCTTGCCGCTCGTGCTGAAGGCTTCATTGGTGATCCCCGGCGCAAAAGCAAGGGCAGTCTCCTTTTCCTCCTTTCCCGAGGGCATCTCGCGCAAAAGCAAGGGCAGGAGAGCCTCTGATTTCTGTTTTTCCGTATCCCCGCCTATGGTTTGATAAAACAGATTCTTTCGTGTGAAAAGTATTTTTGAAATCTGTTGAAGCTTTTCAACAATCCCTTCCTTGTTCGTCTCAAAGGATTTGATCAGGTCAGACAGCCAGTAGTAATAGTTCAGTCCCTTTTCCTCCGCAAATCTGCCGGATTCCGAAAAATATGAGGCCAGGCGGAGCATCACCAAAAGATGCCCTCTCGCAAAAACGGACATATCCTGGCTGGATTTTTCCTGCGTCAGCAGCTCATACAGTCTTTTTGTATCCGAAAAATCTGTCCGATTTACGATTTCTCCGATAAGCTCCATCAGCGCGTCCATTTTGCTTGTCAATGCCTTGCCCCGCACCGCCACGACCGGCATATATTCGGAGCTGTCGTTGACATCGTTATAGCTGGAAAGGCTCATGGAAATACCGCCGGTATCGGCATTCGACAGCTTTGCCAATTCCACATAGCTGTGCTTTGCTGTATCCATGGCACCCAAAAGATTTGTCAGCAGGATAACATAAGGAATATCCTCCGCCGGAATCCCCTTCATGGTGAAGAAACAATTAACATAGGAAATCCCGTTAGTCTCATCGTTAAAATGATAGTGGCAAATCTCAAAGGGATGGCTTTCTTCCAGCTCATAGCGTTCCACATTTCTATTGAGATCGGAACGCTCCAAAAGCGGTATCACCTTCAGCGCTTCTTCCGAATCCGACGAGGCCTGCCTTTCATGAAGCAATTCTGTTTCCTTGATAATTTCATCCAACTCTTTGTCGGAAAGACTTGCTTTGTAAGCCTCCAGCTTGGATGCGGTTTCTTTATTCTTTTTTTCGGTGAGTCCTTTTTCCGGCTTCATGGTGATAAGAACCTGATGCGTATTTTTTAAGAAATACGTATGGACCAGCGATTCAAAATATCCCGCGGAGACACCCTTTCTCAGCTCATTTAAATCGTCAATATAACGAAGTGTCTGGAACGGCTCCCGGTCATAGAGCCAAAAATCCATAACCCGGACATTATACAGCAATCCCTTGGGCCGTCCTTGAAAATCATTTTCCCGGGAAAGAAATTCCGTCCGGTTCAGCGCAGCCATCAGCATTTCCTTGTCAAAGCCATTCACAACGAGGCTCCGGAGTGTATCATATATCGTTTGGAGCAAAAGCTCCTGTTTATTTTCTTCTGACCCGGTCACCTCCATTGTCCATACAGGCTGTTTGTATCCGTCATTGTAGCTGCCGGAAAAATCCGCGCCGATTCCTGCCTCAATAACCGCCTTTTTTAAAGGCGCCCCATCCATCTCTATAAGTACATAATTCAATATTTTGAGTGCCAGTGATTCCTTGGTAGTCATGTGATCGGTCATGGCCGTATAGAGCGCATGGATGGTCTTTCCCTCAGTGGCTTCGCCCTCTGCTACACCGTATACGCCGCCAGCAGTGACGCGCTCACTGAAGGGCATCTGTGTTTCAACAGCGGAATCTACATTTCTTTTTTCAAATCGGGATAAATATTCCTTGTCCAAATACGCCAGTGTCTTTTCTATGTCCATGTCGCCGTATAAATAGATATAGCTGTTCGACGGATGATAGAAGCGGCGATGAAACTGTTTAAATTCGCGGAAGGTCAGGGATGGAATAAATTCCGGATCTCCACCGGATTCGACGCCATAGGTCGTATCAGGAAACAGTTTTTCCATGGCCCGGTCCTCCATGATAGCCTCCGGCGAAGACAGGGCTCCTTTCATCTCGTTGTAAACCACTCCGTTATAGGTCAGGGGTTGATCCTTGCTTTCCAATTCATAGTGCCAGCCCTCCTGCATTAAAATTTGAGGGTTTTCCAAGCATTTAGGATAGAAAACAGCATCCAGATATACATCCATAAGATGCTTAAAATCCACCGCATTTCTTGACGCGATGGGATACATCGTTTTATCCGGCCAAGTAATCGCATTCAAAAACGTATTGAGAGATCCCTTGGCCAATTCCACGAAGGGTTCCTTTAGCGGATACTTCCGGGAGCCGCACAGCGTAGAATGTTCCAGAATATGGGGAATTCCCTTTGAGTTATCCGGCGTGGTCCGAAAGACGATGGAAAAGACCTTATTATCATCATCGGCGTCAATGTACATAAGACGGGCGCCGGACTTGAGATGCTCCATAATATATCCGTCTGCATGGATTTCCTCAATATGCTCCGCAGACAACACAGAAAAGCCGTGAAGCGTATTCCCTATTGAATATTTCATAGAATCCTCCTCTTTTTCAACTATAAAAAGCGCAGGCTCACCTGCGCTTTCTATTATTTCGTCATATCTTCCAGAAATTCTGAGTGAATGGCCTCTACAGCACGGTGAAGTTCATTTCTTTGAATCAAGCAGGAAATGGAAATTTCCGATGTGGAAACGATATCAATATTGATTCCTGCCCTTCCCAAGGCCCCAAACATTCGGGATGCCACACCGGGGGTACCGATCATGCCGGCTCCGACAATGGAAACCTTGGCAGTCTGATCATCAAACACCACATTCGATATGGATCCTGCCTTACGAAGCTCCTCCATGACTCGCCGCGTTTCTTCCAGATCCTCGTCAGCGATTGTAAAAATAATATCGGTTCGGTCGTCCTCGGAGGTGCGCAAGCTTTGGACAATCATGTCCACTGCCACATTACGCTCAGCCAGCGCGTTAAAAACCAAGTAAGCGATGCCGGGAGAATTTTTCAAATTCAGCACGGAAACGCGCGTTGTATGCGCATCCTGCGCTACGCCCCGAACAGGGCTTTGCACTCCATCCACAGAACATACCTCCCTGATAACTGTTCCTTCATCCTTTGTAAAGGTGGATCTCACATGAATCGGGATATGATAGCGCATCCCGATTTCCACGCTTCTCGGCTGCATGACCCCTGCGCCAAGGCGCGCCAGCTCCAACATCTCGGTGTTGGTGATTTCCTTCATCTTGACCGCATTTCCTACGAAACGGGGATCCGCAGAATACACCCCCTCCACATCGGTAAAGATTTCACACATGTCAGCGCGCATAGCTCCCGCCAGAGCAACAGCAGTAGCATCGGAGCCACCCCGCCCCAGCGTAGCAATATCCCCATTGGGCAGCTGCCCCTGAAAGCCTGCTACAATGACGATATTTCCTTTATTGAGCTCGTGAAATACCCGCTCGGGATGAACCTCAATAATGCTGGCTTTTCCATATGAGCCGCCCGCCACGATACCGGCCTGCGGACCGGTCAACGAAACTGCGGGTACTCCCATGCTGGTAAAGGTAAGCGCCAGCATGGCAATGGAAACCTGTTCCCCTGTCGCAAGGATCCGATCCAGCTCGCGGCCATGTCCTAAAGGCGAGACCTTACCAGCAAGAGCCAGCAGATCGTCTGTAGTGTCGCCCATGGCAGAAACCACAATGACAACCTGATCCTCTTCTTTTTTCTCGGAGAGGATCCGGTTTGCTATGTTTTTCATCTTCTCGGGAGTTGCAACAGAGCTTCCACCGAATTTCTTTACATACAGAGCCATGCTACCCTCAAACCCTTCTGGATTTATTTTGCTACTATCCGAAATTCTATCATTTAACCCTCGGTATGTAAAGCATGAGCCCCCGCCCTTTTGCGAGCCTGCCATCTTTAGCCAATAAAAAAGCCGGTAAACAAATCACCCTGTTCACCGGCTAAAAATATATGGACTGATTAAAATTCGATTCCCTTTCTGGCGCGGATTCCTTTCTGAAACGCATGCTTTACCAAGGTCATCTCTGTGACGGTATCTGCTGCGTCGATAAGTGGCTGGACCGCGTACCGTCCCGTCAAAATCATATTCAGCCGCTTCGGTCTCTCATGTATCAGCTGCAATACCGGCTCATACTCAATCATGCCGAAATGTATGGCGTAATTAATCTCATCCAAAATCACTAAATCCCACGCATCACTCATCACTTCACGCTTCACCATATCCCAAGCTTCGGCGGCAAGCTGTTTTTTATGCTGAAAAGCTTCCTCGTCCTCTTTTTTGCCGTGGAAAACAAAACCATCTCCCATCGGTCGGATTTCAATATTTCCGTTCACTGCGTGAAGCGCTTCTATGGCTCGGAGCTCGCCATACTTCCATGCCCCTTTAATGAATTGGAGAATAAGCACCCTTTGCCCGTCTCCCCAAGCACGGATAGCCGTCCCTAAGGCAGCGGTTGTTTTTCCCTTGCCTGTTCCTGTATTGATTAACACCAAGCCCTTCCTCTCATTTGTATCCATAATAACAATCCCCTTACTTCTTTGAGCATGCCCGCCGAAACGAGGCACAGGAATTCACAAATCGTTTCGCTGCCTCGGGATTTCCGTCAAAAGATATATGGAGGTATGTGGCAAGGACATTGTCCTTCCCATAGCCTTCTATATGACTCTCCTTCTGCCTCGTCCCTTTGAGGGAATAGGCCCATGAAAAATCCGAAGACGCTGAAAGCGTAGAAAAATGAAATTCATGCCCCCGCAGCGTATCTCCCTTGTCCGCTATGATACTGTCCACCAGCGCTTCTCCGGTTACATATCCCACCCGTTGCAGCTTTTTTTGCATAGCGCAGGCTCCGGGAACGATGCCGACCATAGGATAGGTATCGCCCTCAAATCCCAGAATTTCCCGAGACAGGTACATAAGTCCGCCGCATTCCGCATATATGGGCATTCCTTGTTTTGAAGCGCTTCGGATCGATTCTTTCATGGTGTCGTTTCCTGCAAGCTCTTTGAGAAACATTTCAGGAAAACCGCCTCCAAAGAGAAGCCCGTCTACATCGGGAATCGCATCATCTCGAAGAGGACTGAAGGGGATGAGCCTTGCCCCGGCATGCTCCAAGGCCTCCAGACCGGACGGATAATAAAACGAAAAGGCCTCATCCTGCGCAATGCCGATACGAGCTTTGATTTCCACTCTCTGGTCAGCTGCTTCATCCACATGCATAGCTGGCGCATTCTTGGCAATAGAAAAAAGCGATTCCGTATCAATCCACCGCCCTGCGTCCTCTGCCATACGAGCAATCAGCTTTTCTGTCTCAATTTCCGTAACCGGCGTGAGACCAAGATGGCGTTCCGGCGTTTTCAGCTCTTCATCTCTATGAAATGCGCCGATAACAGGAATCCCAAGCTCCCCCAGTGCTTCACGGATCATCTGTTCATGCCGGTCTGACCCGAGACGATTCAAAATCACGCCGGCAATCTGCAGGTCTTTATCGTATTCCCGATAGCCAAGGGCGGTAGCCGCGATAGATACGCCTACGGATTTGCAGTCCAGCACAAGAATAACCGGAGCCTCCAGACGTTTCGCAATTTCAGCGGTACTGCTTACCCCCTTGCCCCCGCCATCATAGAGTCCCATGACGCCTTCAACGATGGATATGTCCGCCCCTGCTGACAGCCGGGCAAAGGTATGCCCAAGCCGGTCAGGCGGTGTAAGCCAAGTATCCAGATTATATGAATTCCTTCCTGCCGCCTTCCCATGAAATCCCGGATCAATATAGTCGGGCCCCACCTTAAAGGGCTGAACCGACATTCCTTTTGCATGGTAATAGGCCAACAGACCGGTTACAATCGTTGTCTTCCCGACCCCGCTGTTTGTCCCGGCTATAACCACTCTCGGGCGTTGCAGTTTCATAAAAAGCTCCCTTTTACTTCCGCTTTGCGATAATCGTGCTTAAATAGTTCGGCTTGTAATCTGCCGGCAGGTTCTCCAGATCCCTCTCGATAATCTCGTCGGGAAGACCTGCTCTGGATACCATGACGGCATGAGAAATCATCCCGTGCTTTTTCAATTCATCCTGCACAAATTTGAAATTTTTATATACCTTCATAATCACCGCATTGTCTGCCGCCGCCAGAGCCTTGTCAAAGGCCTCCGGCGATGCAGTGGCCGGAATGATGAGAACATTTTCTTCCCATTCAGTAACAGGCAGACCGATGTATGAGGCAATCCCCAAAAAGGCAGGTATCCCCGGAACGGTTTCCACCTCGTACTCCTTGGAGTCACGGAATACGTTGAAAACGTACATATAGGTAGAATAAAGCATGGGATCTCCCAAGGTAAGGAAAACAATATTTTTCCCTTCATCAAGCTTCTCGGCGATCAATTTGCGATTAATCTCCCACTGCTTATTTACCGCGTCCATGTCAAGACTCATTTGGAAAACCATAGGGAAAATTTTTGTTTTCTCCGAAATATATGGTTTTGCAATCATATACGCAACGGACCCGTCCTTTTTTTCCGTTTTAGGCGTAATGATAAGATCCGCATTTTTTATAATACGTACTGCCTTGACCGTAAGAAACTCTGAATCCCCGGGACCTACGCCAATGCCGTATAATTTTCCTTTTTTCATTTAATTCCTCCTTTGTGCATTTTCTATCAATCTTATTTTAACACGAAATCAGTAAACCGGTGAATCAGCCTGTATGCTAATTCATCAAGCATGCATAGAAAGCTGAACGCTGTGTCTCCAAAAAAATTAACATATTTTTTGCAGGGAGTTGTGATTTTTCATCCTCCCGACAACTTTATTGTTGAGAGGTAAAAATCCTCCGGAAGCAACCCCCTGATAAGGCTTCTTTCGCGTCATGATACGGCGCCGGCGCAAGGAAAAACCCTCAGGCGAAGCTGAATTCGGATTTTCCTCTCCCCGCGGGGCAGCAAGAAAAAACATATGCAGGAACGTCACACCCTTTGCTCGTCAGCATCATCACGTGACTTGACGACAAGATTGAGCAGCTTTACGTGAAATTTTTCACAACGAAGCCAGTGCGCAGCGCCTGATTCATCACGCTGAGATTACGGAGACACTGGGACAGGCGTTCCTGTATTTTGTGTGCAAAGAAACTATAGATTGCTTTGTAATTATTTAACACAATGAGTATTAGAAAAAGGACTTTAGCCCTAACGGCTATAAAGCCCTTTTTCAGGGGTAAAA
>JAXFOE010000010.1:0-33262 GCA_034180505.1 Dialister sp.
TCGGATTTTCCTCTCCCCGCGGGTCAGCAAGAAAAAACAGCAAGACAAACATAACGCAGGAGCACCATACCCTCTGCTTGTCAGCATCATCACGTGACTTGACGACAAGATTGAGCAGCTTTACGTGATATTTTTCACAACGAAGCCAGTGCGCAGCGCCTGATTCATCACGCTGGGATTACGGAGACATGGGGACAGATGCTCCTGTGTTTGTGTGTAAAAAAAGACTTGAGAGCCTTCAGCAGCGGAGGTTCTCAAGTCTTTTTTCCGACCTTGTTGAGCAATGGATAGGGAATATAATATCCATTTGAGCGTCTATATGTTATACTCTGATTGGGAGTTCATTCCCATATTCCTACAGAAAGAAGGCATACAATGAAAAAACTAATCGCAGCCCTTCTGATTGCGGCTGCTCCACTAGTGGCCAGCGCACAGGTAACCGATGCAGTGACCTGTGACGGGTTTGGCCTGAACCTGGTGTACCCTGCAGTGCATTCGCAGAATGTGGCTGCCGAGGACGCAATCAACAAGGATATTAAGACGCATGTGAGGGACCTGGTCAGTCTGTATCAAGACGGCACGAAAAAAGAAGTATACATGCTCTATGATCGGCACTATGAGGATGCCAAAATGGTGTCTTTTGTCATGGAAAGCGTCGTGATGAAACCGAATATGGCCAATGCGGAAACTCATGTATGGGGCGCTACCTACGATAAGCGGAACGGCGATCTCCTCCCGCTTTCCCGTTTCACGAAGCCCATCAGCGATGTGATGGTTATCAAAGGACTTAAGGAAGGGACGCTTTCTCTCTATGATTTGGATGGGAAAAAGCTGAAATATGATCCTTTTTTCAAGCCAGTGAAAACGGAACGCTCCTTCTTCCTTCTAGGCAAAAATAAACTGGGGCTCCTCTATCAGCAGGGAGAGCTTGCGCCTTACTCGGACGGTGCAACTTACGTAGCGGTTGATCTGTGAGCGTAAAAAGAAAACCACCCGCAAAGGGTGGTTTTCTTTTGCTTTTCGTTAAGAAAATTACGGTGAAGAAGCTGTATACGATAAATGAAAATGATTTACTGGTGCGCTTAGAGGGATTCGAACTCTCGACACCTGGTTCCGGAGACCAGTGCTCTATCCACTGAGCTATAAGCGCTTAACGGTGATATTGTATCATACCGGATAAGATTCCTCAACCGGAGGGGATCATAAAAAAACAATGCCGCAAGCAGCATTGTTTTTATTTTTTTGGTGGATCATCAGGGGTTCGAACCCCGGACACCCTGATTAAGAGTCAGGTGCTCTACCAACTGAGCTAATGATCCGTTTAACGTCAATGATTATACCATCGCCCATAGGGCTTGTCAAATACAGAAATCAATGGTTTTTGTAAAAGCAAAGGCTCTTTGCATAGCGCGGCTGTTTCGGCAGAAAGGGGGTTCCATACAGGTGGTTAAAAATAATGAGAATAGGGACTGCTTTTATGGTATTATAGGGAAAATATACGCAGGAGGCGGCTATGAGATACAGAAGCACGAGAAGCAGTGAACGGGCGAGCGCAGAGGATGCGCTGCTCTACGGATTGGCGAAGGATGGCGGGCTCTATGTGCCGGAATCGTTGCCAAAGCCCTTTATTTCGTGGGACGCGGTCAAGGATCTGACCTATGCCGAGACGGCTGCCTTTGTGTTGACTCCTTTTCTCGAAGAGTTCGGATATGATGGATTGCTTGCAATGGCAAAAAAAGCCTATGAGGGGACCTTTGACGGGGAGGACGTGGTCCCGTTGGCTCCCCTTTCAGAAACGCTTTCCTTGGCGGAGCTGTTTCACGGAAGGACTTGCGCCTTTAAGGATCTGGCGCTGTCTCTTTTTCCTTATCTTCTCACCGCTGCCAGAGACAGGGTGGCCAGGGATAAGGAAATATTGATTTTAACCGCCACCTCCGGCGATACGGGGAAGGCTGCGCTGGAAGGCTTTCGGGACGTGCCTGGGGTGCGCATCATGGTATTTTATCCGTCCCATGGCGTGAGCCTGCTGCAAAAGGATCAGATGCAGAAGCAGCAGGGAAGTAATGTGGCAGTTTTTGGGATTGAAGGAAATTTCGATGATGCCCAGAGCGCATTAAAGCGGGTATTTTCCGGGCAGCTTCGGCAGGAGGCAGAGGAGAAGGGAATTCTCCTTTCCAGCGCCAATTCGATCAATATCGGCCGCCTGTTTCCGCAGGTGGCGTACTATGTGTGGATTTGGAAGACTTTGGTCAAGCAGGGAAAAATTTCGCAGAATGAAGCCTTCCATATCGTCGTGCCTACCGGCAATTTTGGAAATATTCTGGCGGCGTGGATCGCAAAACAAATCGGCACGCCTATCGGGCAGCTGGTGTGCGCATCTAATCAGAACAGAGTGCTTTCCGATTTCTTTGAAACCGGCGTGTATGATATTAATCGGGATTTTTATTTGACCGAGTCGCCATCTATGGATATTCTGATTTCCTCCAATTTTGAGCGGTTCCTGTATTTCATGACAGGCTCGCCTGATGTGGTGCGCCGGGATATGGAGGAACTTTCAGACAGCGGGCGGTATGAAGTATCGGCGGAGGCGCTGGCTTTGATGAAGAAGAGCATCATCGGGGGCTGGGCCTCCGAGGAGGATATGCGAGAAGCCATGCGGGACGTGTACGAGCGTGCGGGGTACCTCATGGATCCCCACACGGCGGTGGCAAAAGCGGTGTATGATAAGCTGCGTGCCACAGGCGTTATGAAGGAAGGCCATACAGTTATCGCGGCCACGGCGCATCCGGATAAATTCCCGGTGGCCGTGTCTGAGGCGCTGTCTGTTCCGTTGCGGGATATGCCTTATGATATGCTCCGGGCCATTGAGGCGCATACGGGAGTCGCCATTCCAAGGCAGATGGCGGCGCTGGAGACGCTTCCGGTGCGGTTTGACACCACTATACAGACGGGAGATATTGAAACAACGATCGAAAGGTATGCAGGCACTCTTTCCCCGGAAGTAACAAAATTATGATTAAAAAGGACTGGGGTGAGGACGAGCAGCGAAAGCTTCATATCGGGCTTTTGCTGCTGCTTCTTGCGGTGCTCTTAGGTATTCATTTTCTGGATCCATCATTTTATCCCACCATTTACCATTTATCCAAAGACGGAGATCTGCACGGCACGATCCGTTACCTGAAAGGCTTTGGCATTTACGCGGCCATGGTCAGCTTTTTCATTGACGTGGTGGTAAATATTGTGGGATTTCTGCCGTCTATCTTTATTTCCACTGCCAATGGTTTGATTTTCGGGCTCTTCTGGGGCACCGTCGTTTCTTGGCTGGCGGAAACGACAGGTGTCGTTATGTCCTTCTATATCATGCGGACTCTGTTTCGCGGCATAGCGAAGAACATTATTGCTAAAAGCCGTACCTTAACCAAGCTGGATGAGTACGACAGCTGGCAGGCGGTGGCCTTTGCCCGGGCGATCCCGTATATGCCAAACGGGCTCGTTACAGCGATTGCGGCTTTATCCAGCATGCCCTTCCGGTATCATCTGATCGGCAGCCTGATTGGCAAATTGCCGTCAGTGGCCCTTGAAGTGGTGCTTGGTCATGACATTATCAACATGGGAGCCCATGCGATAAGGCTCACGGTCATCGTTGTGACTGTGGCCATCGTATACGGTCTCATCTGGTGGTACATGAAAAAACGGAATCGAAAAGGGTAAATACAGGCATCAAACAAAATACCGGCACGGGACATGCGTTTTTCCTTGCCGGTGTTTTGTTTGATTTGAAATTTTTTAAGCTGCTTTTATAATTACTTGCAGATGTAGTAAAATGATATCTTACAGGCGTGGCGGAAGAAATGAATCGCCGGGCTTGGCCTGCATAGCTGATATTGATGCAAGGAGTATATATGGATACAAATCATAGCGAGAACGGAGCAAACGGTTCATTCAAAACGAAGGGGCACTGGTATATCTGGTGGGCGCTGGCCACGCTGGTCCCATTTTCCATCGTGCTTTATCTGAGCTGGCTCTGGGGAGCTCCCGGCGGATATCAAGTGCTTTCCCAGATCAAGCTGTTTTTATTGTTCCTTCAGGTAGGCTTCGTGACGGTCTATTTTATCCGTCATCATTTGCCGAAGGCGGCAATTCATCTTTGGGTGACGCTGCTGCTTTTGTTTTTGCTGTCCCTGATTGTTCCCTATCTGTCCACGCAGACTGACGTGGTGCTGGATATGGGGGATATTACAAGCGAGTTTTCAACGCCTATGTATCTCTTCGTGTCCTGCCTGACTGCGGCATGGCTTCTTCCCGGGAAATGGCGGGTCGTGGCACGGGTTTTCTGTGTGGTGCTGATCCTTTTGTATATCCTGATCCAGTTCACATATATAGGGTATTACTTTATTACTCATTCGCTGATTTCCATCAATATGCTGCTGGCCATGGCCCAGACAAATCTGAAGGAGGCGGCGGATTATATCAATCTCAATCTTCCCTATGCATGGGTGATCGGCAGCGTGGCGGGGGCTCTTTGCTTTCTGTGGCTTTTATTTTACGGGAGCGATGCCATATTTAACCGGCCTCTTCAGGTCTCCCGACCGGTATGGGTGGCGATGCTGTTTTTCTTCCTAGCTAACTGCGGCCTCACGGCACTCAGTGTGGGAGGGACTCATATTGCCCGAGTCTATGCGGAAACCTATGACACGCTGAAAAGCTTTGCGGAGTTCCAAAAAATATTGGAAACAAGGCGAAATATGCATATAGAGGATCCGGAGCTGGCAGAACATCTCAAGGCGGCGCCGGACGGAGTTTATGTGCTTGTCATCGGGGAGTCTTTGACTCGGGATCATATGAACGTATACCGCTATAACCGGCGGAATACGCCCTTCCAGAGCGATGTGGTGTCAGACCCGCATTATACGTTTTTTAATCATGTATATTCCTGCTACACGCAGACAGTGCAGGTGCTGACCTATGCGCTGACAGAAAAGAATCAATATAATGACATCAATCTGGTGGACGCATATTCCCTGATTGATATGGCAAGAGAAGCGGGTTTCCACACCACCTGGATTTCCAATCAGTCCCGGTTCGGCATATGGGATACGCCCATCGGCGCCATCGGATCGGAATGTGATGATCAGTATTGGATCAATCAGTATATCGGTACCGACGTGGTAACTAAGGATTATGATACGGCCCTTGTGTCCTACCTCAGAAAGGTAGATCCGTCAAACCGGCGGCAGCTCATCGTTCTTCATCTGATGGGCAGCCATGTCAGCTATTGGGATCGGTATCCTCAGGAGTTTTACCATTGGCCCATTGACCAATCGAGGCCGAGAACTACCGAGGAGGTCATGAATGATGAGTATGACAATTCGGTTCTTTTCAACGATTATGTGATGGCCAGCATTATGAACGAGGCGGTCAATTACCTTCATGCCGACGGAGTGGTATATTTCTCCGATCACGGGGAAGAGGTCAGCGCCCGGCCGGGGCATAATGCGGATCAGTTTAATTTTGAAATGACCCGCATTCCTTTCTGGATTTACAATTCAGATACGTTTATGCATGAGCGTCCCCATTTCATAAGGATGATGCGGGATCGGAGAAACATGCCTTTTACCAATGATATGCTTTACGATACGATGCTGGGCATGATGGGATTGACTGCGGTTCATTATGATGAGCGAAGCGATTTTTTCAGCGGTGCTTTTGACAAGGATGTCACTACATTGATGACTATGCATGGAAATATCATGGTTCGCACCGATACGGAGCAGCTTGGTCCGGATAAGAAAACGATTGATGATGAATTTAACGCGAAGGTGTCCGGCTCTCCCTATGACTGGGCCAGATATACGCCGGTGAAGCTGGCGGTGCCGGACAATCCGGAGGTAAAAAATGACGGTTTCAGCCAGGAGAAGGCAGCCTCGTAGGGAGTCCTTCCCGCTGTGATATAATCGGGATAACAGAAGCCAGGACCATCGTGACAGGAGTTATATATGCGCCTTAGAAAAAAGCCGTGGATAGAAGAAGCCATAAGGGAATATCAGTCTGTTTTATATCTGGAAGTGCCTACGGAGCTCAAGGGCCGCTGGAGGGAGGCGTTTCCTGCCCCGAAGCAGCCTCTGTTTTTAGAATTCGGTACAGGGAAGGGACAGTTTATTTCCCGCATGGCAGACAATTTTCGGAACGTGAATTTTATCGGCATGGAGCGGCAGGAGGGGGTCATTTACTATGCGGCAAAAAAGCTGTTTGACGCCCGGCCGCCGATTACCAATGCCAGGCTGATTTTGGGCGACGTGAGCCAGATGCTGGATATTTTTGCGCCCGGCGAGGTGGATGGCATTTACTTAAATTTCAGCGATCCCTGGCCAAAGGCAAGACATGCGAAGCGGAGACTGACTCACCGCGCGTTTCTTGAAAAATACGCTATACTCCTAAAATCGGAGGGATTCTTGTACTTCAAGACAGACAACCGGCCGCTTTTTGATTTTTCTATAGAAGAGCTGACTGCTCTGGGGTGGCAGCTTTCAGACGTGACCTATGATTTGCACAGCGCTCCCGTCGATGGTGACGTGGAGACGGAGTATGAAGAAAAATTCAGCAGGAAGGGGAACCGCGTATGCCGTCTGGCGGCGAAGCGTCCAATGGGCGTATGAGGTATGTGCCCAATTCGCTCCGGTTGATGATTATCATCGCGGGGGTGCTGTTGGGGCTGGGCGGGCTCAATTTGTACAGTGCCACCTATTACATGAATATTCACAGCGGTGTCGGTGCCTATGATCATCTGCTGCGCCATTGTATTTTTCTGGCTATCGGCATTGGCATCGCGTTTTTAGCGTCCCGCTGCGATTATCGGCTTATACGAAAGGGCCGTTGGGTCTGGGCGATCCTGACAGTTTTCCTTCTGCTGATGGTGATGGTGGCAGGCCGGACGATCAACGGAGCGACCCGTTGGCTCCAGATAGGCAGCTTATCTCTGCAGCCGTCGGAAATCGCCAAGGTGGCAGCTCTGATCTGGACCTCCTCCTATTTAGCGGAGCTGTGTGATGCGGGTCAGAAAATCTGTATTTTTGAACGGCTTTTTACATCTCCGAGGCGCGGCCGAAAAAAAAGAAGCCGCGGCGTTTTGCGGGATAAGCTTCTCTACTTCAAGCCGCTCTGGCTTCCGAGCCTTTTGTTTCTGCTTGTTTTGAAGCAGCCTGATATGGGGACCGCCGGTATGATTTTGATATTTCCCGGGTTGCTCTATATCCTGGCGGGCATGCCAGTTATAGAAATTGTAGGTGGCCTTTTCGCTGCTTTTGCGGCCTTTTTGGTGCTGGTAGTATCCTCGCCATACCGGCTGGATCGGCTTATCGTACTGTGGGACCCCTTTCCCTATGCGGCAGATAAAGGGTACCAGACGGTGCAGAGTCTTATCGCTGTGGGCTCCGGCGGATTTATAGGGCAGGGGCTGGGGCGGGGACTGGCGAAATATCTCTACCTGCCTGAGCAGTATACAGACTTTGCCTTCGCGGTGTTTAGTCAGGAATTTGGCTTTATAGGCTCCCTTGCGGTGCTCCTGCTGTTTGTCTGCTTTCTTTTTTGCGGGTTTTCCGTGGCCCGTCGGGTCAAGGATACCTATGGCGCGCTTTTGATTTATGGACTGTCCCTTCTTATTGCGGGGCAGGGAATGATCAATATAGCTATGGTTGCAGGCTGTTTTCCGGTGACAGGCATTCCCCTTCCTTTTATTTCCTACGGCGGAACATCGCTGGTGGTGAACCTTTTGGCGCTTGGCCTTATCTGGGGAACTGCGACGCAAAGCATTAAGCGGAGCGAGGAGGAGGAGCGCCGGCGGCGCATTGCAGCCATGGCGGGGCATCCGGCCTCGCTGGGGCGGATTTCCGGCTCCGTATTCCACCCGGGACGCGGGCATTGAGAGGGGTCTCGTGGCGAGAGGGGCAGGGCATGACGGGGCAGGATAGAAATCACAAAAGGGAGGTTTCCTTTGCAGACTGCTCCATAGAGGACGCAGGTCGCCTTTGCGCCTCCTTTGAAAAGCCTGTAACAGACGGAATCGGGGCGGCTATCCTTGGCAGGCCTTCGCCAGTCCTTGAGGATGCTGTAAAAAAAGGGGCGGCTCTTCTTGCGCCAAATAAGATAAAGATATTTTACGGCGGCAGCAGCCTTTGCGAGGTTTGTCGCCTGATAGCATCGCTTCCGCGGCACGCGGTCTGTGTGGCCGCCGTTATGGACGAGATCGGATGGCTTGCGGCGGTGCTGGATCAGACCGGACGAAGGGGAACGGTCCTTTTTTTGGAGCCGGATCAAACGCTTTTTCTTGCCACTGCCTTTGACGGCGGTGAATTTTCCACGTTTCAAGTGATACCCGAGGAATATGCGCTTCCTCTTGATGGAAATGAGAAAAATGAGGCCCGGCTTTTGGCAGGAGTTTTTCTATGGGCAGGAGGGCAAGCCGATTCCCTGCAAGCCGGCGCGGATATGGCAAGGCATTTGGGGCAATAAAAAAATCCCGCTGACGCGGGAAAGGGGATCACCGTTTCATGCATTTTCGGGCCATCCTCCATGTGATGCGGAGCGATTTTTGAAACATGAACGCATAGAGTGCCCGTTTCGGGTGAATGAGCCAGAAACCCTTTTCAATGGGAGACAGCGCCCAGAAAAGAGACCCCGCCTTTTGACGGGCTTTGTTTTTTCCATAGGAAAGAACCGTTCCGGTGAGGGCTGCTTTTACGCTGTTTCTGACTTTGGACATGGGACCGCCTCCTTTTCGTATCATAGCAAACCGAGGAGACCTTCGCAAATCTCTCTTGTCACGGATATGATATACTTTTTCTGAAGAGACTTTGATTGTCCGTTACAGGGCATGACATCAGGAGGACTATATGAATGACATCCTTTATATCCCTTTCGTTCTGCTTGGGATATATATTTTGCTGGAGGCGTCGGATCTTGGAGTTTCTGTGGCGTCCGCCTTTTTAGGCCGGAGCCGGGAGGAAAAGGAAGCGGCGCTTTCTCTGCTTGCGCCCTGTCTGGACGGAAATGAGCTGTGGCTTATAGCGGCAGGGCTTTTTACGGGCTTTGGTTTTTTAGAGGAACATATAGCGCTTCTTGGCCTCGGCGCGGTGGCTGTCGCCACAGGAGGTATCCGTTTTTTCGCAGTAATTTTGAAAAAGACGAGCGCTGCGCCGCTGCTTATGAGACTGTCCTCGCTCTGTTCCTTGGTGGCCCTTCTTTTCATCGGCATGGCCAGCTGGCAGGCGGTGGCACAGGAGGCTGAGCTGTTTTCCGCAGGCGGGCTTTTGGCGGGACTCTGGGTGACATTGATGAGCCTTCAGGCCGGAACGGCCTACGGGTCTGTTAAGGTGTCAAATCCTTTGGGTGAGCATTTTCGGGCGCTGTCCCTGCTTTCCGCCATCGGAGCGGTACTTCTTTTTCTGGCGATTCTGTTTGTCATACCGGGCGGCGTTTTGGAAGGCGAGGCTGCTCTTGCTTTTTGCGGCGCCAGCCTTATCCTATATATAGGAGCCTTTATTCTTCTTCGGATGCGAAAAAACGGGGCCGGCTGGATTTTGTCATGGCTTGCGCTGGCATCGGCGATTTTGTTTTACGTAACCGCCCTTACCAAAGGGAAATTGCCTATGGAAGAGGTGTTAGCGGTTTCCGATGAAAGGGCCATCGTTTTGGGGGCCGCTGCCATCTGGTCGCTGGCATCTCTCACGTACAGAATGGCGAGAAAACAGGTGATCTATGAATGGAAGGATCACATTTAACAGCAGGGAGGTTTCGGTATGGGTGAATTATATAAGACCCAGCATACCATTGATGAAATGCTGGACAAGATGGGAGTAAAAATTGTTTTGAATCCGGAGCATGTGTCCGAGGAGGATCTGCTGGAGGCGCATAAGGAAGGCTCCTCGGTGGTATTAAAAAAGACAGGCACCGCCGGCAAGGATGAGAATGCATAGAAGGCTGCCGTGAACGGTGATAAAGCGCATCGATTGTCATAAACCGATGCGCTTTTTGCTTGCCGCTTTTTTATCAGGAGGCTTTCCTCTGCCAGAATAGAAAAAGAAAAACCAAAGGGAAGAGGGGAGAATCTTTTTTGTTTTATCCGCCTATCCAGTATAATGAAAGAAATAAGCATTGATTTCGTACGGACTTTTGCTTGCAAGAAAGCGATGGCCAAATTCTGGCCATGCTCGGGAGGTTGTGGTATGGATCCATTTGTGCATCTTCATGTGCATACAGAGTACAGTCTCTTTGACGGCATCTGCCGGATCAAGGAGCTTGTTTCATATGTTAAGGAATTGGGACAGACAGCGCTGGCAATTACCGATCACGGCGTCATGCACGGGGCGGTGTATCTCTATAAGGAATGTTTGAAGCAGGGCATCAAGCCCATTATCGGCTGCGAGGTCTATGTGACGCAGGGCAGCCGGTTTGACAAGACCGGAGCGGTCAAGGAAAAGCTGGCGCATCTCATCCTTCTGGCAGAGACCAACGAGGGGTATAAAAATCTTGTTAAAATTTGTTCCAAGGGCTGGACCGAGGGATATTACCACAGGCCTCGAGTGGATCATGATTTGCTTGTCCGCTATCATAAGGGACTGATCGCGCTTTCTGCCTGCGTGGGCGGTGAGCTTCCTCAGGCCATTCTGGCGGGAGATTTTGACCGCGCCCGAAGGGTTGTAGAATTTTACAGAGATACCTTTGGTAAGGACAATTATTTCATCGAGCTTCAAAATCACGGCCTGCCGGAGGAAACGAAGACTCGTCCTCATCTGGCGAGACTTGCGGAGGAATACGGCATCGGTCTGGTGGCGACCAATGATTTTCATTACACCCGCAAGGAGGATGCTCTCAGTCAGGAAATCAAGCTTTGTATCACCACAGGAAAAACGCTGGACGATCCGGATCATTTCCATTTTGCCAATCAGGAGTTTTATTGCAAGAGCGGAGAGGAAATGGAGCGGCTTTTGGGTGCGTTCCCGGGAGCGATTGAAAATACGGGGAAAATCGCAGAGCGCTGCAACGTGACCTTTACCTTTGGGGAACACAAGCTGCCTGCCTTTGATGTGCCGCCCGGGGAAACTGCCTCCAGCTATTTGAAAAGGCTTTGCGAGAAGGCTCTTCCCCTGCGGTACCCCAAGGGCGGAGCAAGGGAGAGAAAGCGGCTTGCCTACGAGCTGGGTGTCATTGACCAGATGGGGTTTTCCGATTATTTTCTGATCGTGATGGATTTCATTACCTACGCAAAATCTCACGGTATTCCCATCGGACCGGGACGAGGGAGCGCGGCGGGCAGTATCGTGGCGTATCTTCTCCACATCACCGAGGTGGATCCCCTCCGGTTTGATCTTCTTTTTGAGCGGTTTCTCAATCCGGAACGGGTATCTATGCCGGATATTGACACCGACCTCTGCTATCGCCGGAGGGGTGAGGTGATCGAGTACCTTGCGAAAAAATACGGCGAGAGCCAAGTAGCGCAGATCATCACCTTCGGTACGCTGGCTGCAAGGCAGGTGATCCGCGACGTGGGCCGGGTGATGAACCTGCCGCTCCGCGAGGTGGACAGCATCGCGAAAATGGTGCCCGGCGGGCCCGGCGTGACTCTTCAAAAAACGCTGGACGGCTCCCGGGAATTCAAACAGAAATATGAAAGCAGCGAAACCGTGCGTTCCCTCATCAACCATTGTCTTGCGCTGGAGGGACTGACGAGGAATGCGGGGACCCATGCGGCAGGGGTCGTGATCTGTGCCGAGCCGGTAGATGAGTATGTACCGATCCAGCTCACCCAGGATGGGTTCATTCAGACCCAGTATGAAAAGGATCAGGACGAGGCGCTGGGACTCCTTAAAATGGATTTGCTGGGGCTTCGGAATCTGACGGTCATTCATGACGCCTTGGAAATGATTCAGTCCAATCGGGGGATCTCACTGGACATCAATGAGATACCGTCAGTGGACAAGGAAACCTGCGAAATGCTCTGCCGCGGGGATACCACCGGCGTTTTCCAGTCAGAGTCATCAGGCTTCACAAATTTGCTGATGCAGCTGGAGCCGGAATGCTTTGAGGATCTGATTCCCATGGTGGCACTCTATCGGCCCGGGCCTTTAGGAAGCGGCATGGCAGAGGATTTCATCAAGAGAAAGCATGGGGAAATCCCCGTGGAGTATCCTCATCCGTCGCTGGAGCCGATTTTGAAAGAAACCTACGGCGTGATTCTGTATCAGGAGCAGGTCATGCAGATCGCTTCTTCTATGGGCGGCTTCAGTCTCGGACAGGCAGATTTGCTGCGCCGCGCCATGGGTCATAAGGAGCCGGAAATTCTTCAGGCCCAGCGGGAAGTATTTGTCAAAGGGGCCGCAAGCAATCATATCGATGAAAAAACGGCGAATACCGTGTTTGATCTGATGGTCCATTTTGCTGGCTACGGCTTTAATAAATCTCACAGCGTGTGCTACGGGTGGATCGCTTGGCAGACAGCGTATTTGAAACGTCATTTCCGGCCGGAATTTATGGCGGCCATGATGACCTGCTATCACACGGACCGGGACAAGGTGAGCCGTTATATTTCCGATACCCGCCGGGCGGGGGTTGTGATTAAGGCGCCGGACATCAATCAGAGTCAGTCTCATTTTTCTGTTTCTGGCGAGTCCGTGCTTTTTGGCCTTTCCGGGGTGCAGAATGTGGGAGAAAATGCGGTGCAGTCCATCATACAGGCGAGAGAGAAGGGCGGGCCTTTCAGGTCGCTGCTGGATTTCCTTGAACGAGTCGACGGAAGAGCCCTGAACAGCAGAGCCTGTGAAAGCTTGATCAGGTGCGGTGCCATGGACTCCTTCGGGTATAACCGGAGACAGCTTTTAGATGTGCTTCCCAAGGCAATGGATCAGGCATCTCAGACAAGGTCGGATCGAGAATCGGGACAGATCAGCCTTTTTGGCGGTATGCCGGAGGAAACCACCATCGCATACCCGGAGGTGCCTGATATGTCGGAGCAGGAAAAGCTGGACTGGGAACGAAAGCTGTTAGGCTTTTATGTGAGCGGCCATCCGCTGAACGCGTTCAAAAAACAAATGGATCACCTGACACCCATTCATGATGTGATGGATAACAGCGCGACCTATGACGGAAGATTTGTCGCCTTAGGCGGCCTCATAACCCGAGTGAAGAGCATGATTACAAAAAAAGGCGCGCCTATGGGATATGTGACGCTGGAAGATTTCGATGGAACTATAGAAGCGGTAGTATTTCCATCGACATGGGAAACCTACCGGGCAGCCCTCATGGAGGATCAGCCGGTGTCCATACATGGGCGGATACAGGCGAACGAGCGGGACGTGCGGATTTTGGCAGATGAAATCAAATCGCTGGCAGAGGCAAAGGGGAAAACGGAAAAAAACGCGCTGGAGGTACATCTCTATGTGGATGATCGGCATGAATCGGCTGAGGTGAGCCGGCAGCTGGCCGATGTGCTTCGTTCTCATCACGGGAAAACGCCTGTCTTTCTCCACATCCAGAGAACTCGTCAGGAAATCGTTATGTCAGAGGCGTTTTTTGTAGATTTCACAGAGGCGGCGGAGCTGGAGCTGAAGGCTCTCTTGGGGCCTCAGGCGGTGGAGGGAAGAAAGTAAAATCGATAGACGCCCATTCATGCATGGCGCCGGAGCGTATGCTATACTAAGAAAGTAATATATAAACAGAGTATGCCCATAGCCTGCACAGGCGGGCGCATCACGGATAAGGGGGACCTATGAAATTTCTCGTCTGCGTCAAGCAAGTAGTGGATACGTCGCGCATGGAGGTAGATCCGGAAACGGGAAGACTGAAGCGGAATGAAGCAAACAGCATTTTGAATCCGATGGATCGGAATGCGCTAGAGGCTGCGCTTTCCCTGCGGGAGCAAACAGGAGGCACCGTGGCGGTTCTGACCATGGGACCGCCTCAGGCGGAAGCGGTTCTTCGGGAGGCTGCCGGAATGGGAGCGGATGCGCTGTATTTGGCGACAGACCGGGCCTTTGGGGGCGCAGATACGCTAGCTACCAGCTATACCCTAGCTGAGGTTATCCGCAAGATCGGTCCCTTTGATCTGATTTTTTGCGGGCAGGAATCCATCGACAGCAATACTGCTCAGATCGGCCCTGAAATTGCGTCGACTCTTGGGATTGCGGATGTGAGCGGAGCCCTGGAAATCAGTCTTGACGGGGACGCTCTTATTGTTAAGCGGGAGATGATGGGCGGCGCGGATATTGTGGAGCTTTCGCTGCCGGCGGTGGTCACGGCGACATCTACACTGAATCATCCCCGGTATGAAAGCATCAAGGGGATTCTGGAAAAGGACGAGCGGGAAATTCATAAAATTACCGCAGCCGATCTTCACGCCGATCCGGAGCGAATCGGCGTGAAGGGCTCCCCGACTCAGGTCAGCCGGGTACGTCCGGTAGTGCCGCCGAAGAAGGAAAACCTTGTCATTTCAGACTGCCCCGAGGAAGAAGCGGCGAGCCGGCTGCTTGAAGAATTAAAAAAACTGAACGTTATATAGGAGGAAAGGGATGGACTTTTCAGAATATAAGGGTATATATGTAACGGCTGTTTTAAAGGACGGTCATCTGCAGCGGGTGACCGGAGAGCTTCTGGGCGCGGCAAGAATGCTGGCGGAAAAGCTGGGCCACGATGTGGCGGCGGTTCTTCTCGGACATCATGTGAAGGGCGCGGCGGCAGACCTCATTTCTCTCGGCGCGGACAAGGTATATGTGATTGATTCACCTCTTTTGGCTCATTATGACGGAAAAGCGTATCAAAAGGCGCTGGCCGGGTTTTTGAAGGATGCCAAGCCGGATATCGTCATGTTCGACGCTACGTCCATCGGGCGCGATTTGGCTCCCCGGGTGGCGGCGGAGCTGGTCTGCGGCGTGACTGCTGATGTGACCGAGTTATCCGTGGACGACAAGACAGGGCTCGTGGTCTGGTCGCGGCCGGCCATGGGGGGAAATATTATGGCGGATATCATCAGCCCCAATTATCGCCCTCAGGTAGGCACCGTGCGGCCGGGAACCTTCCCGTTTCCTGAAAGAGATGAGAGCCGCAGCGGTGACGTGATTGAAGTGGCAGTGAAGCTTGAAAAGAATGATCTGGGCACTCTGCTAAAGGAAGTGATCCTGGAGCGGATTGATGAAAATCCCGTGGAAGAGGCAGAGATTATCGTAGCCGGAGGTCGGGGTATAAAGAGCAGGGAGGAATGGGAGCTGGTACGTCAGCTGGCGCAGCTTTTGGGAGCTGCCGTGGGCTGCAGCAGACCCATTGCAGAGCTTGGCTGGGAGGACAAAGCCCGTCAGATCGGTCAGACCGGGAAGGGCGTGAATCCCAGGGTGTACATCGCACTCGGGATTTCCGGTGCTATGCAGCATATGTGCGGCGTCAATGCAGATGTGCTTATAGCGGTGAATAAGGACAAATCAGCACCGATTATGGAAGCTGCCGATTATGCGGTGGAAGCCGATTTAAAGGTATTCCTTCCGGCGCTGATCAAACAAATTTCCGGTTTGAAAGCGGCTAAATAATCATAAAAGCGGGGGTGAACGGTATGGCTGCAAAACCAACAATTTACTACAATCACAATTTTTATCATGATTTTTCAAAAATTATCAGTGCTGATGACCGGGGATTGCAATTCGGTGACGGTGCTTATGAGTGGATACGCGTATTTCGGGGGCGCCCGTTTGCCCTTTCCTACCATACGGATCGGCTGTACCGCTCCATGCGCCTTCTGGGCATTCGCCCGGTGACAGCGCCGGATGAATTCACGGAAATCGTGGAAACCGTGACAGAAGAAAATGAAATTGAGGAGGGATACGTAAAAATCATTGCCACCCGGGGCGACGGGGATCACGATTTTACGATTCCTGCCAGGAATAAGCTGTCTCCGAATGTGCTTATATACGCGAGACCAATCGATATAAATGCTGTGAAAGCCGTTCAGGGCGGTGTCAAATGCATTTCCATGAAGGACGACCGGGGACACTATTCGGAGATACTGAGCTTAAACCAGATCAATAATCTGATGGCAAGGGCAGAAGCGCAGAAAAAAGGATGCTATGACGCGATATTCTTCAAGGACGGCTTGCTGACAGAAGCATCCCATTCCAACGTGTGCATTGTCAAGGCAGGGGTTATCTGGACGCCTGCTATCAATGAGCATATCGTAAGGGGCGTGACCAGATCCCTTATCCTGACGCGGGTGGCGCCTACAGCGGGAGTCACCTCCATTGACGAGGTGGGCGATCCCATCACAAAAGAGGATCTGATGAAGGCAGAGGAGGTATTTTTAACAAATAGCCAGGACGGAGTCATTCCTGTCCTGTCGGTGGACGGAACGCCTGTCGCAGACGGGAAACCGGGTACTGTGACAAAGAAGATGCAAATCCACTACGCCCACCTGATGGAGGATGGTCTCCCGTAATGCTTTGAGAGTTTTATAAATCTGTGCTATAATAAACACATTCCAAACGGGGTTGTAGCTCAGCTGGTCAGAGCGCTTCGCTCACATCGAAGAGGTCTACGGTTCGAACCCGCACAATCCCACCAGTCTATGGCCTGAGGCGATTTGTCTCAGGTTTTTTGTTTGCAATCCTGCTCAAGGTCATGTATAATGGTAGAGCTTGCAAAAGCAGGCGGAAACCAACAGGGTTTCTAACTTCCATCCCGTGGAGAGCGCGGGACACAGGGCCAAAAGGAGGCGATTGTATGAAGCAGTATGAAGTTATGTTCGTAGTGAACGTAGCCAACGATGAAGTGATCAAGGCTGCCATCAAAACCGTACAGGACACCATTGGGAAAATCGGTGGGGCTGTAGACAAGGTTGATGAATGGGGCAAGCGTCATCTGGCTTACGAGGTCAAGCACGAGACCGAAGGGTACTACGTGGTTATTGATTTCCATGCAGAACCTGCACAGATTGCGGAGCTTGACCGGGTTATCAAAATTCATGAGGAAATCATCCGTCATATCATTGTGAAGTATGATGACTAAGCGGAGGGACAAGCGATGAATACAGTTCAAGTCATTGGAAATCTGGCTCGTGACCCCCAAATCAGGGCCACAAAAACGGGCCGCGCGGTAGCCTCTTTCAGTATTGCGGTAAACCGCCAGTACAGCACTCCGTCAGGAGAACAGAGAGAGCTTACGGATTGGATTAATATCGTCGCATGGGGCTATCTTGCAGAGGCTGTAGGAAATCAGCTGCGGAAGGGAACTCGCGTATTTGTAGAGGGACGTCTTTCCACCAGATCCTATGATACGCCTGACGGTCAGAGAAGATATGTCACCGAAGTGGTAGCCAATACGATCGCGATTCCGCTAGGAACCTCCGGAAGAGGCAATGCCTCCGCCGGAATGCCGCAGCAGAATGCGGGCGCTATGCCGGCTGCCGATCCGATGGGTCAGGGCAAAAATGATAATTTCGCGCAGTTCGGCACAACCCGGACTGACGAGGACATTCCGTTTTAACAAGCAATAGATATAGGAGATACATCATGATAAGAAGAGATCGGATGAGAAGGCCGAGAAGAAAGGTGTGCCAGTGCTGTGTTGATCACGTGGACGCCATCGATTACAAGGATATTAACGCGCTTCGCCGCTTTATTTCGGAACGGGGCAAAATTCTTCCCCGCCGTGTAACAGGTACATGCGCAAAGCATCAGCGCAAAATCAATCTTGCCATCAAAAGAGCAAGAGCGATTGCGCTTCTGCCGTTCAGTGCAGACTAGTCAGAAAGCCGGTTTTATACCGGCTTTTTTTGATGCCATTTACAAGCAGCACGAATTTCACCCTTCTCCCACTTTATATGGAAATAAAACGGAAAATACGATTTTTACAATTTAAAAATGACGCTTTTGTGATAAATTTTCCCACAAAGTGCCATTTTTAATGAAGCTATAATATAAAAAATTCAAAATGTGGCCCAAAAACAGCCCATCCTAAAAAAGCAAATCAAAAAGACGAGGTTTACAATTAACCGGAATAAAAGAAAACGTACCCGGAGAATATTCGATAAAATAGAATCCCAAAGGACTCATAAAATACTAATTTTTTTATAATGTCTATTCCCAGAGTACAGAGATGACAATAATACGGAATTGTAAAATACAGTATATATCGAGATAAAATCAAATAATCACAGAGTTTAATAATGAAGTGTATTTACACATTGAATGATAGATAAAACTATTTAATGCGATAAAATCTGGATAAACAGCAAATAATATAATGTCAACTATATGAAATTTGACAAAAAGTCCACCTATGGTAGAATTAGCACCGTAGGAGAAGTGATTATGACACATTTATCAGAAACACACGTGAAGCTTGCTCTGTTTGGAGTGCTGTTCATGTGTATCGTATCAGCGCAGCCGAGCCTGACGAGTGAATCCTCGGTCTATGCCATGTCCCGGGGACAAAAAGCGGTGACCGTCTTTGACGGGGGCGAGCGCAGGATGATTTTCACAGATGAATCCAGTTTGAAAAAGGTGCTGGCCGAGGCCCACATTACCCTTGGCCGTTATGACAAGTATTGGTCAAGCACGGACGAGGCTGCTGATGGTACGGTTATCGTTGTGGAGCGGTCTGTTCCTGTGACGATCCAGTATCAGGGAAAGTCCAAGGTGGTGTATACGTCGCAGCAGACGGTACAGGGCGCGGTCAATGATGCCGGCTATGACTGGAGAAGGGTCATGCCCGTAGAGGACGGCCTTTCGAGGGTTCATAAGGATATGGTCATTCACGTAGTGCCTTATATCATGCGCACCGTTACCCGGACAGAAGCGCTGCCCATCACCTATACGAAATGGCTTGATCGAAGCCTTGCGAAGGGCGATATGGTTGTTATTTCCTCCGGCCGTGCGGGGAAGCGCACCATCGAGGCGGAGGAATTCATTTCCGACGGCAAGGTCATCAAGACGAATATCATTAAATCCTCGGTTGTTGATTCTGGTGAGCCCGGCGTGGCGCGGACCGGCGATGAGGCGGGAACGGTAGGCTGGGTGGCTACCATGTCTGCCACGGCCTATCATCCCATGGATGGAGGCGGTCTGGGAATCACGGCCACCGGCACGAAGGCTGGTCATGGCACGGTAGCGGTGGATCCGAACGTTATTCCGCTGGGATCCGTCGTATATATTCCTCAATACGGACAGGCCATCGCAGCCGATACAGGCGGCGCCATTAAAGGCAACCGCATCGATTTGTGCATGGAATCCTATTCAGAATGCTACAATTTTGGAAGGCAGGACGTGGAGGTCTTCGTGAATTATTAATGAAAAAACCATCGGTACAGCTTGTAAGGTGCCGATGGTTTTTTGATGGAAGCTATAAGGGAATTTATTTTTTATGCTTGCTGACCATAAATCCGGTGGCCTGCTGATTTGCCATAATGACAATATCGCTGATCTGCACCCGCCGCTTTCTCGTCACGGCAAAAGCGATGATGTCTGCGATGTCTTCCGCTTCCAGAGCCTCGATGCCTTCATAAACCGCATCGGCTCTTTTTTTATCGCCATGGAAGCGTATCTCTGAAAAGGGAGTATGAACGATTCCGGGCTGGATGGTGGTGACCTTCAAATTGCTGTCAATGGTGTCAATCCGTATGCCATCGCTGAATGTCTTCACCGCCGCTTTTGTGGCGCAATATACCGCGGCCCCCGCATAGGCATAGAGTCCCGCGGTGGAGCCCAGATTGACGATATGCCCTTCATTCCGCTTCAGCATGGACGGCAAAAAGGCGCGGGTGACGAGGAAGAGTCCCTTTATATTGGTATCGATCATTTGCCGGATATCATCGGTATCTGTGCGCTCATAGGGCTCAAGGCCCCGGGCAAGGCCCGCGTTGTTTACAAGGACATCGGGCGCGCCGCAGGCGGATATATATGAATCAGCGACCTTCTTTATATTCTTTTCGTCTCTTACGTCCAGCGGATATATCTCCACTGACATGGGATAGGCCGACATGATTTCATACCGGACCTTTTGGAGCGCTTCTTTCCTGCGAGCCGCAAGACCCAGGTTGTATCCCTTTTCTGCCAGTGCTTTTGCCGTGGCCAGACCGATACCGCTGGTAGCGCCTGTAATAAATGCTGTTTTAGCCATGAAATCCTCCTTGAAGACTGCCATATAATATCAATAGAATATATATTTATTTTAGCATATCTACAGGCATGGGTATGCGGAAAGTAAGCCGGAGTTATTCAAAAAGGCAGGGGAGCTTTATGAAGCGTATTTTGGCGGGAGCGGGTATTCTTTTTGGCATGCTCCTTTTTTCGGCATGCGCGCCATGGGAGGTGCCTGTGGGTGACTCGGGCCCGAGAAGCGGGCAGGAAGCAAGAGAGCCGCAAAAGAAAGAAAATGATATTTCTCCCACATCGGAGACTCTTTTCCAAAAGGCTGAAGAGGCATACTTAGGCGGAGAGGAAAAGAGGGCGCTTCGTTTGGCGGAGGAAGCGATTGCCACGGACGAAACGAATTACAAGGCCCACTCCCTGAAGGGACTTCTGCTTTCCCTTGATGGACAGCCCGATGCGGGGGCGGCGGAGATTCAGAAGGCGCTTTTGCTGAATCCTTCCTACATACAGGGGTACTACGAGATGGGGCTCGCAAAAAAGCTGGGCTGCCGGTACGAGGAAGCCATTCCGTATTTCCAAAGGGTGATTGACGTGGATCCGGCGAATATCTGGTCTTTGTACGGGATTGCCACCTGCTACGCAGATATGAGAAATAGGGAGAAGGCATTGGCATATTTAAAGGAAGCCATCAAAAGTGGGGGCGATGCGGTGAAGGATGCTGCCCGCGAGCAGGATCATTTCGCTTGGCTTCGGGAGGACGATGCTTTTAAGCGTCTCGTCCGATAGCGCCCGCTTGGGATACCGAAAAGGGGCAGCCTGTATATATGCTATAATAAGTAAAAATAGTCCCGCCGGCATGGGCTGTTTGCGGTTTTGCCTGCGGGTTGTAGCCGGTAAAGGAGCTTTATGCGCGCGTTGGGAATCGATCCCGGGACGGGACGATGCGGCTTCGGTGTGGTTGAAAAAAATGGAAATACCATCGTGCCTGTCAATTACGGGATCATCGAAACCTATAAGGAGCAGGATGATCTGGAGCGGCTGAATATCATTTACGAAGGGGTGGCGGAGCTGATCGAAACGTACCGCCCTCAGTTTATGGGTGTGGAAACGTTGTATTTCAATACAAATATCACCACCGGCATTAAGGTAGCCCAGGCGCGAGGGGTCATACTTCTGGCAGGCTGCCGGCGGCAGGTTCCGGTGATCGGCGTGACGCCGCTGCAGGTCAAGCAGCAGCTGACCGGCTATGGCAGGGCCAGTAAAAATCAGGTCATCGACATCGTTATGCGGCTCATGCACATAAAGAAAAAAATCAATCCCGATGATGCGGCGGACGCGCTGGCTATCGCGCTGACTGCCATATATCGGATGGAACACGGTAAAATGCTCGGGGGCTCTGTATGATCGGATATATACGCGGAGAAATCACAGAACGGTTTAAGGATTATTGCTTTATTGAAACCGGTGGTATCGGATACCGGGTTTTTCTGTCAGGCAAGGACAGGGACGCCCTTCAAACGGGAGAAACTGCCAAGTTTTTGACCTATATGGCTGTCCGGGAGGATGCCATTCTCTTATATGGATTTCTTTCAAGAGAGGCCTATGATCTGTTTCTTCTCCTGATTTCAGTGTCAAAAATCGGGCCCAAGGTGGCTATGGGGATTTTATCCGCCATGGACCCCGCCGCATTTGCCCGGGCCATCAGGAATCGGGATCTTACCGCGTTGACCCGCCTTCCCGGGGTGGGCAAAAAAACAGGGGAACGGCTTTTGGTGGAAATGAAGGACAAAATCGGAACGCTGGACATAGGGGGCGAGCCCTCCGCAGACAATCATGGAATCAGCGAGGAGGATACTCTTGACAGCGATGCCATGAA
Organism: Dialister sp.; assembly: GCA_034180505.1. GTDB lineage: Bacteria > Bacillota > Negativicutes > Veillonellales > Dialisteraceae > Dialister. The sequence goes on from JAXFOE010000010.1 coordinate 21,994, forward strand.
GGCGCTGCTGTCTCTCGGCTATGACCGGCAGGAAATACGTCCCCTGCTGGCCCGGCTGGCACCGCAATATAAGGAAACGGCGGCGCTCATTTCGGCGGTTCTCCGGGAATTTGGTAAGGCCAGGGACTGATGGGTGGCGGAATGAACAATAAATACATTAAAACGCTGGGTGGCGGGGAAGAACCGGTTCTGGGCGATACAGGACGGATCGTGGCCCGAGAGGATACCGGCCACGATGAGTGGCAGCAGTCAATCCGCCCCCAGACGCTGGACGAATATATCGGGCAGGAATCGTTCAAAAAGAATTTGAAAATTTATATACAGGCGGCAAAGGCCAGAGGGGAAGCGCTGGATCACGTGCTTCTTTATGGACCGCCGGGACTGGGAAAGACGACGCTGGCGGGCATTATCGCCAAGGAATTGGGCGTGCAGATTAAAATCACCAGCGGCCCTGCCATCAGCCGGCCAGGCGACTTGGCGTCCATTTTATCGACCCTGTCTGCGCATGATGTGCTTTTTATTGATGAAATCCATCGGCTGAACCGGAGTGTGGAGGAAATTTTATATCCTGCCATGGAGGATTTTGCGCTGGATATTGTCATGGGCAAGGGAGCCGGCGCCAATTCCATACGAATCGAGCTTCCGCCGTTTACGCTGATTGGCGCCACGACGAGGGCGGGCGCTCTTTCGGCACCGCTTCGGGATCGATTTGGCATCATCAATCACATGCGGTTTTATGAGGCAGAGGAGCTGGAAAAAATTATTCGCCGGGCTGCGGATATTCTGGGCATCGGCATTGAAAAGGACGGCGCTCTCGAAATTGCCCGCCGGTCCAGGGGGACGCCCCGTATAGCGAACCGGCTTTTGAAGAGAATCCGCGATTTTGCGCAGGTGAAGGGAAGTCATGTTACAAAGGAAATCGCCTCTTCTGCGCTGGCGGCGCTTAATGTGGACAGCATCGGGCTGGACCATATCGACCGGGACGTGCTGAAGGCGATTATTGAAAAATTTGGCGGCGGCCCGGTGGGTGTCGATACCATTGCGGCGGCGGTCAGTGAAGAAAGAAGCACCATCGAGGATATTTGCGAGCCCTATCTGATGCAGATCGGCTTTCTTTCACGGACACCGAGAGGCCGGATAGTGACAAGGCTTGCTTATGATCATTTGGGACTGCCTTTCACGGACGACGTGGGCTCAGGCAGCCTGTTCAGCGAGGAATAACAGAATGGGAAGGCTTTTTATAGTATTCGGCGCGGTGCTGATTGCGGTCGGCTTGTGCATACAGCTTGGCATACAGATGCCATTTCTGGGTCACCTTCCGGGGGATATCCATATTTCCAAAGGAAATACGCACATATATTTTCCGATTGTTTCATGCATCGTGGCAAGCATCGTTATCAGTCTGTTGTTGAATCTGTTTACTAGGAAATAATATGAAAGGAAAAATCATCAAGGCGGCGGTCCTCGTAGGACTTTTGTGCTTTGCCGGCAGTATGAGTGAAGCGGCGGAGTATATACCGGTTCAGCGAAGGACTGTAGCTGCTGCGGTCAGACAGGCAAAACCGGTGCAGAGCGGCAAAAAAACAGTCGCTCGCAACGCAAAAAAAACGGCTCCCAAAACGGCAAATAAAAAAAAGCCGGCAGTCATGGCAAAGAAGACCGTTTCATCGCCGGACATTGAGGTGGGGCTTGTATCCGGTTCCGGACAGGTCTTGCTGAAGGGGCTGACTCCCTTTGACGTGGAATCTGACGGGAAACGGTGGAAATCCTTCCCTAAGGGAACAGACATTACCGCTTCCTACGGATCTAAGGGCATCACCATCAACGGAAAGGCCTTTAAGAACGGCGCGCTCCTCCGTCCCTCCGGCAAGGAAGCGGCGTTTATGGTGAAGGGGAACCGCTATCGGGGGCAGATGAAGCTCATTCCTTCCGCATGGGCGAACGGCTTGACGGTGGTCAACGTGGTTTCCCTTGATGATTACCTGAAAGGGGTTGTTCCCTGCGAGGTGGTCCCTACATGGCATATGGACGCGCTGAAGGCGCAGGCTGTGGCTGCAAGAACCTATGCGGTATACCACAAAAACAGCTACCGCAAGGGCGGATATGATGTGACTGACGACACAAGATCGCAGGTATACCGAGGCGTTGACGCGGAAACCGCAGCCACTACGAGAGCGGTCATGGAGACTGCCGGAGAAATTATTACCTACGGCGGGAAACCGATTGACGCGGTATTTCATTCCAGCGGCGGCGGGTATACGGAAAATAGTGAAAATGTGTGGGGAACCGCAGTGCCGTACCTGAAGGGCGTGCCGGAGACGATGAAGGCGGAGGCGTGGACAAAAACGGTCAGCCTTGACGCATTCAGCAAAGCCCTTTACGGCGCAAGCCCGTCGGCAGGAGCGATCAAGGGGATCAAGCTGTCCCGTCTGAAAAAAGGACCGGTCAAAGCGGCAGATCGGGGCATTTCAGGACGGGTCAAGTCGGTGGAGCTTATGGGCGCCAAAGGAAAAGCGACTGTAAGCGGAGAAAAAATACAAGGTCTTTTTGGCTTGCCGTCGACGCTCTTTGATATTCGCCAGTCTAAAAAACAGGTTATTATCACCGGCTACGGCTCCGGCCACGGTCTCGGCCTGTCCCAGTGGGGCGCAGAGGCCATGGCAGCCCGCAGCGGCGGGAAAAAGGATTACTACAGGGATATCCTTCGCCACTACTACACCGGCACAAAAATTGAAAAAATCTATTAACGAGGCATTGTATGAAACTGGAAGAATTCTATTACGATTTGCCCAAGGAACGCATTGCGCAGGAACCGGCAGAGCCGAGAGATTCATGCCGGCTCATGCGTTTAGATAGAAAAACCGGAGACGTTTCTCACGGCCATTTTCGGGATATTCTGAATGAAATCATTCCCGGCGATGTATTTGTTTTCAATAATACGAAGGTCATTCCCGCCAGGCTTCACGGCAGGAGGAGAGGCACCGGCGGAAGGATAGAGGTGCTCCTTCTTACGCCGAAGGGAAATGATCAGTGGGAGGTTCTGGTCAATCCCGGGAAGAAAGCACTGCCGGGGGTGACGATTGATTTTTCCGATACCTGCTCCTGCGATGTGCTTGAAAAAACCGATGTGGGAGGCCGGCTTGTCCGCTTTTCCTATGACGGGGATTTTGAGACGCTCCTTGAGACAATCGGGGAAATGCCGACACCGCCCTATATTCATAAAAAGCTGGAAAACAAGGATGATTACCAGACGGTGTACGCCAGATATAACGGATCTGCCGCGGCACCCACTGCAGGCCTTCACTTCACGCCATCCCTCATGGAGGACATGAAGAAAAAGGGCGCTGACATCCGTTTTGTCACGCTTCACGTGGGAATCGGCACCTTCCGTCCGGTGAGTGAGGAAAATATTGAAGATCACCAGATGCATCGGGAATGGTACAGTGTCAGCGAGGAAACCGCAGAAGCCATAAACGCGGCGAAAAAAGAAGGGCGACGGGTGATCACCGTTGGCACCACATCGGTGCGGACATTGGAATCGGCGGGGCAGTCCGGAAAAATCACGGCCGGTCAGGGCTGGACGCAGCTTTATATTTATCCCGGGTATACCTGGCACATTGTGGATGGCATCGTCACCAATTTTCACCTGCCTGAATCGACGCTTCTCATGATGATGGCATCCTTTGCGGGGAGGGAACATATTCTTTCGGCGTATAAGACCGCGGTGGACGAAAAATACCGTTTTTTCTCCTTTGGCGATGCGATGTTCATACGATGAGAGGCTCGTGTTTTTGATTATCTGCCTTCATATATGGTAGAATGAACGAGCGTGTAAAGCATGCTGTAAAACCGCTGCAATCAGCGCAAAGGGAATGATTCCTTTAAGATAGTAAGGAGGAATACCGGTTATGTGTGGTATTGTCGGATATGTAGGAGACGGCCAGGCCGCCGATTTTTTGATGGACGGACTCCGCCGCCTTGAATATCGGGGATATGATTCAGCAGGTATCGCCGTATGCGAAAAAGGAAAAATCACGATCGAGAAAAAAGCGGGGCGCCTTGTGAATCTGAAAAATGAACTTAAGGCGCATCCTCTTTTCGGTCATATCGGAATCGGGCATACCCGCTGGGCCACTCACGGGAAGCCGTCGGACAAAAACGCCCATCCCCACGGAAGCTGCGGAAATCATTTTGTGATCGTCCATAACGGGATCATTGAGAACTACATGACCCTGAAGCAGGAGCTGATTGCAAAGGGACATTCATTCAAATCTGACACGGACAGCGAGGTAGTAGCCCATCTGGCAGAAGAGCTGGATGATGGCAATTTCCTGTCCACCGTAAAAAAAGTGCTTGCCCGGATCGAAGGGTCCTACAGTCTGGTCATGCTGGACGATAAAGATCCAGAGACGATTATTTGTACGAAAAAGGATAATCCTCTCATCATCGGTCTTGGGAAAGGGGAAAACTTCATTGCCTCCGACATTCCGGCCCTGATAAACAGAACCCGCCGGATTTACATACTGGACGATGGTGAAATCGGGGTGGTGACAAAGGGCGGCGTCACCGTGTACGGAGATGACGGAAATCAGATAGACAAAAAAGAACAGATTGTCACATGGACTGCGGAAGCGGCAGAAAAAGGCGGATTCCCGCATTTTATGCTGAAGGAAATTTATGACCAGCCAAAGGCGGTGCATGACACGGTGGCCATGCATGTCACCAAGGAAGGTTTCGCAAAATTTGATGATCTTGGCTGGGATGAGAAATACCTGTCAGGCATCACCAATATTCTGATTACCGCCTGCGGCACCGCCTACCATGCGGGGCTCGTGGCGCGTCATTATATCGAGCGGTTCGTGAAAATCCCTGTTTCCGTGCAGATCGCGTCGGAATACCGCTACAGCCGCCCTCTTACTGATGACAAAACCCTCTGCATCGTGGTGAGCCAGTCCGGCGAAACCATCGACACGCTGGCGGCGCTGAAGGAAGCGAAGCGGCTGGGCGCAAGAAGTCTGGCAGTGACAAATTCCATCGGCTCTTCCATCGCGCGGGAGGCGGGGCATGTGATCTACACGCTGGCGGGGCCGGAAATTGCCGTAGCGTCCACCAAGGCATATACTACGCAGCTGGTGGCTCTGCTTATGCTGGCGCTCTACATGGGACATATTAAGAAAACGATTTCTGAAAGGCTGGAGAAAAAAATCGCCGCCGGCCTTCAGGAGCTGCCCAGGCAAATTGAGAAGGTGATTGAGGAAAAGGATCGTTTATCTGAGGTATCGGATACCCTGAGCCGGGCGAAGGATATTTTTTATCTGGGCCGGTCCATCGATTATGCCATCGCCATGGAAGGGGCGCTGAAGCTGAAGGAAGTCTCCTATATCCATGCGGAAGCCTATGCGGCAGGCGAGCTGAAGCATGGGACGCTGGCGCTGATTACAGAGGAGACACCGATTATCGCGGTAGCGACGCAGGATAATGTCAGCGCCAAGATGTACAGCAATATACAGGAGGTGCGGGCCCGGGGAGCCAAGGTTCTCGGCATCGGCTACGACGATGATCAGGAACTTGCAAAATACGCGACATCAACGGTGAGCATTCCCCGGGTGGACGAATTCATTGCACCGATCCTTTCAGTCATTCCCATGCAGCTTTTGGCATACTACACCAGCATCAAGCGGGGAAATGACGTGGACAAGCCTAGAAATTTAGCAAAATCAGTTACCGTTGAATAGGTTTTAAAAATAAATAAGACAAGCCATCACTTTTGGGATGGCTTTCTTTGCGGGAGGTACGACAAGCATGGATGTGATTTTTTCCGGAATTCAGCCCAGCGGCTCCCTTACATTGGGCAACTATCTGGGAGCGTTGAAAAATTTTATTCCTTTTCAGGAAAAAGCGGAATGCTACTACTGTATCGTAAATCAGCATGCCATCACCGTGCCTCAGGATCCGAAGCTCCTTCATGAGCGGACCCGGAATCTGGCAGCACTGTATATTGCCTCCGGCATGGATCCGAAAAAAGCGACCATTTTTGTTCAGTCCGAGGTGCCCGAGCATGCTCTTCTGGGGTGGATGATGATTTGCTCCGCCTACGTAGGCGAAATGGAACGCATGACCCAGTATAAATCCAAGGCGCAGAAGCAGGAAAAAACAAACGGATTTATCCCGCTGGGCCTTCTGACCTACCCGCCGCTTATGGCAGCAGATATTCTTCTGTATCAGGCGACCCTCGTTCCTGTAGGCGACGACCAGCGGCAGCATATGGAAATCACCCGGGATCTGGCAGAACGATTCAATCGGAAATACGGAAGGGTTTTTACCATTCCCGAAATGTGGGCACCCAAGGGCGGCGCCCGGGTCATGAGCCTTCAGGATCCTGCAAGCAAAATGAGCAAATCCGACGACAATGAAATGGCCACGATCCATATGCTGGACGACGCGGATACCATCGTGAAGAAAATCAAACGGGCCGTGACCGATTCCATCGGACGCGTTCACTACGACAAGGAAAATCAGCCCGGCGTGTCCAACCTGATGAGCATTCACTCCGCCATATCCGGAAAAAGCTTTGCGGACATAGAAAAACTGTATGACGGAAAAGGCTACGGCGCATTCAAAAAAGACGTGGCCGACCTTGTAGTCGGAGAAATGACACCGGTGCTGACAAGGTACAAAGAACTCATGGGCAGCCCCGAGCTGGACACCATTTTGGACGAAGGCGCTAAGCGGGCTCACGAAAAAGCGAAAAAAACCTATGATGCCGCCGCGGCCGCCATGGGCTTATACAGATAAAAAAAGAGAGGCAGCGAAATGATAAATTTCGTTACCTCTCTTTTTATACCTTAAAACGGAAGCCCGTCCGGCTCACGCAGATGATTTTGCTCCTCGTATTCAGAAAGAATGCGATTGAAGGCCTCCTCTGTTGTGCTTTCCATGATGGCCTGCCGCAGAATCGTAGCCTTTGGGAGACCGTGGAAATAGCGGCTCGCATGAGCCCGCATTTCGCGAACCGCGGCGTATTCGCCTTTTTCCTCCACCAGCGCGGCCAGATGGATACGAGCCATTTGCAAGCGCTCCTCCCATGAAGGCTTTGGCAATTCCTCGCCGGTTGCAAGAAAAGCGTTGATTTCCCGAAATACCCACGGATTTCCCCAAGCACCGCGGCCGATAGCTACAGCGGCACAGCCGGTTTCCTCCAGAAGTGCCTTTGCGGAAGGGCCGTCAGTGACATCGCCATTTCCAAAAACAGGAATAGAGACGGCGGACACCACCGCAGCGATTTCCTTCCAATCCGCATGGCCGGTGTAAAATTCTTCCCTCGTGCGGCCGTGCACCGTAATCGTCGCCGCTCCTGCCTCCTCGGCGGCCATGGCCAGATCCCTTGCGGCCAGACTCTCCCTCGACCAGCCAAGGCGCATTTTCACTGTGACCGGAATGGACACCGCCTTGACTACCGCCGCGATGACCGCCTGCGCCAGCGGGATATTTTTCATCAGTGCCGACCCGTCGCCGTTTCGCACAACCTTCAGCATAGGACATCCCATATTGATGTCCACCGCGTCAGCTCCCGCTTTTTCCACTTCCCTTGCGGCCAGCGCCATGATGTCCGGATCGCTTCCAAATATCTGGAGCGCCACCGGGTGCTCATCCGGCGCGGTGGCGAGCATGGATTTTGTCCGCTCGTTATTGTAATACATACCCTTGGCGCTGATCATTTCACTGGTGACCATGGCGGCACCCATTTTTCTCGCGATGCGGCGGAAGGCCAGATCGCTCACGCCCGCCATGGGAGCCAATACCGCCTTTCCATCAAGAGAAATGTTTTTGATTTGCAATGCTTTCATAACTCCTCCGGGTTCCCATTATAGCATACCTGCCGCGGCCGCTTGATTTCATGGGCGGGATATAAAAAGCAATGATCCGGGACGTTCTGCCTCTTTTTCACTTATATAATCAAAGATAAGCAAAAACTATTTTTTGAGGGAGGTTGTGATTTTTATAACCTTTGACGACTTTATATATGAGATGTAAAAATCCTCCGGAAGCAAAAGCCTGACAAGGCTTCCTTCGCGTCATGATACGGCGCCGGCGCAAGGAAAAACCCTCAGGCGGGCTGAATTCGGATTTTCCTCTCCCCGCGGGTTAAGAAAGACGAAAGACCAAATCCATACAGCGCAGGAGCGCCATACCCATTGCTTGTCAGCATCATCACGTGACTTGACGGCAAGATTGAGCAACTTTACGTGAAATGTTTCACAATAAAGCCAGTGCACAGCGCCTGATTCATCACGCTGGGATTACGGAGTCATTGGGACAGCGGTTCCTGTGCCTGCATGGAAAAAAGACCTGAGAGATGTACTGTCTCCCGGGTCTTTTTACATGCAACAACGAAAGCAGCCTGGAAGAAGCAAAAAGTAAAAAATTTAAAAATTTGCAATTTCAGGAGCTGAAATGAAGCTTTTTTGCGTTTTGAGACCCTCAAATTGAAAAAACAAGCGTTTTGAGGACGTCAAATGAACAGTTTTTGCATTTTGAGCTCCTGAAATTGCATTCGTACTCCGCAGGTCCATCCGATACGATACAGGCATCCTAGGAAATAAAACAGAGCGCTCGATTGGAAAATCTGTGAAGCAAGAACAATTTCATACACTCAACCGCATCGTACAAGAGGCGAAGCAGGGCAATGCGTCCTCTATGGATAAGCTGCTCCGAAGCTTTCAGCCCCTTTTGTGGAAACTCTCCGACCCGAGAGACGGATCGCCGACAGACAGGGAGCTGCATCAGGAACTTTCCATTCATTTATGGGAGCTGATTCAGTCCTACGACGAAAAGAAAAATCCCTATTTTGCCTCTTACATCAAGCAACGCCTTACCTGGGCGAGAGGAGACTATCTCCGCAGGAAGTGGTGTCACGAAAAAAGGTGTACCCCGCTGTATGAGGTGAAGCTTTCCCGTCAGAGCCCATCCTTTTACGAGGGAGAGGCGGTGACGATCCGCGACGTGGCAGACTTTCTTCCCTTCACGCCAAGACAGCGGGATGTATTTATCGCCATGGCGGAAGGGAGAAAGACAGGGGAGATGATGAAACAGCTCGGCATATCCCAGCAGGCCCTTTACAAGCACAAGAAAGCGGTGGAAGCCATTGTAAGCAGGCGGGAGAAAGAAATTCGAAATTTTGTTTATGCCGGAGGTTGTGATTTGTCACAGGCCTGACGACTTTATTAGTGAAGGGGCAAGCAAAAAGCCGCAGGCGCTCCTTTGAAAGGAGGTGATACACATGAAGAAGCTGGTACTTACTTTTGTAACAGCGGCGGGAACGACCCTTTCCATGATCGTTCCCAATCCTAAGGAGGAACTGGATCTGAAAACCGTCAAAACCGCCGCCGCTTCCATCACACCGATTCTTGTAAACCGCGCGGGACTTCCCGCAGTGGGCCTTAAGAAAGCGGTCATCGTGACGGAAAGCGAAGAAGTCCTGTCGTAACAGATGTGCATTCGAAAGGAGGTGATACCATGGCTATCAGGAAATCTATGGATGACAAAAAACTGCAGCTCCGCCTTGAAAACGGGGTTAATCCCAGCGGGAAACCGATTTTCAGAAACATGAACTGCAGCCAGCTCAAAAATGATGCCGGCGACGAAGTGCTTATGGCAGCAGCCAAAGCTATTCACAGTCTGCAGACGCTGGCACTGTCCGAGGTGAGAGTGATTGATACAATGACCATCACCGAGGAGTAAGAGAAAGAAAAGGCCGCCCCCAAAGGCGGTCTTTTTGCGTGCCGGTATACGAAAATACAGCGAAAAGGCATCAGCCAAGCATTTTCTGGTTGACAAAAGCAGATGAAAACCGATAAAAGCAAGAATTTTCCCAAAATTTAAACATTTTGCTATTGAAATATTTTTTATAGAAAACGAGAATACAAGACATTGTAGTATATTACTGTCTCAAATACAAAATCAAGTATAAAATGACATAAAAAATGTGCTACCGACAGAAAGATAGTAGTATGTCAGTAGCACATTTTTAATTACTCAACAGAACATATATTCTGTATTAATTCACTTGCAGCTTTGTCTGTTTCTGGTACGAAGTGGGCATACGTATCAAGAGTAATGACAACTGATGAATGACCAAGCCTTTTGGATACTGTTTTTATATCCACGCCCCTTGATATGAGAAGTGTGGCGTTGGTATGTCTTAAATTATGGAACTTGCATTTTGGCAGCCCTGCTTTACTGAGTGTCTCTTTTAGCAGTAGGTTTGGGTACCCTATAGATATTGGAGTCCATTCCGCACCCATCTTATGAAAGACAAAACTATCCGGTGCGGTATGGTCTATACTCATAAGCAGCTCTATCAAATCCCGCCCTACAGATATAGTACGGATTGATGCCTTGCTCTTAGGTGTCGTTATCCCATTTTGTGTCCTTGTCCTCGATATTGATATAGTACCTTTGTCTACATCTAAGTCAGAGAATCGTAGACCTAATAATTCACCCTTTCTTGCCCCTGTTTCAAGTGCTGTCCTAATCAGTTCATATGTATAAGGGTAGGGTGTTGAAGCTGTTTTTAGATAGCTTAGGTATGTCTTTATCTGCTCTTGTGTCAGTGGATTAATATTATTTGCTTCTGAATACTCATTGGCTTTTATTTTTATTGTGTCTTGGCAAGGATTAACAGCAATGATTTTTTCTCTTCTTGCCCACGTGAAGAAGTTACTGATTATTACCTTTATTAGATTGACTGTTTTTGATTCCTTGCCCTCATTTAACAGAGATAAGAACAGAGTATTAAGCATAGAGGGTGTTATGTCTTTGATTGCTTTGTCTCCATAATATTTGATGAGCGTATTGTTTAATAGAGCCTTTTGTGTATTCAGTGTAGTTTCTTTTACTTGGGCTGCTTTTATTATCTCCCACCGGGGCATGAATTGTAAGACAGTGGTAGAAGGGGATAGGGGATTGATAACACCAATGCTCGACTTGTACTGAAACTCGTGCAGCTTCTTTAGTACCTGCTGCCTTGTCTCCCCAGTAAAGGTTTTAGTAAGGCGTTTCTTTTTGCCTGTAACTGGGTTTATTTCGTAGCCAGTAGTTATTATTGCCTTGAACTTTCCCTTCCTGTATTCACTTATGCTTCCTGTTCCTCGTGTTGCTCTCATTTCTATTGTTGTACACCACCTTTCTTCTTGGCTATAAAAATACAGCAAAAATTTTGTGAGCGCAACTCTATATTACCCGCCCGCCAAAAATACCCCCGTGGGTA
>JAXFOE010000022.1:0-33923 GCA_034180505.1 Dialister sp.
CCGAATTCAGCCCGCCTGAGGGATTTTCTTTGCGCCGGCGCCGTATCATGACGCGAAAGAAGCCGTTTCAGGTTTTTGCTTCCGGAGGATTTTTACCTCTCAACAATAAAGTCGTCAAGGGAAATCAAAATCACAACCCCCATGGCAGAAAAATTATTTACTTTTGATTCATTGCTTTTTTTCCGCCCAAATAAGCAGCCATAACAGCCGGATTATTTGACACTTCTTTAGCGTCGCCCTCAAGGACAATTTTCCCCGTTTCCATCACATAGGCATAATCCGCAATCTGCAGCGCTTTTCTTGCATTCTGCTCCACCAGAAGAACGGTGGTGCCCATGTGGCTGATATCCTGTATGACATTAAATATCTGCTGTACCACCAATGGCGCAAGTCCCATGGATGGCTCGTCTAGAAGCATGAGCCTCGGCTTTGCCATCATGGCCCGTCCGATAGCGAGCATCTGCTGTTCCCCGCCGGACAGAGTGCCTCCCATCTGGTCCTGTCGTTCAAAAAGACGGGGAAATCGTTCAAACACATCGGCCATATCCTCTTTAACGGCATCTACATCCTGTCTCTGGTAGGCGCCCAGCTCCAGATTTTCTCGAACAGACATTGTTTGAAGCACTTGACGCCCTTCCGGTACAAGGACGATTCCTTTTTTGACAATCTGGAATGATTTCAGTCCTTTCAACGATTTCCCGTCGAAGGTAATATCCCCTGCTTCTGGCTTCATGATACCCATGATGGTTTTCATGGTCGTTGATTTTCCGGCACCATTTGCCCCGATAAGGGTGACTATTTTTCGCTCCGGTACGGACAGACTGATCCCCTTCAATGCTTTTATATTCCCGTATCCAGCTTCTACCTGCTTCAGCTCCAGCAGCATCAGTCATCCTCCTTCCCAAGATAAGCTTCAATGACAGCAGGATCGCTTTGCACGTCCTCAGGTGTCCCGTAAGCCAGCCGTTTCCCGAAATTAACAACGATCAAGCGGTCACAGAGACTCATGACAAGGTGCATATCATGCTCAATCAAGATGATGGTCATGTCAAAGGTATCCCGCAGCTTTGAAATGAGCTCTGTCAATGCTGCCGTTTCAGAATCATTCATGCCTGCTGCCGGCTCATCAAGAAGAATAAGCTTTGGTGACGATGCCATGGCTCTTGCAATTTCCAATTTGCGCTGTTTTCCGTAAGGCAGCTCTGTGGCAATCCGGTTCGCATCCTCAGAAAGCCCTACGAAAGAAAGAAGCTCCATGGCCTTCTCTCTTGCCTTCTTTTCTTCCTTCCGCTGAGAGGCACTGCGGAAAAGGCTTGCTCCGAAGCTTGCTTTCAAGGAATCATGCTCTCCTACAAGAATATGCTCCATAACGGTCATTCCGGCAAAGAGACGGATGTTTTGAAACGTCCGGGCGATCCCGCGGTTAATAATTTCATAGGGCCGCTTTCCTGCAATCGATGCACCGTCAAAAATAATATCCCCCTCACTCACAGGATAGACGCCGGTGATCAGGTTAAATATCGTTGTTTTCCCTGCTCCATTCGGTCCTATGATACCAAAAATTTCGCCCTTTTCTACAGCGAAGGATATATTCGACACCGCAGTGAGACCGCCGAATTGCCTGACAACCTCTTTCATTTCAAGAAGCATCAGAGAGTCCCTCCCTTCGCAGATGGCCCGGCCTGCCTTTTTTCGCGGAACCATTTGATTACATCATAGGACAAAATGCCATCAGGCCGAAAGGCCATAAGCGCTACCAGCATGATACCGTACATGAGATCCCTGTATTCCGAAAGCGAGCGTAAGGTTTCCGGAAGTACAGTGAGCACCGCCGCTCCCAGAACGGAACCGGCCAGCACACTGGAACCCCCGAAAACGGTATACAGAAGCATATCCACCACTCGGTGCCACGAAAAATCAGTGGGACTTATAAAGAATGTAGCATGCGCATAAAGTGCTCCGGCCATGCCCGCAAAAAATGCGGAAAAAAGAAAGGCTCTCATCTTGCAGGCCACCACATTGATTCCCGTCAGCGCCGCAGCATATTCGTCTGCCTTCACCGCAGCCATATCCCGGCCATAGCGGGAGGTTTCAAGGCGGTGCCAGAAGAGTATGACTCCCAAAACGAGAATAAAAAGAGCAAGACACATCAGGAGCTGGCCCCCACTCTGAGAGTCCAGCGAAAGCGCATCCAAAAGTCCCATATCACTGGCATAATCGGCCAAAGAGCTCGCCATAGAGGGAATACCCGCATAGCCCAGCGCGCCATGAGTGATCTCCAGATTGAGCACAATGACCCGCACCACCTCGCCAAAGCCGAGAGTGGCAATGGCCAGATATAGCCCCCGAAGGCGGATAGCGGGAATCCCGATCAGCGCCGCTACAAGAGCGGCCACGATGCCTCCTGCCAATATGCCTGCCGGCATCGGCCAGCCCCACTGGGCCGTCAGAATCGCTGAGGTATAGGCGCCAAAACTCATGAGCCCTGCATTGCCCAGAGAAAGGATCCCGGTGCAAAGAGTCATGTAGATGGTCATGGCCAGAATAATATTGATACACGCAAAGGTAAATACCTGCAGGTAATACCCGTTCAGCAAGTTTTCCATCATGGCCTGCCTCCTTTCCCTGCCTTGGCAAAGAGTCCCTCCGGACGGATAAACAAAATTAATATAATGATGCCAAAAGCCACTGCGTCCCGATAAGTGGAGGATCCGTAGGCCACCGCAAATACCTCTGCCATGCCGAGGATAAACCCACCAGCCATAGCGCCCTCCACATTACCCAGACCGCCCATAATGAGGACTGCAAGGCCTTTCAGACCCATAGCCGTTCCCATGGTCGGCTCAATGGCATTAAAGGAAAGCCCGATCAATACCCCGGCAGCGGCTCCCAGTGCGGATGCCAGCATAACCGTAAACGTAATAATCTTTCCTGTATTGATTCCCAAAAGGCCGGCAGTCTCCGCACTTTCCGAGGTGGCCCGCAGCGCCTTGCCGATTTTCGATCGACTTAGAAGAAGCGTCAGCATCACCATCAGAGCCACCGCGGTGCCAAGACTGATGATCTGGATCCCCGATATTTTGAAGGCCCCCATGTCAAGCATGCCTCCGCCAAATCCGATCGGGAAAGACCGTGTTTGAGGACTCCAGATGAGAAGGGCCGCCGATTCAAGAAAGGTCGAGACCCCAATCGTAGAAATCAATGGTGCCAGATGAGCCGCCTTATGCTTCCGGAGAGGCCGCAGTGCAAATATTTCAAGTCCGTATCCCAGAATGCCGCCGCCGATCATGGCACCGGCCAATGCGGGAAATATGGGCAGTCCCGCCTCGGTTACCAGCAAAAGACCAATGTAGGCCCCGATCATAAAAATGCCGCCGTGAGCCATGTTCACAATATTGAGCACACCGAATACCAGCGTGTATCCGATGGCGATAACCGCATAGGCGCTTCCCAAAGTCAAGCCATTCACTACCTGTTGAAAAAACAATTTTACCCCCCCTTTGACGCAAGAAGCGTATCAGCGGAAATTTTCAGGCCTGCTACGCCCTATCAGGTGAAAGGAACCCACTTGCCATTCCGGGCTTCCAGCACGTCCAGATCCATCTTCGGATCCCGGTTTTCGTCAAATTCAAACTTCCCTGTTGCCCCTTCAAATCCTTTGATTTTAGCCAGCGTATCTCTGAATTTCTTGCGATCTGTCGTCGTGCCGGATTCCTCCACTGCCTGATGCATGATATACATCGCATCGTAAGCCTGGGCTGCGAACTGATCCGGTTCATGATTGTACTTAGCCACATACGCTTTACGGAAAGCCTTTGCCTTCTCTGTCTGCCTCTCCGGGTTCCACGGAGTAGCTACCAAGGTGCCTGTTGCCGCATCACCTGCCTGCTGGAGATACGCCGGGCTGTTAAATCCGTTATTTCCAATGATCGGCTGGGTGATTCCCATCTCCCGTGCCTTCCTTACGATAAGCGCCCCTTCCTGATAGAGCCCTGCTACGGCAATCACATCCGGATTGGCTGCCTGAATTTTTGTGAGCTGCGCAGAAAAATCCGTATCCTTATCGGCAAAGGTTTCCGTAGCTACCACATCGATTCCCATTTCCTTGAACAGTTCCTGATAGACCTTGTTTTCTGCTACCATCTGATCGTTATTGTTGGAATACAGAACTGCCACTTTTTTAAATCCCAGCTTTCCCTGAGCTTTCTTTACAGTAACCGGAATCGCCAGCTTGCAGGGAATCGCGTTCCTAAAAATATAATCGCCAATGTCCGTAATTCCTGTAGCCGTTGTTCCAGTGCCGAAGGCGACCACCTTGGACTGCTGCGCAATCGGGCCGGACGCGAACATTTCTCCTGATGTCATGGGGCCTTCTACCGCAAGAACCTTATCCTGCTCAATGGCCTTCTTCATAGCGTTGATGGCTTCTGCCTTGACCAGCTTTGTGTCATAGGTCTTGAGATCAATCTTTACCTTTGTCTTCGGGTTAGAATTGATTTCGTCCACCGCCAGTTCCACGCCTTCCTTCATGGACATGCCATACGCTGCGCCGGGTCCGGTGTATCCAGTGATAAATCCGAACTTCACTGTTTTGTTCTCTTGAGTAGCCTCCCTCTTGTCTCCGCCGCAGCCCGCAAATACTCCTACAACTGCCGCCGCAGCCAGAACGGCCGCCATTCCTTTCATCCACCTTTTCATATTATCCCTCTCTTCCTCGGCAATGCCGAAACCAGTACGTTCTTCAACAGCCTCGAGAAAACAAAAAGGCCTCTTCGGAAATAATTCCAAAGAGGCGCTTCCCGCGCGGTACCACCCTAGCTTATCACTATGCCTTGGGTACAAAAAAGCCCTCCCCTCCATCCAGGAGGAAAGGGGCGAAAGTCTCGCGGTACCACCCTTTATTTGTACTCAAAACACTGTTCGTAACGTGAACGGACGCTTATTCCTACTTCATTCGGAACAGTGCTCCCGAGGGATATCATCTGCAGTATGCCACCGGCTTTCACCCTTTGCCGGTTCTCTGGGGACAGGAACCACAGACGCTTTATCTCGATCTTGGCATGTATTGCTCTATACTGTTGAATTGAAACAATGATACCGTCCACAATGTAGCTTGTCAATAGCTGCAGAATATTTTTATCATTTGAAATTTTAGCCTTTTCCTGGCAACACAACACCGGTGTAAAGGAAGGGCCGTCTCCTCTGCCGAATAAGATTTGGTATAATTAAGCCGACAATGTAAATCGGGAAAGGTGGTTGCTATGAAAAAGACAGGGCGATGCATTATGATCGTCAATCCCACGTCAGGACGCGAGCGGGCTCCCCAATATATCCCGCTTTTAAATGCGGTGTTGACTGAAAAATACGAGGATGTCTTTATAAAGCTGACTGAGGGCAAGGGAGATGCTATAGAATTTGCGAAAAAAGCCGCCTTGGACGGATGCGATATCATCTGTATGGGCGGCGACGGGACGATCAACGAGGTCATCAACGGGATCGTCTCCGTAGAAAACAGCAGCTCCACCTTCGGCTTTATTCCTTTCGGTACAGTGAATGATCTGGCGAGGGCGCTCCACGTACCCCGCTCTCCAAAAGGCGCCATCCGCATGCTAAAGGATGCCGTAAAAACAAATATCGACGTAGGCCGTGTCAATGACCGCTACTTTATCAATGTCGTCGCCTGGGGCCTTATTTCAGAAGCGGTAAGCCAGGTAACCATCAAAGAAAAAACCCTTTTCGGCTCGTTGGCCTATTTCATGAAAGCCCTGCAGGTTTTGAGCCGACAAAAATCGTACCATTTCAAGATCGAAACAGAAAACGGTACAATGATTGAAGTATCATCGCCGCTGGTGGCTGCCATGTTGACCGACTCTGCCGGATCCTTCAAAAATCTGATCCCCCCGGAGGAACGAAATAAAGGAATCATCAAACTCTGCCTCTTCCATGACTTCCACTGGCTTCCTGCACTGATACAGGCGCCGAAGCTTCTGGCAGGCCTTCAGATGGGACCTGACTTTGTCACGGTTGTAGGCGTAAAAAAAGCAAGGATCACCACCTCGGAAAATGAACCGCTTACCACAAATGTGGACGGCGACAAGGGCCCTGCGTTTCCGCTGGAGCTGGAGGTACTTCCCGGGAGGCTCCCCGTCTTTGTGCCGAAGCATGTCGACGACGACACGGTTCACTTCCCCCACCTGTTCGACAGCATAAATCCCGCTTCGAAACCAACGGACCGGAGCATACGTTAATTTATAAAAAGCAGGGCCTCACTTTTACAGAGAAGGCTGGAGCGGATCAGGGCCATATTCATTGGAGCCGATATCGCCTTCACGGAACAGAAGGTATAAGCCGGCCAATACATTGATTATCGGAATCATCCATAGCACGAGGAAGAGAGCTGCTGAATGTCCTGTGTCATGGGCTCTTCTGGAAATCAGACTGAAGCTGGCCAGCCAGCAGGGAATCATAATGACAAGCGATGTGTGATCCAGCCCAAAACCGTCCACCACACGGAACAGCAGCCATTCTACGAGAAATAGAAGCAGCAGTCTCATAAAGTACCGCTTCCTGTTCAAGCGGCCTTTGAATGTAAAAAATAATCCTGTCAGAGAGGTATCGGAAAATCCGTCGCTCTTAGTATTCATTGCATGCCTCCTCATTAAAATGCACCCGGCCTGAAGCCAGATCATACATAGCACTCATCACAGTCGCACCTCCGATACCGTTCATATGCGGAAGCGCTTTACGGATCTCCTCAGCCGCCTTTTCCGCATTAGCCGCCGCCGCTTTCCAGTCATCCGTCTCTGCACCAATGGCACATGCAATTTCACCAGTAATCGTTCCCACATATCCCCTCTCTCCTCCGGCGATCGCCGCATTGACAGCGCCGCAGGATGAATGCCCCAGTATGACAACGAGAGTACAGTGAAGATGGGCCAGCGCATATTCCACGCTTCCCAGCTGATGGTCAGCCATAATGTTTCCTGCCACGCGAATCACAAATAATTCACCAAGACCGGCAGAAAAAATAAATTCCGGTACTACTCGGGAATCGGAGCAGGCTACAATCACCGCGTAAGGATGCTGTCCTTCTTTTGCCAGTTTTTCTCGGTAAGCTCCCGAAATATTTCTTGCATTATTTCCCGCTATGTACATTGCGTTTCCTTCTTTTAGGCGTATAAGACCTTCATCGACAGTCATAGCATCTCCCTTCTGCGCTTCTATAAAGCACCTATCCCTGCAGACACCTATACCGTATCTGCGGAGGATTATAGCAAAAAGCCTGCCCGCGCAAAATATGCTCCCTTCTTCTATCCTGCCGGGCATCCTGTGAATGTACTCCTCTTATCATAAAATAGACCGCTTTTCGAAGCAATGCAGTCCATATGGTTTTTTACAGCAAAAAACGCACCGCGCTTTCTTTTGCGGTGCGTTTTACCTGGTGGGCGATGACAGGATCGAACTGCCGACATTCTGCTTGTAAGGCAGACGCTCTCCCGGCTGAGCTAATCGCCCATGGTGACCTGTGGGGGATTCGAACCCCCGAACCCGCCGTGAAAGGGCGGTGTCTTAACCGCTTGACGAACAGGCCACTGGCTCCCGAAGCAGGACTCGAACCTACGACATAGCGATTAACAGTCGCTCGTTCTACCAACTGAACTATTCGGGAATGCACATTAAAGTACGTTACATATACTATCAGATTTGAAAATACATTGCAAGGGAAAAATACGACTCTTCCGTTTTGCAAAAACCATCGGAGCAAAAGAATCCTTCATTTGTCCTTGACAAGCATTTCTTCCGCCGTTATACTTCTTATAATACATGATGACGAAGAAGAGACACGGTGGTCCTTCAAGAGAGGCAGCGGCCGGTGCGAGCTGCCAGCGATCCGTATCTTTCCGCTTCTGAGTGATAGATGATGAATCTTTCGGGTTTGCCCGTTACAGCAATCAAAGATGGCCGTAAGGCAATTTGGGTGGTATCGCGGGTGCTCTCGTCCCTTAGTGGATGGAGAGCGTTTTTTATTCTCCCCCTGATTGATCTTCGGCAACTTGGGTGGTACCGCGAGAAAAGAGAAGCTCGTCCCTTGGGACGTCTTCTCTTTTGTATTTTAGGAGGTTCCTATGAAGCGTGTTTATAATTTCAATGCCGGTCCCTCTCCTATGCCGCTGTCCGTGCTTGAGGAAATCAAGGAGGAGCTTACAGACTATCGGGACACAGGAATGAGTGTCATCGAGATGAGTCACCGGTCCCAGGACATTCAATCCCTGATGGAGGAAACCGAAGCGCTCACTCTCAAGCTGATGGGTCTCTCCCATGGGTACCATGCCCTTTTTATTCAAGGCGGCGGCTCTCTCCAATTCATCATGGAGGCTATGAATTTCCTTCATACCCGAGCCGCCTTTGCCGATACCGGCGTCTGGGCGCAAAAAGCCCGGGACGCGGCGGCCTGCTTCGGCGAGGTGTATAACTGCAATTCCGCCGGTGACAGGAATTACACCTATATACCGGACACCTTTGCCCTGAAGGAGGACACCGATTTTCTTCATATCACAACGAACAACACCATTTACGGCACCGAGTATCCGGCGCTGCCCGACGCGGACGTGCCTCTTATCTGCGATATGTCGTCAAATATTTTGTCCCGCCCCATGGAATATGGCAAATGCGCTCTGATCTGGGCAGGGATCCAGAAAAATCTGGGTGCCGCCGGAATGGCACTGGCTGTTATTCGTGATGATTTCGCAGAAACCGCACGCTCTGACATTCCCCCGTTCCTGCAATACAAAACCTTTATCGACAAAGCATCCGCTTATAATACGCCGCCGGTGTTTTGCATTTACACACTAAATAAGATGCTTCACTGGATCGAAAAGGAAGGGGGCATTCCTGCCATGGAGGAAAGAAACAAGAAAAAGGCCTCTCTGCTTTATGACGTCATTGACGAAAGCGACGGTTTTTATAGGGGCCACGCCGAGAAGCCCTTTCGAAGCCGTATGAATGTGACCTTTACACTTCCCACAAGGGAAATGGAAAAGGATTTTATTCAGAAAGCAAGGGAAAACGGGCTCATCGGCACCGGCGGACACCGCCTCGTCGGCGGCTGCCGCATCTCGCTGTATAATGCGGTCACTGTGGAGGCGGCCCAAGCAGCGGCGGATTTCATGAAGGAATATCAGCGCCAGCAAAACCTCATCTGACGTATTCGTTGTAAAGGAGACTGCCATGTATAAAATTTTTATCACTGCCGATGTAGCAAAGGAAGCGAAGGAATTTCTGGAAGGCGAATACATTGTGGATATTCAGCCAAATATGAACGAAGAGGAGCTCTGCAAGGTCATCGGCGACTATGACGCCATTATTACCAGAAGCCAGACAAAGGTCACGAAAAAAGTCATTGATGCGGCGCCCCGCCTTAAAGTCATCGGCCGCGCCGGTGTCGGCATCGACGGGATTGACATTGCGGAGGCGACCGCAAAGGGCATCACCGTGGTCAACACGCCGGAGTCCAATACCATTGCCGCCTGTGAGCACACCATCGCGCTCATGCTGTCCATGACACGCCATGTCCCGCAGGCCCATCAGTCCATCATGGAAGGCGCTTGGGACAGAAAAAGCTTCACCGGCATTCAGCTGGAAAACAAAACTGTCGGAATTATCGGCGTAGGCCGGGTCGGCTCCAATGTGGCAAAGCGGCTGCAGGCCTTCAATATGAAAACCATCGGCTATGATCCTTATATCCCCTTGGAACGGGGCCGGCAGCTGGGAGTTGATCTGGTAGACCTGGACACCCTTCTGACCCAATCGGATTACATCACGATTCACACGCCCCTCACTGACGAGACCCGGGGTATGATCGGCAAGGCAGAAATCAAAAAAATGAAGGACGGTGTCCGCATCGTCAATGCCGCCAGAGGAGCCATCATCGATATTGCCGCACTGGCAGAAGCGCTGAAATCGGGCAAGGTAGCCGGTGCAGGCATCGATGTTTGGCCAAAGGAGCCGCTCACAAAAGAAAATAATCCCTTTTTGGGGTTAAAAACGGTGGCACTCACCCCGCACCTTGGAGCATCTACAAAAGAAGCCCAGGCCGGAGTCGCCACAGACGTGGCAAAAGGCGTCGCCGATGCACTTTGCGGCGAGCCGGTAGCCACCGCAGTCAACGCGTCCCCTATCACGAAAGCCACTCTCGCTATCATCGCGCCGTATTTTGATTTGTGTGAACGAATGGGAAATATCGGGATTGATCTGGCGGAGGGCCGGATTTCAGCAGTCAGCGTAGAATACACCGGAGAGCTGACCGAGACAGAAACGGCTCCTTTGACCACGGCCGTCCTGAAAGGACTCCTTGCGCCAATTCTTCAGCAGACCGTCAATTTCGTCAATGCCCGGCATATTGCAGACGGGCGGCATATGGACGTCCGGGAGGTGAAGGCGAAAAAGGGCCATTACTTCACCAATACGGTAACCCTCACCATTGATACCGACAAGGGAAGCCATCGGATCACGGGAGCCCTCTTTGATCGGAAGGAGCCGAAGATCGTTTCGTTGGATCATTTCAGAGTGGATATTGACCCGAAGGGCTGCATCATCCTGGCGCCTCACGAAAATAAACCCGGCATGATTGCGAAGATGGCCGCCATCCTTGGCGCACATGATATAAATATCAACGGCATGCAGGTAGGCGCCGCAGATGATGAGGACACAAATATCATGGCTGTGGCCGTCGACAAGGATATCCCCAGCTCCATCATTCCTGCTCTGAAAAATATCGACGGCATTTATGACGTGACCGTCCTGCACTGTGAAGGCTGAGATTATGATCCGAATATTTCTCCTGCGCCACGGAGAAACCACGTGGAATGTAGAGGGGCGCTATCAGGGGCAGGAAGATACGCCGCTGTCTGAAAAAGGCATCGCTCAGGGAAAAGCCGCTGCGAAGGCGCTCAAGGACATACCGCTTGACCGCATCATCGCAAGCCCGCTCTCCCGTGCCGTTGATACCGCAAATTTCACGGCCGCCTTGCATCATATGCCGGTTATCACCGACGAAAGGCTCACAGAAATTTCTCACGGCCGCTGGGAGGGAGTCTACGCAGACGCAATCAAAAAAGCCTACCCGAAGGAGTTTGCCCTCTGGCACGAAGCACCTCACAAGGTGCAAATGCCCGGCGGTGAAGCGCTGAGGGATGTGGAAAAACGGGCGGCCTCTGCCCTGTCAGACTACGTAACGCAATGCAACAGAAAAACGATTCTCCTCTGCGCCCATGATGCGGTAAACAAGGTCATCCTCTGTCACATTCTCGGCCTTCCGCTGTCCTCCTTCTGGCAATTTAAGCAGGACAACGCCTGTATCAATTGCATCGAGTACGACAAAAAGCGCTGGCGGCTCGTCACGATGAATCATACCGCCCATCTCGGCTTTCTTGTGTCCGGCACGGATCAAAAGGGCTTGTGACCGCCATGTAAAAAAGCAGGAACGAGGCATTCCCTCATTCCTGCTTTTTACGTACTTTACTTATTCATGTCCGCCTTGGGAGCCGTCCCATTGGTAACGGCGCCGGATAAATTTTTCGATATATCCGTAGGCACCCTCCGATAAGGAAATTTTTTGTACAGCCGTTTCATCACCTCATCCATGATGTATCGGTCCCGTACAAAGCCTTCCTCCTCGGTTTCCGAATAATAAGCCTGATCATCTCGGATTTGCGCATCCCCCCTGCGATAGGAATACACGTCAATAACCACCCGTGTATATACCACATCATCTGCATCTCGGAAAAGGGAACGGCGGCTCACCCAGCGGGTCCAGTCTGTCACTTGAGGAAGCACCACGATATCCGCTCCTGTTTCAGCAGAAATCTGCTCCAGTCTGTCCGGAGTCACCGCCTCCCCTGCATAGGAATACGTGGGCAGGACTCTGTAATAAGGATATTTAAAAATCCCTTTCATTTCCCTGTCCAGATAGGCCGCCGCATAGGAGCTGCTCCGACAGGCCACCGGAAGAAGAATCACCGTCCGGGTATTGTCAAAATATCCGAACCTTCTGTTCTCTGACGCTCCGGCAGCAAGCGCTGCCCCTCCCACCAGAAGGAGGCATACCGTCATCAGCAGGCATGCAATTATTTTTTTCATAGATCCTCCCCGCTTTCACATCTGTATTGTACCACGTTCCGCTGCATAGGCATT
The DNA here is from genome assembly GCA_034180505.1 of Dialister sp. Lineage (GTDB taxonomy): Bacteria > Bacillota > Negativicutes > Veillonellales > Dialisteraceae > Dialister. The sequence continues at coordinate 12,193 of JAXFOE010000022.1, forward strand.
TCCAAGGGACTGTGCTATAATGATAAAAAAGTTTTATAACACTTTTAAGGCACAGGTGCGACAGATGAATAACACAGACTGGAAAATTTTAATTTACCTTCGGGAGGAGCGCAGCATCAATAAAGTAGCCAAGCGTCTGTTCATGACGCAGCCCTCCTTGACGTACCGGCTCAGCCAGATGGAAAAAGAAATCGGATGCCGCCTTTTTATCCGAACCAATAAGGGAGTCCATTTCACCGACGCCGGCAACCGTCTCTTCTCGTTTGCGGAAAAAGAGCTGCAGCAGTATCAGGACATGAAAAACTTTGTCATTCATGAACCGTCGTCCATCTCCGGCGTGCTCCGCATCGGCGCCAGCCAGTCCTTCACCCAGTCTCACATACCGGCCATTCTGAAGGGCTTCGTGGATACATACAGTGATATAGAAATATCTCTCACCACCGACACCAGCGACCGTCTGGCAAAGCTGGTCAAAAACGAGGATATTCACCTTGCCATTGTCCGAGGCAATCAGGATTGGCCGGATACAGATATTCTTCTGGAAAATTCTCCGCTTTATCTGATTTCCGCCAATCCCATCGATTACGACACGCTCCCTACCCATCCGTCTATCCGGTACCGCTCCGATCCGTCGCTGGACGAACTCCGTACCCGCTGGTGGCGTCAGAATTTTTCTGATTCCCCTCATTTTATGCTCACCGTCAGCGATTGTCTCACCTGCGTGGAAATTGTCAATCAGGGCCTCGGGCATTCCCTCATCCCCGGCGACCTTCTTCCCCGCTGCAAGGAAACAGTCAATCGGGAGCCGATCTATGATAAGCAGCAACGCCCAATTTTCCGGCCAAGCCATCTGATTTATAAAAAATCCATGCTCCAGTCCAGCCCGGTGAAAATTTTCGTGGAGTATGTAAGGGATTTTTTCAAAATCACCGAGCATGAATAAACACCAAGGAGCCGGCAGGCTCTTTTTTTATTTTCAGGAGGCCCTTTGCTCCCTTATACCCTGCACATCACCCGAAAGGCTGTAAAAAATATCAATCTCCGCATTAAGAGAGATCGGGCCATTGCTGTCAGCGCCCCGCTTGCTATGAGTGATGAAGCCATTCATTCATGGATCGCGTCAAAGGAAAAATGGATACAAAGGACGCTTTCCGACATGCCGGAGATGATACCCTTTTCCTATACCGATGGCGAAAGGCACTCCCTTCTCGGAAAACCTGTAACCCTCCAGATCCAAAATGATGTCCCCGAGGGTATCAATGAAACAGGCGCGACTCTTTGTATAGATGCATCTGTACCGCCTGAAAAAAGAGCTGCCCTTTTCGCTTCGTTTTATGCGCGAAGGCTCAATTCTATCCTTGAAGCTCTCATTGATGCATGGGTGCCGGTCATGGGCGTGTCCCCTTCCTCGATAGCGATCCGCCCCACCATCAGTCAGTGGGGCAGCTGCAACGTGCGCACGAAGCGTCTCAGCTTTTCTCTCGATCTGGCCGCAAAACCGATTTCTCTCATTGAGGCCGTCGTAGTTCATGAGCTTTGCCATCTGCTGGAAAGAAAGCACAGTCCCAGGTTTTATCATCTGGTGAACACCTGCCTTCCGGATTACAAGGAAAAAATAAAAGCCCTTGCCTCCTTTCCCCGGGAATTTTGGTGACTTATTCCCGCGCAAAAAGAGCGGAAGCCCGCTCTTTTTTATTTACTGATTAAATTTTTGTAGTTTGCTCCAGCACGTGATCCTCAGTCTGGAACAGGGCCCTTGCAAATTCTGCCGGTTGGAATCGTTGCAAATCGTCCTCCCGCTCGCCAAGACCGATCCATCGGATCGGCACGTGAAGCTCCTCTCGTATGGAAAGAACAACGCCGCCCTTGGCAGTCCCGTCCAGCTTCGTCAGTACGATCCCTGTGATAGGCACGATGTCGCTAAAATTTTTCGCCTGACTGACCGCATTCTGTCCCGTCGTAGCGTCCAGCACAAGCAGCGTTTGATGCGGTGCGTCGGGAATGACTTTTTTTACGACCCGGCTGATTTTCGCAAGCTCCTCCATAAGATTGACCTTTGTTTGCAGCCGCCCTGCGGTATCGATGAGCACCACGTCCGCGCCCCGCGCCTTGGCCGCATTGACCGCATCATAAGCAACTGCCGCGGGATCTGCCCCTTCCGCATGCTTCACAATGTCTGCTCCGGTTCTCTCCGCCCAGATCGTAAGCTGCTCTGCCGCAGCAGCACGGAAGGTATCCGATGCAGCAAGCAAAACCTTTTTCCCTTCCTTGTGAAGCATGCCGGACAGCTTGCCGATAGTCGTCGTCTTACCCACACCGTTGATGCCCACCACAAGAATGACCTCGGGATGATGCGCCTCCTTCTCTCTTCCCTTTTCGGTAAGCATGTCGGTAACGATTTTTTCCATGAACGGCATGACCTCATTGGTGTTATTAATCCTGCCCTCTTCCACGCCCCGGCGAATCTGGCGCATCAGATACTCTGTCGTTCTGACTCCCAGATCTCCCGACAAAAGCACCATCTCCAGATCGTCCAGAAAACCATCATCAATTTCCGCATAGCCTAAAACAACGGTTTCAATATTTTTTACAAAGCTCTCCTTCGTTCGGGTCAGGCCTTTTTTTATTTTGTCAAAAAACCCCATGCTATTCCTCCTTGATATAATCTCCCACCTGAACTGTAATCAGCGACGATACGCCTTTTTCCTCCATGGTGACGCCCTGCAGCGTATCCGCAAATTCCATGGTCTTTTTCCTGTGGGAAATAACAATAAACTGGGTCTTCCTTTTATAATCCTCGATCATTCGTCCGTAGCGCTCCACATTGGCATCGTCCAGCGCTGCGTCGATTTCATCCAGAAAGCAGAAGGGCGCCGGCCGGTAGGCCATGAAGGAAATCAGCAGCGCGATAACCGTAAGCGCCCGTTCGCCGCCCGACATCAGTGTGAGAGGCTGCCGCTTTTTACCGGGGAGCTCAAGGGACATTTCTACGCCCCCTTCCAAAGGATGCGCGGGATCGGTCAGCTCAAGCATTGCCTTGCCGCCTTGGAACATCAACTGCATGACCCGGCCAAACTCCTTATTGATTTCCGCAAAGGCTGCGGTAAATTCCTTTGTCATGGTCGTGTCAATACCAATAATGACTTTTTCAAGATCATCTCGAGCCTTTTTCATGTCCAGAATCTGGGAGCGGTAGGTCTCCATCCGCTCCTTTTGCCGGGCATATTCTTCCTCTCCGTTAGGATTGACCGTCCCCAGCCCTTCTATGGCGCTATCCTTTTGAGCTATGAATTCCTCAAGCTCCTTCATAGTCCCGTCCATGCGGAGCGCTTCCGCCGCATCCGCTGTAAGTCCCAGCGCGGCAAGCTTTTCCCGCTCCGTATCCTGCTGGAGCTTGAAGCTTTCAATGCGCGCCTGTCTTTCAGCCATATTTTTTTCGCACTCCGAGACGGCCTGCTGTGCCTTGCGCCACGCCTCCTCATTGGCAAGCTGGCTTTTTGAAAGCTCGTCTGTTGATTCCTGCAGGGCCTGATAGCTGCGCCGGGCATCCTCATAGGATAGCTGCGCCGCCTCAAACGCTTCGTCAACGGATTTCATTTCTTCTTGAAGCGCATCCTTCCGAAGAGCGGCATTTTCCCTGTTTGTCTCCAGTTCGATTCGGTTCTTGGCAAGGCTTTTTCCGTATTCCCGACTTCGGCGTCGGGCTTCCTCCTGAAAGGCCACCGCCCCTTCTGCGCGGGTCACTGACACATGGTGCTCCAATACCTGTTTTTCTGCCTCTGCTGCCTGCTCCCGAAGCGCTTTGATATCGTCGCCTTCGCTGATTTCAGTAAGATCGTCATAGGCAGAAAGCTTTTCTTGATTGGCTTCCAGCAAAGCCTTGACAGCTTTCTCCCTTTCTTCCAGCTGCTTAATGGCAATTTCCGCATCCGTCAGCGTCTTTGACAGGCGGGCGCATTCGTTTTCCGCGCTTTCCAGCGATGCCAGAAGACCCGCCCTTCTCACCTCTCCTGCCTGATAGAGTTCGCGGAGACTTGTGACCTCCTCAGCCAGTGTATCCTCTTCCCTTCGGCCTGCATCAATTTTCTCTTTCATGGCTTCCAATGATGCGGCCATTGTTTTTTCTTCTTTTATCAGCGATGCGATTTCCTTCCGCCGCCCGAAAAAGGTGTTTTCTCCCCGCCGCATAGAGCCGCCCGTAAGAGAACCGCCCGCATTGACTAGCTGCCCGTCCAATGTCACCAGACGCACCCGGTATTTATATTTTTTGGATACCCTCCTGGCAATATCCAAATTTTCCGCGATCAACGTGCGACCCAAAAGGTATCTCATGATCTCGTCATAGTCCTTGTCAAAGGAAAAAAGCTCGCTGGCGATCCCGCAGATGCCCTGCTCTTGGGCCGCTTCCTTTTCCAGCTGCCCCGGATAGGGGGACCGGATGGATTCCAGCGGATAAAAGGTGGTTCGTCCCGCTTTTTTCCCAGACAGCCATGAAATAATTGATGCGGCGGTCCCGCTTGTATCTGTGACAATGTGAGAAATCGTGCCGCCAAGAGCAATTTCCGCGGCCGCCGTGTATGCATCAGGCACACGGAGCAGATCCCCTACAGGTCCTATAATATGACCCTCCCAAAGCCCCCTGTTCTCCATGATGGCACGAGATGCGCCGGAAAAATTAGCATATTCCCGATCGGACCGCTCCAGATACCTGCGTCGGCTTATCAAGGCCTCCAGCCTTGCGTTTTCCTCCCCATGGGTTCGTCCCAGCGCAAAATTATGGTCCCTCATTTTTTCAAGGGCCGCCTTTTTGTCCTTCCCTTGCCGGTCCCGCCTGACCTGCTCTTTTTGAAGTAGCGCCTGCTCATCTCTAATATGATCCCGTGTTTTTTCTGCTTTTTCTTTTTCCTCATAAAGAGAGGCTTGCGTTTTCTCTGCTTTGGCCCTCTCTACAGAAACGCGCTGCCACTCTTCCTTTTCCCGGTCTATGCTTTGCTCAAGGGCTTTCTTTTCGTCCCACTTCCGGCGATTGATCGCCAGCGCCTCCTGATAGATCGCCTCTGCCCTCCGTACGTTCTCCTGCATCTGGTCTCGGGCCGCCTCAGCCTGTAAGAGGTTTTTCTTTTCCTCCTCCCATTTGGCTTTGGCCTCGTCCCATTCCCGATCTGCCTCTTTTTCTTCCGCTGCCTGCTCTGCTTCTGCCTCCTTCTGGTCCTCCAGCTCCTCATCCAGCTCCTGCAGCTTCTGCGTCAGCTGGCCTGCTTCCTCCTCCTTGACCCGGTAATCCCCACGCAGCGTTTCCATGACCCGCTGTTTTTCCACCGTTTCTTCACTGATTCGCCGAATCTCACTCTGCCGCTTTGCGTGCTCTCCTTCTATGCGGGCCCGCTCCACTGTAAATCTGGCAAGCTCTGCCGTCCATTTTGCGAAATCATCGGACAGCGTGCGATATTCGTTTTCATATCGTGAAAGCATCCGCCCTGATGAGGACAGTCGAAGAAGAATCATAGTGGCTTCTGCTTGCTTTTTTTCCGCCATGAGCTTTTTATAGGCTGATGCCTTTTGCGCCGCTTCCAAAAGAGGCTCTGATTCCTCTTCAAGAACCGCCATCAGATCCTGCACCCGCTCTATGTTTTCAGCGGTCCGTCCCAGCTTACGGAGGCCCTCGTTTTTCCGCATCCGATACAGACTGATACCGGCCACATCCTCAAAAATGATGCGCCGCTCCTCGGGCTGGGCCATCAGCACCTGATCCACCCGATTCTGACCGATAATGGCAAGGGAGCCCTTTCCGAGTCCCGTATTGGCCAGAAGCTCCTGTATATCCTTCAAGCGGCAGCTTTTCCGATTCAGCTGGTATTCACTTTCCCCGCTCCGAAGCAGCCGACGGGTGATGGCCACCTCTGCCTGCCCCAGGGGCAGCTCATGCTGGGAGTTATCCAGTATGAGCGTTACCTCTGCCGCATTTTTAGCGGCTCGCGTGGCAGCACCAGAAAAAATAATATCCTCCGACTTCTGTCCCCGGATATTTCGTATATTCTGCTCTCCCAGCACCCACCGCACCGCATCGGAAATATTGCTCTTTCCGCATCCGTTGGGCCCTACGATGACAGTCATGCCATCGGAAAAATCAATGATTGTCTTGTCTGCAAAGGATTTAAAGCCCTGCAAAATGAGCCGCGCCAGTCTCATGAATTCTCCTTGCCGCTCCATGGTTTCTATGGATTAATGTACTCTTATTATACTGGAAGCAGTGCCTATTTACCATCAAAAAAGCCGCCGTGATTCCCTGCGGCTCCCTTGTTTCGTCCGTGTCTCTGGGCTTACGATGAAGCTCGTACCTCCATGCCCACATCAAGCCCGGCAGGCGGATTGATGATCACCCTGTCTCCGTCGTCAAGGCCTTCCATGATCATCACATAGTCCCCTGCGGCTCCGGCGATGCGCACCTTTTTCAGATCCACCAGATTATTTTCCATGACCACTGCCACTTGATCCCCGTCGATAAGCGACGATTTGGGAATCACTATCAGCTCCGCATTTTGACCGCTTTCAATGCGGGCGCTGTATTCATTGCCGATGATGATGGCATCATCGGGATTATCTGCCTGCACCTTGTATCGGGTATACTGGTCATCGCCGCTGCCCTGCTTTTTCAGTTCCCCGTACCAAACCTGACTGCCGTCGCTTAGGGTGACGGTCATTGTTTTTTCATCCTTGCCCCGATCCACTGCCTCATCAAGGCGGGACGGAATGTCTATCGCTGCGGTGACCGGCGTATTCTGCCGGATAACGAGAGCTGTCTTTCCTATGACAGCAGTCTTGGAATCACCAATGAAATTTTGTGAAATCACTCCATCAATGGGCGCGCGAACCATGCAGGCCGCAATCATCCGCTGCATTTGCTGATACGCTGCCGCCAATGAGGGATCCACCTCGCCGGAGGATGACGACTGGGCGGAAATCCCTTTCCTTCCCTGTATCCGATCATACTCTGCCCGGGTAATAATGCCCTGCTTCAAAAGAGACGCTTCCATGCTGTCGTCCGCAGGAATCGACACCGGGGCGGATTGCCGGCTTTCCAGCATCTGCGCCTCCATAGCAGCTGCCTGCGCTTCATAGGTGGCCGCATCGATTTGAAACAGCACATCTCCCGCATGAACCACGGTCCCCACATCGGGCACGGCGGACACAATCGCGCCCGATACGGAGGGAATCACCGGGACCGCATGAAGCGCCGCCGGTATGACCTTCGTTTCTATGACCAGCGGTTCTTTTGAAAATGCCGCTGTCATGACCTTGACCTGGGGCCTGCTGCCGCAGCCTGTCAAAAGCATCGCCGCCAGTCCAAACGTTGCTACGCATACAATAAAATTTTTCATCCCACGCCTTTCTTTCGGCATCGCGCCACAAAGAATTGCTGTCATTCCTTCTTATTTATTGATTATAGCATGGGCCGCGCCCTATTTTTTCATGCCATTTAAAAAAAGGCTTTGATCCTTTTTCGGTCAAAGCCTTTTTTTATCCTTTCGCCGCAGGACACCTCTTATTTTGTCAAGTCCGCAAAATAGACTGGAGGAACGATGTAAGCCGCTCGCTTTTCGGATGTTCAAACACGTCCTCGCTGGTGCCTGTTTCTTCCACTCGGCCATCCACCATGAACAGCACCTTGTCAGAAACCGATTTCGCAAAGGCCATTTCGTGAGTAACGATGGCCATGGTCATATTTTCATCGACCAGTTGCTGAATCGTTTTTAAAACCTCTCCGGTAAGCTCCGGATCCAGCGCGCTGGTAGGCTCATCAAAAAGCATAATTTCCGGATTCATTGCCAACGCCCTTGCGATGGCGACCCGCTGCTTCTGCCCGCCGGATAAACTGCCCGGATACATGTCTCTTTTGGCGGAGAGTCCCACCTTGCCCAGCAACTCCTCTGCCAGGGGCTCTATCTCCTCCCGCTTCATACCCTTTACATAAATCGGTGCTGCCATAAGATTATCCAGTACCGTCATATGCGGAAACAGGTTGAACGACTGAAATACCATGCCCATTTTGGCAAGAATTTTTTTCAGCCTGTCCGGCTCTGCATAGACTACCTTGCCATTTTCTTCCCTCGCCAGATATTCTCCCTCCACCTGAATACTCCCGCCCTGTATCACCTCGAGATGATTCAAGCAGCGGAGAAGCGTGCTCTTCCCTGCGCCGGAGGGGCCGATGATAGAAATCACTTCCCCTTTTTCCAGCGTCATGCCCACGTCATGGAGTATGGTCTGCTTGCCGAAATCCTTGCGGATGTGCTTCATTTCAATAAAACTCATGATTTACTCCTCGTAGACAGAATACCGGTTTTCCACATAGGTCAAAATGCGAGTCAAAACAAAGGTGCATACCAGATAGAAAACGGCGGCCACCAAAAATGGGGTCGTATCGAAATCCCGCTGCACAAACGCCCGGGTGACCCGCATCAGATCATTCATCGCCAAAATATACACCAGCGACGTATCCTTCAAAAGGGTGATCGTCTCATTCCCTAGCGGAGGAATTACCCGCTTCACCACCTGCGGAAGAATGATGTGCCACATGGTCTGCCGGTAGGAAAAGCCAAGCACCTTCGCCCCTTCATACTGTCCCTTGGGGATCGACTGGATCCCGCCTCTGAAAATTTCCGCAAAGTAAGCGGCATAGTTTGCCACAAACGCAAGAATCGCAGCGGGAAAATCAGCAATCTGCCAGTTCAGTATAAGCGGAAGACCGTAATAGATGAACATGATCTGGAGCATCAGCGGCGTGCCTCGCATGACGTAGATGTACGCCGCGGCGAGCCGCCGGAACAGGCCGATTTTTGAAATGCGGATCAGGGAAAGAAGAATTCCCAGCGGCAGGGACAGCACGATAGTAAATATAAAAATCTCTGCCGATATTCCCAGCCCGTTAAACATATTGGGAAGTATGCGGATCACGTAATCCATGAAAGCCTCCTCAAGGCATAAGCAGGAAAGGAGCTGCCCTCATAGGGGCAGCCTCCGAAATCATCGCTTGCAATACAACAGCTTTTATCTTAACACAACATCCTTGCCAAACCATTTCTGAGAAATTTTCGTTGCTTCCCCGCTGGCAATGATTTTGTCAATTCCTTCATTCAGAAGCTTCACCAACGCTTCGTTCTCCTTCTTGATGCCGATGGCGAACGTATCTCTGGACACCTCGCCCGGAAGCTCACGGAATATGTCGGGCTTCTTTGTCATGTAATAATCAATCAGGCAGGTATCAGCCAGCACGGCATCAGTCCGGCCTGATTCAAGATCCATGAAGCAGGCTGTCAGATCCGGGTATTCTTTAATCTCCGAAAAGGACGCTCTCAGCTTTTCATCTCGCTCCAGTGCCGTCACCGCAGTAGATGCCTCCTGAACATCAAGCCGTTTTCCTTTGAGATCCTCCGGCGTCTGGTAGGGGCTGTCCTTCAGCACCACATAGCCTTGCACATTGTCCATGTAAGGCTTGCTGAAGGCAAGCACCTTCTGCCGCTCCGGCGTCATCGTAAACCCGTTCCAAATGCAGTCGATCCGGCCAGAATTCAACTCGGTTTCCTTTGAAGCCCAGTCGATGGTTTTGAATTCAATAGGTACGCCGATCTCTTTTGAAATTGCCTTCGCCATGTCAATGTCAAAGCCGACAATCTCGCCCTTGTCATCTCGGAAGCCCATGGGAGCAAAGGTATCATCCATGCCTGCAATAATTTTAGCCGGCTTGGCCCCCGCCTGAGGAGGGGTATCCTTTTTTTCTCCGCCGCACCCGGCAATCATTCCTGCTGCAAGACACCCGATAACTCCAGCGGCGATCAGTTTTTTCCAACTCTTCATAGCTACCTCTCCTTTATCTCTTTACTTCGCTAAAGTAATAGTATGGCATAATATTATCCTATAATTCCTCTCTTGTCAACAGGCTTCGAAAAAAATTTTGATTTATTTTGCAAGATCTCTTATTGCGAAGCCTTGGACACTGTTGATAGAATAAAAATAGGAGCGGCACCTTTGAGCTCCCGTCTTACGAAACAGAAAGGACTTCCATGACGATACCAGTTACATATAACATTTCTATCGGGCGTAACAAGCCGCACAACGCGGCGCAGAAGGGATGCCCGTTCTGCGATACCTCATCGCTGACAGATATTCTGGAACAGCGAGGCGGCATCATCTGGCTGAAAAATAAATATCCTGTGTTTGAAAAAACATGGCCCACTGTCATCATTGAAACAGCAGACCATGACGGCGAAATATCCACCTATGCTCCCGAGCAGCTTCATCGAATCATTGACTTCGGCCTTGAAAAATGGCTGGCTCTTGAAAAGAACCCCCGATTCAAGTCGGTTCTGTTTTTTAAAAACTACGGCCCAGGTTCCGGCGGCTCTCAGCATCATCCCCATTCCCAGATTATCGGGCTGGAGGAGTATGATTACCGAGATAATCTGCGGCAGGAAAATTTTTACGGCGAAGTGTTCCACGAGGATAACAGTTGCTATGCGTCAATTTCGTCATATCCCATATGCGGCATGTGCGAGATCAATGTCACTCTGAAAAATACCAGCGATACCATCGGTTTTTCCGATTCCATTCAGAAAGCCGTCCGCTTTGTGCTCCATGATTTCCCTCTGCCTTGTGACAGCTATAATTTATTTTTTTATCACTACAATCAGGTTCACGCAAAAATATTTCCCCGATACACTGCAAGTCCATTGTACATGGGGTACCGCATTACTCATATAATGGATGAAGAAAGCCGGAACCAGATGCTGTCTGTTTTGCAATCACCGGCTTATTTTGGAGAGTGATATGAAGCTTTACGCATTCAGCGATTTTCATCTGTCCGGCGATCCGCCCACAAAGCCGATGGACATGTTTGGGGAGAATTGGAAGGGGCATCGTGAAAAAATTATCCGCTCATGGCTGGATATGATAACCGATGAGGATACGGTCATCATGGCAGGCGATCTTTCGTGGGCCATGAAAATGGACGACGCCCTGTCGGATCTGCGCATGCTGGGCACTCTTCCGGGGCGAAAGATCATCGTCCGGGGCAACCATGATTACTGGTGGGACACGGTGACAAAAATGAAACGCATGACCGAAAACGCCTTTGAATTTATCCACAATTCCGCTCTGTCCGCAGGCCAAATCGCTCTGGCAGGGACCCGGGGCTGGATTGCCGAGACATCTCACAAGGTGAAGGAAGAGGACATTCCCATCATCAGGCGGGAGGAGGGACGGCTGGAGCGCTCCCTTCTTGAGGCGGAAAAGCTGCCTCACAAGCAAATCATGGCGGTCCTGCATTATCCTCCCTTTGATGAGCTGCGCCGCCCCACCCGCATGCTGTCCATTATGAAGGAGCATGCGGTGACCGACTGCATTTACGGGCATATTCACGGGAAAAATAATTTTCAGGAGCTGCCGAATGAGCTGGAGGGCATCCGCCTTCATCTGACATCGTCAGACTATCTGGATTTCAAGCCCCTTTTCCTGTGTGATCTGGAGGATTATCATGGCGAAACGAATAGCTGAGGGGTATCTTCTGGCAGGATACATTTACGGAGACAACCGTTTCCATGAATATGTTTATCTCCCCGGAAGCGAAATCGATGCAAAGCCGCCTATGCTGGTCTATGAAACAGAAAATGAACGGCGGGATATTTCCATGGCCGAGGCGCTGTCCCTCATTGAGAAACGCAGTCTCTCCCAAACAACCCACCCGGTGCTCGGCAGAAAAACGGTATAAAAAAACTCTTTACCGGTAAGTCCGGTAAAGAGTTTTTTATTGGTATCACTGTTTTTATAAAGAACGCAGCAGGTTTGTCACGGTCTCTCCTGCCAGAGACAGCATATCTGCCGGTATGGGCGCGGTGACCTTCATGTCCACGCCGGTCTCAGGGTGAGTAAACCGGGCAGCATACGCGTGAAGCGCCTGCCGGGAAATAGCGTCGCTCTCCTCTCCATAAAGGGAATCTCCCAACAGAGGATGCCCCATATAGGCCAGATGAACCCGTATCTGATGAGTGCGTCCCGTAAGAAGGTGGATGGACAGCCACGTCCGCCCCCGCTCCCTGCCGATCACGGTGTAGTCCGTGACAGCTCTCTTGCCGTCACCTCGTACCTCCCATTCCACGATGCTCCCATCCCTGCGCCCGATGGGTGCATCAATGCGGCCGGTCTCTTCCTTCACCGTTCCTGCCGCACAGGCGATGTAGGCCCTGTAAATGCAGTCGTGGCTTTTTGCCAGGGCATACTGCCCCTTTGCCGACTTAGCCACAATGACGACCCCTGTCGTATCCCGATCAAGACGGTATACCGGATGAATTCCGGCTACCATATGCTGTCTTTCAAAATATCCCGCCAGCCGATTGACTAATGTGTCGGTTCGCTCCCGGCCGGTGGGATGAATGATCATCCCTGCCGGCTTATTAACCACCAGAAAGCTTGCATCCTCATACAAAATGGAAAGTGGCTTATGAGAGGAAATGATTTCGCTCTCCTCGGGCCACTCACAAAGAATCACGTCTCCTGCCGACAGCAGATAATTGGCGTTTTTTACGAGCATCCCATTGACCCGGATCCGGCCCTGCCACTTCATGCGCTTCCAAAGCTTGCCTGAAATCTGCTCTCGCCTTCGCATAAAATCCCGCAGCTTCCTTCCCTGCCCTTCCTCCGGCACGGTGACCGTAAGGGACAGGAGAGATTTATTTGCCACGGGACGCCTCCTTCCGCAGTGCCTCCGCTTCGTTCAAATCCTTTTCCTCCCGCTTCCGGTCATGGGTAAAAGACAGAGTCACCGCCATGCCCTCGTAGGCGCCTTCAATCCACGCGCTGGGAATGATGGCGGTTTTTTCCTGCTCGTCTGTCACCACTGCCTGTCCCTCTTCGATACGGTCAATGTACGCCTTTACGCTCATGCATGCTCCTTTGTGACAGAATACGTTTTTCCGTCGGAAATAATCGTGATCGTCCCGTCCCGATCAGTTCGCCAGAGCCTTGCGCCGATTCGGTCAAGCTTTTTCAGAGTCACTTCGTGGGGATGGCCGAAGCGGTTCCCGGCACCGCAAGAAATCACCGCATCCTTTGGCTTGACTGCCAGCAGGAATTTAGGCGAGCTGCTTGACTTGCTCCCATGATGGCCCACCTTGAGCACATCGCATTGAAGCTCCTTTGTGCCGGACAGGATCGCGTCTTCCTCTTCCCGCTCCGCGTCGCCGGTAAACATCATAGAAAACCTGTTATACGTGAGACGGCCCGCAACGGACTGATTATTTACAACGCTGTTTCCAAACCGCTGCTTTCTGCTGCCCTCGTCGACCACGCCTGACGCTCCCAACACCTTAAACATAACACCGGGGAAAAACTCTATGGTATCTCCTTTTTTGACTGCCTGATAAGCAATGCCCCGCTTGTTAATCTGCTTCATATAGGTTCGATACGATGCGGAGGGATAAGGATTGCCGTTGTCATACACCTTATCCACCGGCACTGTGTTAAACACCGCATACATGCCGCCCAAATGGTCCGCATGGGGATGAGTGATGACCGCCGCAGAAAGACGCTTTACCTTATAGGTTTTCAGCTGCTCCACGATTTGCGGCCTGTGCTCCACGTCGCCGGAATCAATCAACACGAAGCGGCCTTCCTTTTCAAGAAGAATAGCGTCCCCCTGCCCGATGGAAAGAACCCGGATGATCAGCGAATCTCCATGACTCTGCCCAAACACATTGCCTGCGATGCCCTCGCAGCCGGATAAGACTAAGGACACCAAAAGAATCCCTGCCACCAAAAACGCCGTTCGAAGCCGATATAGAAGGCTCATATTACGCCATGACCTCCTCCCGCGCCGCCGGCAGGAAAGATGCCAGCTCCGAGGCAGTAAACCCGATCGGTTTTGTTTCCGCTGCCAGATCCCCTGCAAGACCGTGCAGATAGACCCCAGCGCAGGCCGCAAGCCCCATGTCCATACCCTGTGCAATCAGAGATGAAATAATACCGGTCAAGGTATCTCCCATGCCGCCGGTGGCCATGCCGGGATTCCCTGTGGTATTCACAAAAGCCCGTCCGTCCGGCAATGCCGTCACTGTGGGCGCCCCCTTCAGCACCAGCACAACGGAATGCTTCATTGCATACTCTTTCGCATAGTCGATCCGATGCGCCTCGATGTCCGTGGCAGAATATCCTGTAAGCCTTGAAAATTCGCCCACATGCGGTGTCAGTACCGCCATCCCCCGAGAAAAATGTATTTCCCTCCTTGCCATCCAGTACAGCCCGTCCGCATCAATCACAAGAGGAACTGCCGCATTTTCTATGACCTGCTTCACAAACTCCCCGGTGCCCTCCGCCCGGCCGATGCCGGGCCCTATAGCAAGCACTGATGCCTGCGCCGCATGGGCCAAGACAGTTTTTGCCATTTCTTCCGTAAATGCTCCGCCTTCTCCCGCAGCGGACACCATAACCTCCGGGAAATGTCCTGCCATAGCAGCCGCCGCCCTGGACGGCGACAGAAGAGACACCTTCCCCGCGCCGGACAAAAGGGCTCCTCCTGCGGAAAGGAGCCCCGCCCCTTCCATGCCGTAGGATCCTGCCGCAATGCACACATGGCCGCTGGTCCCTTTGTGAGCGATGCGGCTTCGCACAGGAAGCACCTCCCGTACCTGCTCCTTCTGCATCAGCGTGACAGAAAACTTCTCCCGCGCCTCGTCAGGTATCCCTATATCCGTGTAAAGAAGGGTTCCCGCATATTCTGATCCTGGATAGAGCAGGAGTCCCCGCTTTATCGAGCCCATCGTGACCGTATAATCCGCATTGACCACGGCCCCGGCTGCCTGTCCCGTATCGGCAATCATGCCGCTGGGTACGTCAAGAGCCAGAATCACCGCTTTGGATTCGTTAATTTGGCGGATCAGCTCTGCTTTTTCGCCTTCCACCCTGTTTCCGGCCCGGAGTCCTATGCCGATTAGCGCGTCAATGATGCAGTCTGCCTGATCTATAAAGGGCTTCGCCTCTTCTGCGATTTGTATGGCAACGACACCGATTCCCATCTGCTCCGTCGCGTGGCGATACAGCCGGGAGGTGTCGCTCATATGAGACTCATTCCCCATCAAAAGAATCTGCACAAAAGCGCCCTGCATAGCCGCATAGCGGGCAGCCACAAAACCATCACCCCCATTATTTCCGGTGCCGCAAATTACCAATGTATCCATGCCGTCCCAATCCACATGCTGCGAAAAAAGACACGCCGCCTCCCGTCCGGCATTTTCCATAAGCACCGCCTCGGGAATCCCGTACCGCTCCATGGCGATGGTATCCAATTGTCTGGCTTCCTCAGTCGTTGTTAAAATCATAGGCTCCTCCCTCCATGACAACCACCGCGCAGGCCACGCCGCCATCATGGGAAATAGAAACCGACGTACCCGTAATGCCCAGCTGCTCCGCCCGCTTTTTGAAGGTTCCCTGTAAATGAAGCTCCGGCGCGCTCCACCGGGACCAGCTCACCCAAGCATCCTTCCAGGATGACCCGAAAATTCCGATTCCCATGGCCTTGCCGGCTGCCTCTCTCACCGCCCACAGCGCCGCATAGGATTCCGCCTTTGTCTTTCCCTTTGCTTCGCAATGCTCTATTTCCTCGGGCGTAAAAATTCGTTCCATCCGCTTGGGATGCTTCTCTAGCAATTCCTCCCATCGGCTGACACGCACAAGATCCACACCAACAAACATAGCTCCTCCTTATCCGGCACTGGCCGGATATTCTTTCTCTATTTTACAAAAGCCACTGATGATATTCAAACCAGCCCATTTTTCATCACTCTGCCTATTTTCTTTTTATCTACACGAAATAGACCGTTTCCTGCATGTTTCCCAAGGTGAGGATGTCCCTGCTGTAACAAATCATGCTATAATACGACTGTCATGCGCCCATAGCTCAGCGGATAGAGTACCGGTCTTCGAAACCGTGGGTCGTGGGTTCAAATCCCTCTGGGCGCACCATAAAAGGATGCCCTCCTACAGAGCATCCTTTTCCTTTTTACGTCTCTTATTCAAATAAAAACAGAGCGTAGTCTCTCACGCTCTGTTTTTGCTTTCATTTTCCCCAATCCATCATGCTGTCAAGAATACAACGGGTCTGTTCCCGGTGATGGCCGTCGCGCCAATCGTCATCATCGTAGCATGTCCGGCACGACTCTCTTCTCCTGTAGGGGTAAAAAGGAACCCGATCCTTATGGAAAAAGCTTTCATTGTTGTATTCCCGGGCTGCTTTGTTGAAGCCGCGGATCGCGCGGTTTCTCATGGCCCGCAGCCGGCTGATTTCTTCTTCCACGTCCGCCACATATACATCCACGTCATGGCGATACCGGTCCATCTCTTCCCGGGATGCCATGGATGGGTTCAGCGGGGCATGGATGCTGTCAAATTCCTCCCGCTCCGCCAATGCGCTTCCGTTGAAAAGCAAAGCCGCTGTCAATGCAGATAATATCAATATTTTTTTATTCATCGATCTTCCTCCTGTTTTGAATATAGCAAGGACGCTCCTATCATACTTGATGATCTTTTGATTTGCAACTGAAATGTAATTACTTGTATAACCCTGCTATGTAAAAAAATCTTCTTTTTTCTGTTCGGGCAAAAAAAGACAGCGGTATGCCGCTGTCCTTTCACTTCCTATTTATTTCTGCACGTCCTTCAGCTGCTCGAACAGGTCCCGATGGTACCAGGTCTCAGAAATTTTCTTCAGCGTGCCGTCTTCCTTCATCTGCTTCAGCACCGCTCCGATTTCTTCAGCCAGCTTCGTCTCTTTTTTGTTAATGATCGCTACGGTTTCATTGACCTTGATCGGTTTGTCCAGCGCTACGATTTCAAAGCCCATGGCTTTCGCAATGTCCTCGACGCCCAGATTATTTGGATAGACCATGGCATCATACTGTCCTGTTTTGAGAGAGCTGATCCGTTCTGCCGGGGTGAGCCCGTCCTGAATGGGAATTTCCTTCATAATATTATCATGAGCCACATTCCAGTCGGTCATGACCTTGTAAATGCCGCCGTTAGGCGTATTAGGCACCAGCCTTCCACCGCCCTTGATCACGTCCTCCAGGCTATGATACTTAGCCGCGTTTTCCTTTGTCATATATACCATAACTGAGGACACGCCGATCGCCGTTTCCGGCACGATGTAATCCTTCTCCCGTCTCGGTGTCTTATAGTATCCGCCGGAGGCCACCTTCGCGTCGCCTGATT
Source organism: Dialister sp. (assembly GCA_034180505.1). Lineage (GTDB taxonomy): Bacteria > Bacillota > Negativicutes > Veillonellales > Dialisteraceae > Dialister. The sequence continues at coordinate 29,446 of JAXFOE010000022.1, forward strand.
CCATCATGACATCCTGCGTTTCCGGCGGCACTGCCTGAATGTCTAACGCATAATTCTTCAAGCGCTTATTGACCTCTTGCCAGATATCATACTCATAGCCCTGTAGCTTTCCATTTTCATCCGCCCAGGACAAGGGACGCTCTGTGCTGGAAAGAACCAGCTTCACCGTCGTTTTCCCCGCGGCCGCTTCCTTGGCAGGCTCTGCTTTTTTCTCTCCGCCGCATCCTGCCATAAGGCCCGCGGTCAGCGCGGCGGCAGTAAGGATTGCTGCAAGCTTCAATGATTTCTTCATAGTGTTTCCTCCTTCTGACAAAATGGACAGATCACTCTCTGTAGAACTGATGGAACGCAGGCGCGGATATACCGATGAAAAGAAGACAGCTGGCGATGCCCCATTTTAATGCGCTGATTTTTCCGGCAACGTATGTCCCCATCTGTCTCATCCTTTCTCCGATAAAAAAAGCCCCCATCCCCTAAAGGGACGAGAGCTTGCGCTTCGTGTTTCCACCCAATTTCGTATGCATCGCATACCTCGTAAGGTTCTAAGATTGCTCTGACAAACCCCGGCACTGTATCGGGCGCTCCCGGAAGAACCTACTTTGCTTCAGCTCTTCTGACTCGGAAATGCACTTCAGCCCCCTATCCGTATCCGCTCCCACTGTCCGGACTCGCTTTACCGTATTCAAGGCGCTTACTCTTTTCTTCATCGTCCTATTTCTTTAAATATACCTGCTAACCCTCATGTTGTCAAGCCTAAAAATAATAAAGCCTTCATTTCGGAGAAATATAGCCCTCGCCCTTTCCAAAGCATACGCCTGTCGTACTTTTTTATCCCCAAAAGATGGAGTAAAACTCATTTGCGTATATATCAGGACGCCGAAAAAAGGAATACGGTTTCCCGCCCTCCTTATGTATTCACCCCTTTTTATTCGATATAAATTCTCTTCTCTCTTATTTAACGCCATGTGTTCCATCGTTTTACCCGGGCTCTCTCCTTCTTCCCTGCAGAGCTTTTTATGGATGGCGGCAACACAAAAAGGCGATGCGCACACGCATCGCCTTTTTTGATTAGAGATGTATTTGTCTTTTTTTACCTCTCCCTCTTCTGTAGAGAAGTTCCCTTACTTACGCTGGATCAAATGCTTTTCTAGGAGGAAGTCGCGGGCGACTTTTTTGGGGTCCTGCCGTTCTTCGTCGACCCGGTAATTCAGCTCCTGCATGACTGAGTCGGTCAGGTATGATCCGAGCTCATTGAGAGCAGCAACGACCTCAGGATACTTATCGTAGGTTTCCTGACGCATGACCGGAGTAGCATAGTAGGGCGGGAAATATTGCTCATCGTCTTGAAGCACCTTCAGATTGAATTTCTTCAGAAGGCCATCGGTCGTGAAGGCATTGATGACTTGAACCTCTCCCTTTTCAAGCGCCAGATATCTCGAGGAGTCGTCAATACCAAGAACGTCCTTAAAATGGAGACCATAGTGGGAGAGCAGGCCGTTTATACCATCAGGACGGTTTTTAAATTCGAAGGTGGTACCGGCGGTGATGCTTCGGTCGATCGCGGCGAGGTCACTGATGGTTTCCAGATTATGTTCTGCCGCAAATTCCGGTCGTACTGCCAGTGCATAGGTATTGTTGAACGAATACTGAGGCAGCATGCAGATATCGTAGAGCTCGGAGAGTTCTTTTTTACTCTTTTCGTAGACCAGCTTTACGTCCGGTGACGGCGCGTGCTTGAGCAAAGTGACGTAGGCAGTGCCGGTATAGCCGAGATAAAGGTCAATATCTCCGTTTTTAAGAGAGGTGAAGGCGACTTGAGTCCCACCGAGGTTCGTGCGGCGCTCCACGTCAAGACCCGTACGATTTTCAATGATCTCACTCATGAGATGAGCAACGAGAATATTTTCGGTGTAATTTTTCGAGCCGACAACGATATCAGCGCTGCCACGAGTCATGTCGCGATAGGCACTGCCTGCGCCGCCGATGACAAGGAGCGAAAGCACACAGGCAACGGCGGTTTTTGCGATGCGCCGCCTGTGCAGAACAGCCTTGCGATCGGAATTTTTTCCCAGCAGCACCGACATAGGCGTTGTCATTGTTTCCACGAGACCAAGAAACCAATCCACAGCAAGCGCCAGCAGGCACGCAGGAATCGCACCGGCAAGGATCATATTATTGTCTACTGTGCGAATGCCTGCAAAGACGAGATCCCCCAGCCCTCCTGCACCGATAAAGGCGGCAATCGTCATGAGCCCCACGGCGGTGACTGAGCTGATGCGCACTCCCGCCATGATAACCGGCAGAGCCAGCGGGATCTCCACCTTGGTCAGCAGCTGCCATTTTGAAAGGCCGATGCCGATGGCGGCCTCTCTTGTTTCCGGACTGATTTGAGAAATACCGGTGTACGTATTTTTTACAATCGGCAAAAGGGAATAAATGATGACCACAATAATTGCCGGCACCCGCCCGATACCCAGAAGAGGAATTGCAAACCCAAGCAGCGCTAGGCTCGGAATCGCCTGCATGAGGTTCGCCAGTCCCAGAACGATGCCCTGCAGCTCCCGCTGATAGGAAATCAAAATGCCTAGGGGCACACCGATCAAAATCGCAATGCCCACCGCCACCGCAGTCAGCTCGACATGGTCTGCCAGCAATGAAAGGATATGCGCATAATTAGCGGCCAGATACGCAAACAGGCTCATGACTCCACCTCCTGCACGTCCACATACTGCTTAGACAGGGATGTCACCAGACTGGACTGGGTAATCAGCCCGCAAAGGGCGCCACGCTCATCAACGACGGGAATATACGAGAGGTGATTGGCCGTGATAATATTCAGCGTTTCCACAAGATTCTGCCGGGGATGGACCGAAAGGAAATCTGTTTCCATCGCTTTTGATACAGGCAGCCGCAGATTATCCAGCCGGCGAAGAGCCTGTGCGGAAACAACGCCCACCAGACGATTCGTCTTAAAATCGACGACCATAAGCCCATTTATGTGGTGGCTTCGCATTTTTTCAAGAGCCCGAAAGGCAGACAGGTCACGGCTGCAGGTTTGCACATCCTGCACCATGATATCCTCGGTCATGATCAGCTCCGGTGAGCTCCAGATCCTGTTCTTACCGATAAATTGCGCCACAAAGTCGCTTCCGGGCTGCTTCATAATATTTTCCGGCGTGTCGTACTGCTCAATACGCCCCTTGTTCAAAATACAAATCCGGTCGCCAAGCTTGACCGCCTCGTCCATATCATGAGTGACAAAGACGATAGTTTTCTTCAGCTCTGTCTGCCATTGAGCCACTTCGTCCTGAAGGGCGGATCGGGTGATCGGATCCAGCGCGGAAAAAGGCTCGTCCATCAAAATAATGTCCGGATCACACGCAAAGGCGCGGGCCACGCCGACCCGCTGCTGCTGTCCGCCGGAAAGCTCCGAGGGATAGCGGTCCATATAACGCTCCGGCGCAAGGCCCACCATTTCCAGAAGCGCTACAGTTCGCTTCGCAATGGCAGCGGGATCCTTTTTCATAGCCCGCGGGATCAGCTCAATATTTTCGCGGATCGTCATATGAGGAAAAAGCCCTGTCTGCTGTATCACATACCCGATATTGCGCCGCAGCTGGAGAACATTTTCGTCGGCAATATCTTTTCCGTTGATCAGAATCTCACCAGACGTGGGCGTGATCAAACGGTTGATCATTTTCAGAAGCGTCGTTTTGCCGCTGCCCGACTCGCCGATCAAGCAGACCGTCTCGCCGTCTTGAATGGAAAAATTGATCTGATACAGCACGGCTGTAGATTTATAGCTCTTGCATATATTTTTAAACTCGATCATCGCATCATTTCTCTTTCTATGCAGTAGTACAATGTGAAATAGTACATTATAACAATTCTATTCTGTATAAATAGTATATACTATTAGTATATCATGATATTCGATTTCTTGCAGAATCTTCTGCTCCGCCTTCGATGAAAGTCCAATCAGGCGAAGAGGAGAACAGCCATAAAATCGCAAACCGGCCGCCCTTAGCAGCTTTGTCGTATGCAGACACTTTCATGAAATCAGTCTCAAAATATGTATGTACGTTCGTTTTCTTATTCAATCAAATTTTGTATAATAAGAAAGAAATAAACAGTTTTCAATTGCATTTCTACGTTCGACCATGGTATAGAAAGGAATCGCCTTAGATGAGGATCAAAATTCTCACGCTGGAGGGAGAAACAGAGCGACAGAACCATATGCGGAGGGAATTTGAAAAGATAAGTACCTCCCCTGATTTTTTCTACGGTGTCCGAGGCAGCGCTCTGTCTGCGAAGGAGCGGCGCCTCGCCGTGATTGAGCCGGACATTTTAAAGCCCGGCGAAATCGGCTGCGCCTTGAGTCATCTCCAGCTATACCAATACATGATAGATGAGGATATCCCTTACCTCATGATTGTAGAGGACGATGTGGTTTTTACGCCGGAGCTGGTGACGCTTCT
>JAXFOE010000015.1:0-49326 GCA_034180505.1 Dialister sp.
GTCAGCATCATCACGTGACTTGACGACAAGATTGAGCAGCTTTACGTGATATTTTTCACAACGAAGCCAGTGCGCAGCGCCTGATTCATCACGCTGGGATTACGAAGACATTGGGATAGATGTTCCTGTGTTTGCATGCAAAAAAGCCAAAGCCGATGATAAAAGTCGGCTTTGGCTTTTTATTTTGCGGATATTTACAGCTCGATTTCTTCGCCGGGCTTTACGATGATAACATCGATATTTTCTTTTTCTGCGGCTTCTTTAAATTTCTCAGGATTTTGCACAATAACCGGCCATGTGTCGTAATGAAGCGGTATGACATGCTTGGCTTTCAAAAATTTCGCCGCCAGAAGCGCATCAGAGGGCCCCATGGTGTAGTTGTCCCCGATGGGCAGTATCGCATAGTCGATATCAAACAGCTCCCCAAATAATTTCATGTCGCCAAAGAGCGCGGTATCCCCGGAATAATACACCGTGAGTCCGTTTTTGAAGGTAACAATAAATCCGCAGGGAATACCTCCCGGCGCGCCGCAGCTGTGAAAGGCCTGCACCATTTTGATCGTCCCAAAATCCGCTTCATAGCAGCCGCCCAAATTCATAGGCTGGAAATTCACCACCGCCTCGGGAAACAGCGTGATGACTTCCGGTATAGCTACGACGGTGGCGCCTGTCATGCGGGCAATCGATACGGCATCGCCAAAATGATCGCTGTGGGCATGGGATAAAAGGATATAGTCCGCATGCACCTTATCCGGTGCCGTCGAGGCCTTATCATTGCCGCTAAGGAAGGGATCAAAAATCAATTTTTTGCTTCCCGTGTCAATTACAAAACAAGCATGCCCAAGAAATTTGTATTTCATCGCGATTCCTCCATTTCTATACCAGAACAAGTGCCCCTGTTCAAAAAGCATACGGACCTTATAATCAAGTTTCGCTGATACCTGCTTTTTAAGCCAGATATTATTTAGACTCTTTATTTTTTCGGCTCAAAATCTCCTTAATTACTTTCTGCGCCACCTCAGAAAGGGAAATGCCCCTTTTCATGCTTGTTTGCTGCATTTTTCTGTACGCTTCGCTTTCTGATATGCCATAGTGATCCTGAAGGAGACCCTTTGCTCGATCCACAATTTTTTTTGCGGCGATCTGCTGTTCCAGTGTTTTTATGTGATGGGTTAAGTTCATTTTAGCTCTGAACTGGGATACCGCGATTTGCATCGCGGGAAATAACGCCCGTTCGTCTGCAGGTTTCATGACATATCCAAAAACCCCGGATCGTTTCGCTTTGTCAATTATATCCTCGTCCCCAAAGGCGGTCAGAAGCACCACCGGTGCCAGATCATCGTGAGCAATCATTCTGGCCGCCTGCAGTCCGTCCAGACGGGGCATTTTCACATCCAATATGGCCAAGTCCGGTTTGAGCGCTTTTACAAGCTCCAGTGCCTCCACGCCGTCCGAAGCCATTCCTGCCACTTCATGACCGTCTTCTTCCAGCATTTCCTTCAAGTCCATACAGGCTAGGACTTCATCATCTGCAATAACAATGCGATACAAATCCCCTGCCATGCTATACTCCCTTATCTGCCAAGGGGCATTGTATACGGGCGCTCACAATACCGCCTTTGCCTTCCATATGAAAATTCCCTTTAAGTTCAATTTCGACGACATTTTTCACGATTTGCAGCCCCAGATCCCAGTCGCTGGCGCTAAAGCCATCAGGAAGCCTATTCCCGTCGTTTCGGATAAGAATTTCTAGCATATCCCCTTTTCTTTTTGCTTCCGCCAGAAGTGTCCCCGATGGGCGGCCGCGAAACCCGTGGCTAATGGCATTATGAATCAGCTCATTGGCTGCGATGGAAAGAGATACCGCCGTTTCAGAGGGAATAACCAGCGGTGCCGCATTTCTTTTTCTCTTTATTTCCACCGGACAGGAGGAAAGACTGTCTACCGAAAGACGGCACAGACGATCCAAAAGAATGTCCAGATCCACTTCGTCCCCGCTCTGGCTGGCCAGCATGTCGTGGATCTGTGAAATGCCCATAATACGATTGACCGCTTTCTTCAGCGCCTGCCGCGTATCCTCATCAGATGTTCGGCGGGATTGCATTCGGAGCATACCCGCCACAGTATTTAAACTGTTTTTTACACGGTGATGAATTTCTTTTATCACCGATTCCTTGACAAGAATCTGCCGTTCCTTTTCCCGTACATCTGTCACATCCGTAATGACAAGAATCACCCTGACCGTTTTTCCCCCACTGATAACGGGAAGCGCCCACGCTGCCAAAGTTATACGATCTGTCACGCGATCGCCGTAAGCAGGCTGACCGCTTTTCATCACGGCGTCTACCAACGGGATCCGTATAATGGCATGTCCGGAGATATCCTTAAGGTCGGCAGCCTCTTTGTCCAAAACAAAGTACAGATCATCTGCCATGTCATTGGCATACATGATACGCCCTGATGCATCCAGTATGATCACTCCGTCCTGGGGCCGTATGGAGTAATATTGTTCGCCTTCCAAAGGCACCTGCACCAAAAGATGCGCAGTATCGGTAAGAACCTGCTGCTGCTTTGTGGAAAAAGAGAGAAATGCAAGCGCCGCAAAGGGAACTCCCGCATTATCTGCAATCGGATATGCACTGACTACGACCTGTCTACCCGAGTCAAGCATTTTCTGCCCCACTACTTTGGCCCTCGTAATAAAAACATTTTCCACAAAAGGAAATTCTTCGCCTAAAACAGCCTCACCCTCACGGAAAACAAGAGCTCCTTTCAGGTATGACGGTTTTACAGCCCGGAGCACGATAGCAACAGAGGAACTTCTTCCGCGGGCAATGATATACGCTTGGCTCTTTGCTATTTCAGACGCAAAGGGCAGCGCGCCCTGCAAATGATCCAGGATTTTTGCCTGCACGTCCGTCAGATTCGTTGTGTCTGCCGCCAGCGAGTATAGGCGGCTCATTTCAAGTCCTCTTGTCTGCATAAAACTTCAGTCCTTTTCTATCCGCGACCGATTTCACAGCAACTGAAACGGATCTGCCTTAAAAGGAAGCCGGGGATCCGCATTCAACGTCATCGGCGCAAAATCGCCCGCCTTTGCCATGTAATACGCCCGGCACCCGATCATAGCCCCGTTGTCAGTACATAATACAGGATCCGGCCGACACATGCGCACCTTTCTTTTTTCGCAGGCCCTCCCCAATGCCTCCCGAAGACCGCTGTTAGCGGCAACACCGCCGGCAAGAGCCACCGTGGCAAGTCCTGTCATATCGAGGGCCCGCATTGTTTTTTCTACCAGCACATCTACAACAGCTTTCTGAAATGACGCCGCCACGTCCGAAGGAGAAATAGTTTCTTTTTTCATGCGAGCCGTATTTAAGTAATTGATGACCGCTGATTTCAAACCGCTGAAGGAAAAATCAAAGCCCTTGTCATGGACAAGTCCCTGAGGAAATGCGATCGCCTGCGGATTGCCCTCCTTTGCGAGCCGGTCAATGTGAGGGCCTCCCGGATAAGGGTATCCCATCACCCGGGCAATTTTATCAAAGGCCTCTCCCGCCGCGTCGTCCCGGGTCTGCCCCAGAAGCTTGAAGGTATTGTAATCCTCTATAACCACCAGCATCGTATGCCCGCCGGATACAACCAAAGATAAAAACGGCGGCTCCAGATCCGGATATTGAAGCAGATTGGCAAAAATATGGCCCTCCATATGATTCACCGCAATAAGCGGTTTTTCCAGAGACCATGCCGCCGCCTTGGCTGCTGCCACACCCACAAGAAGTGCACCTACTAGCCCCGGACCTTCGGTGACTGCGATAGCATCCACATCCTCCCACGTGCCCCCGGCCTCCTCCAGGGCTTCCAGCGCTACCGGAAGCACATCTTCAATGTGATGGCGCGATGCAATTTCAGGCACGACGCCGCCGAATTTTTTATGAATAGGAACCTGTGATGAAATAACATCGGACAAAATACGGCGCCCGTCTTCAATAACAGCGCAGGATGTTTCATCACAGCTCGTCTCAAATGCAAGAATTTTCATGTAGTCTCCTGCCCGGCCTCGAAATATGCGCCGGTTTTCTATGATTCAAAGCTTCTTATAATGATTTTTTCATGATATATCCGTCTTCCCGGGGCATTTCATATACGGCTTTCCGCAGAGTAATCACGGAAAACCCATATTTTCTGTAAAGTGCCTGCGCCGGAAGATTGCCTGCGCGTACTTCAAGGAACATGGTTTTCATATGCCGTTTCCGAGCCTCTGCAAGCCCTTCCTCCAGAAGTTTTTTTGCCAGTCCCTGCTTCCTGTTTTCTGGCAGTACCGCCACATTCACGAGCTGCGCCTCATCAAGCACAAACCAGTAACAGGCATATCCGACAATACGGTCTTCCCTGAGACAAACCAGATACAGGCTGTGATCCTTCAGAAGATCCTCAAGAATCGTTTCTTCGCGCCAGCTGTCAGTAAAAGAAGCCTCACTGATCCTGTATATGGCAGATGCATCCTCTCGGGCAGCCCGCCGGATACTTATCCTTCCGGGTGCCGTTTCTCCCATAGCACTTCCGCCTCGCTTCTGCGAATATAATCGGGAATCAGCGTCAACGGATCATCCCGCCGCCCTTCCCGCAGCATCTGCATCGCTGCCATAGCCACGCTCCCGCCCCGGCAGCACCGGTTATGAGCCGGCGCAAGATAAATTCCCCCGTCAAGGAGCTTTTCTTTATACACATCCGCACTTTCGCCAACCGCGATAACCGGTCCCCCGTGACGCACCACCTCTTGGATCACTGTATCGATGGGGAGCACGCTTTTAGGCAGCTCCTCCCATATATGCTCGAATGAGCCGTACAGCGCTGTATACACATTTCCCCGCTGCGCATCCTCCAGCGGAAGAATAAACGCTTGGGCTCCCTTCATATTCCAAGCGAGAGCCTCCAGGGTGCTGACTCCCACCAAGGGAATTTTCCAGATGGCGGCGCACATTTTCGCCGTGGCAAGACCAATGCGAAGCCCCGTGAAGGAGCCGGGACCCTTTGATACGGCAATCGCTGTGATTTCTTTTTTATCCACTCCCGCAAAAGAAAGCATCTGCTCCATCTGCGGGATCAGCTGCTCAGAATGGGTCAGCTTTTTTTGCGTCGTCCACTCTGCTATCAGCCGATCCTCCTCCGCCAGAGCACAGCTTAAAACGAGGGTCGATGTATCAATGGCGAGAAGCATATTCTCTTATCTCCTTTACAAAAGCAACCGGCGCCCTGTCACTCCAGCTTACGGTAATTGCGCGACGGGTCATATCTATCACGGAAATCTGTAGCCGGATGGCTTCGCTTGGGATGAGCCTTGGAAATTTCTCTGCCCATTCCACCACCGTCACGCCGCCGGCGCTATATTCGTCCCATCCGATCCCATATAATTCCTCTTCATCAGACAGGCGGTAAAAATCAAAATGCTTCAGCGGCAGAGCGCCGTCATAATAATTCATAATCGTGAAGGTCGGGCTTTGCACGATGCCACCGATTCCCATTCCCTTGGCAAGTCCCTGCACAAAATGCGTTTTACCCGCTCCCAGATCCCCGGTAAGAGCAATAAACAAATCATTCACCGCATGGGAGCCAAAAAACTCTCCCAATGCCATGGTTTGTTTTTCATCGCTGGATAGTATCTCAATTTTCCCCATGAAGCCACCTCATGAGCTCTTCAAAATGTTTCATGCCGAGATGATATCCTTCCCCGTAAAGGCGCATCAGCTTATGAGGGTTGCTTTCCGTCCAGGGTACTTCCGTCGGCTTCATCGGCCGAATAATAAAAACTCGCCCTTCTTTTTCAAGCTTACTCAGCTGCTCCATGCGCTCATTGTACCGTTCCGGCACGGTGCATATCTCTTCTGCAACAGCAGGAAATTTTCTTCCGTAAATTGCCCGCATCATGCTCCGGAAGGCGCGAGGAACCGGTTTCTTTCGATACGACACGTCCCGGGTAAGAATGTAAATAAGTTTCTCGTGGGGAAAAGGAATTTCACAAGGCAGGGGGCAAAGCGGCATTCCCACCCCGCCGTCCACATAAGACTCCTCCTTAAGCTTCACCGGTTTTGAGAAGAGTGGAATCGAACAGCTTGCCTCACAGATTTTCATGAATGTGTCGATATCGTAATCCTTATTGGAAAAATATACCGGCCTTCCATTCCTACAGGCCGTGGCAATGGCAAAGATTTCTTCCTTTGCCTCTGCGAAGCCCTCATAATCAAAGGGCTCCAGCGTATGGGCTATGTCACCAAACATAAAGCGGAAATTGAAATAACTGCCGTCTCGAAGAAGATGATGCAGCCCCATATATCGGCGGTCTTTGACAAACTTTATATTTACCCGGAGAATTCTCTCCTTCTGTCCCGTCATGTAGCACACACCCAGAAGAGTTCCCACAGAAATTGCGATCATACGGGGAAAGTAAAGTCCCTTCTCCATGAACGCGTCCAGCACGCCGGCGGTGAAAATCCCCCGCATAGCCCCGCCCTCCAGAAGAAGAACCGTATCCTCCCCTGCCTGCAGCTTATATTCTTTTTTGAATTGCTTTGTCACTGTTCCTGCCGTTTTGAACTCCTTGCCATGCTTGTTTTCTTGAAAGGCTTTATGCCTTCGACTGATTTTTTACAGCATTGATCTTTGCTTGAATTGCCTCCTGGTCCCCCAGGTATACCACATCGTGTACCGTAAAATCAGGATTCAAATGATACACGAGCGGCACGCCGGTAGGAATATTCATACCGGCAATCTCATCATCGCTGATCCCTTCCAAATGCTTTCTAAGGGCTCGTATAGAATTGCCATGAGCCGCAATCAATATATTGTCTCCCTGTTCAATGCGCGGGCGGATCACGCTGTCAAAATAGGGAGCCACCCTCCGCACAGTATCCTTCAAGCATTCTGTAAGCGGAAGCGTGACTTTCCCAAGCATTTTCCGATACGGCGCCTGATTTTCAGGATTTCTTGGATCCTTCGTATCTAAGGCCGGCGGCGGAACATCGTAGGAGCGTCTCCATAAATGCACCTGCTCTTCTCCATATTTAGCGGCTGTCTCCGCCTTGTTCAAGCCCTGAAGAGCGCCATAATGCCGTTCATTCAAATGGTAGTCCTTAATAACGGGAATCCATGTCAGATCCATTCCATCTAAAATCGTATATGCGGTATGAATGGCCCGCTTCAGCACTGACGTATAACAGGCATCAAAACTATACCCGCCTTCCCTCAGCAGCCGTCCGGCACTCTTGGCTTCTTCATATCCGGTCTGCGTAAGGTCCACGTCGGTCCAGCCGCAGAATAAATTTAATCGGTTCCATTCACTCTGTCCGTGCCGCACTACTACCAATGTATACATAGGAAACCTCCGTTATTAACTAAAATGATCATACCCGCCGGGCAGAAGCTTTCGTTTTTGATCCCCGTTGGTTATATACACGCTTCCCTCTCCCTTGCCTGTTACCCGCCCGATAGCGGTGATGGGCATATCCGATGGCAATGCGGCAAAAGAGGCAAGAGCCATGGTCCCTGCCAGCTCGTAATCTTCCCCACCGGACAACGCATAGGACCAAGCCCCTTCCTTCGTTTTGGCCCACCGACAAAGCTCACGCGACAGGGGAATGGCCATTTCATCGATTACCATATCAACGCCGCTTGCCTTGGCGATCTCGAACAGCTCACTGGAAAGTCCGTCGGAAATATCATTCAAGCTGTGCGCCCCTATCTCCCGAAGCTGCTCTCCCCATGACACCCGGGGCAGCGGCCGTCTATGCTTTTTTGCAAGCTTGGGAAAATCATTTTCTTTTTTACTCCGTATCACGTCCAGTCCGGCGCCGGAATCACCCACGGTTCCCGTAACAAAGACAAGGTCTCCCGGCTTCGCGCCGCCTCTGGAAACCGCCTTACCAAAGGGCACCGTTCCCGTAACAACCCCGGTAAGCACAATCCCTGAAGGAGATCTGGCGGTATCTCCGCCAAGAATATTTACATTCACCGCTTGGCAGCACAGTCGTATCCCATCATAGCAGCGGCAAATCCATTCCTCCGGCAAATCCTTCGGCAAAGCGCAGGAAATCATAAGATTTTCTGGCACAGCTCCCATGGCAGCCATATCGCTGATCGTGGAAGCAGCCAGCTTATATCCCACATCCTCCGGCCCCATAGTTGATGAAAGAAAATGAACCCCCTCCACCATGGTATCCACAGAAATCACCTGATCGCAGCCGCTCCTTGCTTTATAAACCGCGCCGTCATCGCCGCTTCCCAGGACCACGCGGCCCGGCTGCCGAATAAAGTCATGATTCAGCTTTTCAATCAGTTTGAATTCGCCAATATCTCCAACCCTTTCTTTGCGCATTACCTATCCTTTTCAGAAAGGAACTGGACGCCCCAGTCTTTCATCTCCTGCAGAGCCGCTTTGGCATCCTCTTCATTTACGCCGGCAATCCCGTCCAGAAGGAGTGTCACCGTATGTCCTCCCTTCAGCAGAGCGCGAACCGTTTCCTTTACACAGTATTCAGTAGCGATACCGCCCACATAAACATGGCCTGATACCAGATCACAGAGACGCTTTCCATCATCAGTATACCCATAGAAGCCGGAATATTCCTCTATATCATCGTTTTGGCCCTTGCGGAAAATAGTACGCGGGCCAGGGCGGCTCTCCTTCTTTTTCACGGAATAAAACGCATCATCCAGAGAAGCCCCCTTTGTTCCCTCTACACAATGAACCGGCCAAATCCCGCCGTTATCAGCAAATGATTTGTTGGACCGCGTATGCCAGTCCGCTGTATAGCAGACCCGCACATCATGAGTCTCCATAAACTGAATACAGCCACTGACCGCTTCATGGCCGCCCTTGCAAGCCATTGTCCCATCAATGAAATCATATTGGCAATCCACAACTATAAAATCATCCATTCCTCTTCCCTCCTTCATCCGCTTGCCTGCCAGAAAAACAGCTATTTCGATTCTGTATCCCATTTTAACAGTTTTACCATACATGAACAATGGAATCACTGCCACTAAAAAAGCCAGCTCTGTGGCTGGCCATGTTCATTCAATCAAAGCAGCGAGAATATCCCTTTGAATCCATAATACTCCTGCGGCAGGAATGCATCAATCGCCTGCGAAGCTCCTGTCGGCTCAGGCGCTGTAAGGAAAAGCATCAATGCCGCAAAAGCAGTGACCGCCAGAGCCACCAGGTTCGTTCTTCCCCGCCCCGACATTTCGTAATATCCGAAAAGACGCATGCCGATGGCGGTAAATAGGGTAATCACCATGCCGCCCAGAGAGAAGATGCCAAAAAGAAGGTGAGCCATGATGAATCCGACGAAGAATACGGGCAGGAACACAAAGGGAAGGTTATAGGTAATATGGGTCCGGTTTACGTTACGTTTCATATCTGCCAGCCAGTCTGCCAGATCAAATCCAAAAAGACCGACCGGGAAAAAGGAGGCAATAACGACCCGATCCCATACCGTTTGGAGCCGGTCCCGATCATTCCCGAGCCACCAGAAGAAAGCGCATATGATAAGAATCACCGCTCCGCCAGCGATATAATAGATTGACTCCGGAATAAAAGCTGCCAGAATCATGCCGATTGTAAGGACTACACTGCCAGAAACGATATACGGAAGGAGCTCCCCATTGGTCATCTTCCTTTCGGGAAGCATGGTTTTACGCATTCCGGAAAGAATCTCCAGCATGAAGAACAGGAAAAAAACAGCCAGCGATACGAAGGGGTAAATAAACAAAAACAGAACAATCAGCACAACCGGCGGAATGATCCTCCATCCGGTAAATACGTTCATCCTTTTAAAATTGATTTTTTGATTCTGCGTATAAATTGTCAACCTTGTAAAAAGCAGATAGGTTATCATCATGCCAATGGTCTCCAGCGGTTTTCCTCCCACATAGAGAATGGCACAAAAAACAATCATCGCTATATTGGCTCCTGTGAAGCGGGATACAATCGCACTGAACAGGCCGATATTCAGAAAGCTTATAAGCGCTGTAGCAAAATCCAAAACGTCCATCTCCTTATTCAATCTGATTTGTACCGCAATGAAACTGTATCAGCCTTGCGGACAAAACACACATGCTCTATCAGTATAAAGGTTCACTCTGAATATCGCAAGAGAAAGCCAGCCCTGCTGCATCAAAAAAGCAGCCCGCCTATGGGAGCCGCCTTTGATTTCTTATGCCTCCGCTGCCATCTTAGAAATGCCCAGGGATTTCTCCTTTTCCTTTTTATGCGCCTGAAGCCTTGCCGCATTTCTCTCACTGCGGCCCCGCTCATGCCAAGATACCCAGAGCGAGGTAGCTACGCACACCGACGAATAAGCTCCGGAAATAAACCCGACCAGCATGACCAAAGCAAAATTGCGGGTCGTGTCTCCTCCAAAGAAATACAGCGATGCCACGCAGAACAATGTCGTCACCAAAGTGTACATAGAGCGACGAATGGTCTGGTGAATGGAGTCATTGGCCAATTTTGCAAAGCTGTCCGTCCTTTTGTGAGTTCTGATATTTTCACGAATCCGGTCAAATACGACGACCGACTCGTTCATGGAATATCCGAGCACCGTCAGAATAGCCGCAAGGAAGGACGCATCCACTTCTTTTTGGAAAAATGCGAATACCCCCAGCACAATAATAATATCATGCATGATGGCGAAAATCGCAGAAAAAGCAATTCTATGCTCAAAGCGGATAGTCATATACAGCACCATAGCCGCAAAAGAAATCAGCACATTGAGTAATGTGTTTTCTGCCACTTCAGAGCCGATGACTGCTCCCACCGATTCAATCTTTTTTACTTCCGCCTGTCCGACGGCATCGCTGACATGAGTAACCACGTTTTGCGCTTCCTCAGAGGATAAATTCCGGGTACGGATGATAACCTCCCGCCCCGACTCCTGATGCGTTTCGCCGGAAAGCTGGATCACTGCCGTTTCCAGACCGTCACCTCTAAGGGAATTTCGGATCTCCTCTACGGTTACATCCTTCTGAAATGCCAGATTAAGGATGGTGCCGCCTGTAAAATCAATTCCCAAGTTGAAATGAAACATGAACATGGCAACCATGGAGAGGATGACCAGAAGCCCGGAAAAAGAAAACCAGATTTTACGCTTTCCCACAATATCAAAATGACTCAGCATCGATCATCACGCTCCTTTCTTGCCACCAAACCACCAGGGGTTATGAATCCAATTCGCATCAATAAGAAGCATCAGCAAGGTACGGCTCACGGTGATAGCGGTAAACATGGAAACTGCCACGCCAAGCCCCAGCGAGAAGGCGAACCCTTTAACCGTATTGCTCCCTAAGAAGAACAAAATGCAGGATGTGATAATTACCGTCATATTAGCGTCAAAAATGGTTATAAATGCCCGCTTAAATCCGGACTGCACTGCCAGCCTCAGCAATTTCCCAGCCGCAATTTCTTCCTTAAACCGCTCGAAAATAAGAACGTTTGCGTCCACCGCCATACCGATTGAAAGAATAATACCGGCGATACTTGGCAATGTGAGCGTGGCATGAAGCAGATTCAAAATTCCCAGAAGAATAAGCACATAAACCAGAAGCGCCGTATCTGCCACAAAGCCCGCGGCACGATACACCACCAGCATGAAAATAACCACCAGCGACAATCCGATCGTGAAGGCCGTCACCGATTTATCCTTCGCATCCTGCCCGAGGGAGGGTCCAACGGTTCGAACCTCAAGAACCGATACCTTGACCGGAAGTGCGCCGCTTCTGAGGAGGATAGCAAGATCCTTTGCCTCCTCCAGCGTGCGCTGACCGGTAATGACAGCTTTACCACCGGTAATCGCTTCATTCACCACAGGATTTGTCAGAAGCTCGCCGTCCAAATAAATCCCGATATGCCGGCCGATATTGGCTGCCGTCAGCTGCGCAAATTTATCGCCGCCATTCGGTGAAAATTCAAGCCCGACCAATGGCTGCTTTGTCTGGCCCACCTGCTCCCGGGCATCCTTTAAATCCTCGCCGGTAAGACGGACATTCCCCTCTTCGTCCTTAAATTCAAGAACTGCAGTCTTTCCGATGGTCTCAATCGCCTTCTTGGGATCCTTTTCGCCGGGGAGCTCAATAATAATGCGATTGCCGCCCTCCCTCTGAATAATCGGTTCCGTGAGCCCCATTTCATTCACGCGTTTCTGCATGATATTGATGACCTGATTGATAGCCTCCGGAGTCACTTTATTTTGCGGCGTATCCTCCGCCTGCATAACAATGTGAGTGCCGCCCTGAAGGTCAAGTCCCTGCCGGATACCGCCGGCAAGCCAGCCTACGGATACAATAAAGCCTCCGATAATCACTGCTATAACCGCAAAAAATCGAATGAGTGCACCTGTACGCGTCGCGCTTGCTCTTTTTTTCTCCAACATTTCAGCTCCTACTCGTGGGGATCAGTCTTTTTTCTGTCACAACGGCTGCCACCGGCTGATCCAAATCCTCATGGGGCACCGAATCTACAACTTGAAAATCCCAGACACAGGCTATCCGCCGTATGTAATCTACCTTCGGCAAAAATCTGTCATAATACCCGGCACCCATACCTAACCGGCTGCCATCTCGGCCGCAAGCGACGGCCGGTATCAGGACAAGGTCGATGCTTTCCGGTGAAATTACATCATATCCCTCCGGCAGCGCTCTGAGCCCAAAAGCTCCTTCTGTTACATCTTCCAGCGACTTGAGGCGCCCTGCTTCCATTTGACGTTCCGGAAGACACATAGGAATATATATTTCTTTACCATCCGTCAAGGCCCGCTGTATCCATCGATCCAGATCAGCCTCTCCCGGCATGGAAAGAAATGCCATGATGCGCCGGGCCTTTCTATATTCCGGCATGGAACAAATCCTGTCGCATAACGGGACTGCCATTGTTTTTATCATGCTAGCAGAAAGAGCCCGCCTGAGGGCGAGCATCTTTTCTCGAAGCTCCTTCTTACGCATATGCGCAGAAGAACTTGTGTCCATTACTTCTTTTCCTCTGTAGCGGAAACATTTTCGTCATTGTCGTCCACTTCGACAACCTCTTCCACAACCTCGGTTCCTTCCTCAGACGGGTCGTCCACCTCAATGACCTCTTCCACGATTTCGGTATCCGCAGGCTTTTCTTCCGCTTTCTTCGCTTCCGGTTCTTTCATGGCCTTAGCCCCCACCATTGCGGCGCCAGCTTTTTTAGCGTCTTCCGCGTCCATAAGCTTTACATTTCCATGATGAATGGCTGCTTTATCAACGCGAACAATGACCTTAGGTGCGATTTCCAGTTCCACATACGAATCACGAAGAACCTTAATGATGCCATGCATTCCGCCCGATGTGACAACCTTGTCCCCTTTTTTCAGAGACATAAGGAACCGTCCCCGCTCAAGCTGCATCTTCTTCTGCGGACGATACATGAAAAAGTAAAAAATACCGATCAGTATCAGAAACGGCCACACCATGCCAAGTATTCCAGTTAAATTCCCTATTTCCAAACTACTCACCTCCAATGATATATGCTCCCATTCTATCACAGTGATTTTAGAATGTCTCTATCCTGCGCTTGCCCTTCCGTATTTGCCCGCTGCTGATGGTCTTCGTTCCTTACGTAAGAGCGGTGAAAGGCTTCCCTGAATTCAGTAAATCGGTGTTCAAGAATTGCTTGCCGCATATCCCGCATAAACTGGAGCAGGAAATATAAGTTGTGAATGGTTACGAGCCGGAATGCCAGCAGCTCTTCCGATTTATAAAGATGACGGATATAGGCCCTCGTGAAGTGCTTGCAGGTATAGCAGCCGCAGCCCTCCTCAAGCGGATGAAAATCATGCTCGTATTTTTTGTTTTTCATGTTCATCCGGCCTGTATGAACCATGGCCATCCCATTTCTTGCCACTCTTGTCGGAAAAACGCAGTCAAACATATCGATTCCCCGGGCAACGCCCTCCACCAGGCAATCCGGTGTCCCCACGCCCATAAGATATCGCGCTTTCTCTTTCGGGATAAATTGGGTCGTATGCTCCAGAATGTCATACATCAGATCATGCGGCTCTCCTACAGAAAGACCTCCCACTGCGATCCCGTCAAAAGGCATTGCACAGATTTCTTCCGCACTTTTCTGCCGAAGATCTTTATACATTCCCCCCTGAATAATGCCGAAAAGCCCTTGATCCTCTCTCGTATGAGACTGCAAACAGCGCTCGGCCCATCTTGTGGTTCGCGCCGTCGACTGCTCTGCATAGGAATACCCTGCCGGATAAGGGATACACTCATCAAAGGCCATGGCAACATCGCTTCCCAGATCCTCCTGCGCCTTAATCGATACCTCCGGCGACAAAAATTGTCGAGAGCCATCGAGAAATGAACGGAAATGCACTCCCTCTTCCGTAATCTTGCGCATGCTCCCGAGGCTAAAGACCTGAAATCCGCCGCTGTCCGTCAAAATGCCCCGGTGCCAATTCATAAAATCATGAAGACCGCCAGCTTCTTTTATGAGCTCTGTCCCGGGCCGAAGAAACAGATGATACGTATTCCCAAGAATAATTTGGGCTCCCATATCTGATAATTCCTCCGGTGTCAGCGTTTTTACCGTCGCCTGCGTGCCCACAGGCATAAACATGGGTGTCGTGAATGTGCCGTGCGGCGTGTGTAGAAGTCCGGCCCGGGCTCCTGTATGCTCATCCTCTGCGAGCAGTTCATATCGAATCGTCATACTATGTAAACCATTTCTATAAAAATCATAGCTTAGCAGCCTCATTCAAAGCCAGCTGCCGCAAAAACTCTTTATCCCGTGTATATTTTTCAGCAAGTTTTTCTCGAATCCTGCGGTCTGCGATTTTTGACAAACGATCAGGATCAGAATTGTCGGACAAATCATTCCATTTGACCGCAAGCGCCAGCCGATTTGCTGCAACCCTCCGGAGATACTCCTCCCTGGATTCACAGTCCTTCTGAAAGGTTAAGGCCACAAGCGCATCGGTGATACGATCTCCAAATCGTCTGCGAAGCTCGGCCTCCGTAATATCATCTCCGTGATCCTCCGGCAGATCATGAAGCAGGCCGGTAAGCCTTTCCTCTTCGGTAGTCCCTCTGGCAGATACCCGCAAAAGGTGCTCCCTATACGGATTGCCTGCCTTGTCCACATCATTTCCCTGATATGCTTCGACTCGTCTTCTTGCTTCTTCCATTGTATTCATTTTCGCTGCTTCGCCTAGCGGATACGCTTTAGGCGGAAAATATCAGTTCGTCAATGACCGGAGCGGCGCGGGAATACGTCCTCCCCGACGAACAAACGCATCCGCTTTGAAGCGGCTGACCGGCATCACCGGCGCATATCCCATAAGACCCCCAAAATTAACCATATCTCCCGGTTTTTTACCCGGTGCGGGAATCAGGCGGGTCGCCGTTGTTTTGTTATTAATCATCCCGATGGCCGCTTCATCAGCCAGAATGGCAGAAATTGTTTCTGCACTTGTGTCTCCGGGGATAGCAATCATATCAAGACCCACAGAACACACGCAGGTCATGGCCTCCAGCTTTTCCAGTGTCAGGCTTCCTCTGCCGGCTGCCTGGATCATTCCCAAATCCTCCGACACAGGAATAAAGGCGCCGGACAGTCCGCCTACGCTTGAGGATGCCATGAGCCCGCCTTTTTTCACCGCATCATTCAAAAGCGCCAGCGCTGCTGTCGTCCCAGGCCCGCCGCAGCTTTCCAGTCCCATCTCCTCCAGCACTTCTGCTACGCTGTCTCCCACTGCCGAAGTGGGCGCCAGAGACAAATCAATGATGCCAAACGGAGCTCCCAACCGCTCCGTTGCAGCCTGCGCAACCATTTGCCCCAGCCGGGTAATCATGAAGGCTGTATTTTTTATAATCCTCGCCACCTCTTGAAAAGGCGCGCCCTTTGCATCCTCCAAGGCCCGCTTCACAACGCCCGGGCCGGACACTCCTACATGAATAGCCGTATCCCCCAGAGTCACCCCATGAAAGGCGCCGGCCATAAACGGATTATCCTCGACCGCATTGCAAAACTCGACCAGCTTCGTACAACCGTAGGCATCCGCATCCCTTGTGAGCTCCGCCGTTTCCTTTACAACCTGCCCCATTTCACGGACAGCGTCCATATTGATGCCTGCCTTAGTTGATCCTATCGCCACAGAGCTGCACACGCTTTTTGTGACAGCCAGCGCTTCAGGAATAGAGTGAATCAATTTTTTATCCGACTCTGTCATTCCCCGGTCCACCAGCGCAGAAAATCCGCCCAGTATATCAACGCCCACCGCGTCAGCCGCTTTCTGAAGCGTCTCTGCAATCGGTACATAGTCCGGCGAGGAAATCCCTGCGGCCACAAGAGCGATAGGTGTGACAGAAATGCGGCGGTTGACGATAGGCACGCCATATTCCCTGGAAATATCATGGGTTGCCTGCGTTAAATGTTCCGCTTTACGACAAATCTTGTCATATATATTTTTCAGAAGCGTCTTTTCATTATCAGAAACGCAGGACAAAAGTGAGATGCCCATCGTGACCGTTCTCACGTCCAGTTTATTCTGATCAAACATGCGCTCCGTGGAAAGGATTTCTTCTATATCCAGCATGCCGTCCTCCTATATGCGGTGCATTGCATAAAAAATATCTGCCAGCTGTACACGCACATCCACCCCCAGCGTCTTGCCAAGACGATCGAAAACATCCTGCACCGATGCCAGATTCCCCTTTGCTTCCTCCATATCGCAGATCAGAACCATATCGAATATTCCGTCAAGAATCGTCTGAGAAATATCAAGAATATTGATATTCAAATTTTCCAATTCTTTTGCCACGCCGGCTACAATCCCAACCCGATCTGCGCCAATCACTGTAATTACTATTTTTTTCATCGGATGCCCTCCCTAAAAATTCCAGCTTGTTACCGTCAGAAAAATTATATCACAAGGCTCCTTCCTTTCAATGTCTAACATTTTAGAATGCAATTTCATAAAGCTTTATGTAATTTAACGTAAATTTATAAATGAAAGCTAACGGATTCTCTGTGCAACGCAGTTAAAAAGTGTATAATGAAAGAGCAATAAACAATTCTTTCACAAATAAGGAGCCGCTATGACCCAACTGAAATATATTTCTTGGAATGTAAACGGGCTTCGGGCCTGTATAAAAAAAGGCTTTCTTGATGTCTTTCATCAGCTTGATGCGGATTGCTTCTGCCTTCAGGAAACAAAACTCCAGCCCCATCAGATTGAGCTTTCTTTGCCCGGCTATCGGCAGTATTGGAACAGCGCCATAAAAAAAGGCTACAGCGGGACGGCTATTTTTACGAAAAAAGAACCGCTATCTGTGTCCTTTGGCATGGGAATTGAGGACCACGATCAGGAGGGCCGTGTCATTACTGCTGAGTTTCAGGATCATTATCTTGTAACCTGCTATACGCCGAACAGCAAGCGCGCGCTCGAACGGCTTCCTTATCGCATGGAGTGGGAGGACGATTTCCGAAAATTTCTCGCAGCTCTTTCAAAAAAGAAACCGGTTGTCCTGTGCGGTGATCTGAACGTGGCTCATGCGGAAATTGATATTGCCAATCCGGCCGGCAATCATAAGAATGCCGGTTTCACCGATGATGAGAGAGAAAAAATGACCCGCCTTCTCGCCTCAGGGTTTATAGATACCTTCCGTCATCTCCACCCCGATGAAAAGGATGCTTATTCCTGGTGGAGCTACTTTGCGAAGGCAAGAGAGCGCAACATCGGCTGGAGAATCGATTATTTTCTTGTTTCCAGCACCATGAAGGAGCATATCAGATCTGCCTCGATTCATCCGGATATTCTTGGCAGCGATCACTGTCCTGTTGAATTGGTTCTTGAGCAAATGAGATAAAGCCCACGTTTTCCAACGAAAGGGGTGTTATATGAGCGACGTACTCGTGATTGAAAGCAATCGGCCTTTGTCGGACAGAGAGCGTGATTTTCTGGAAGGTGCCGGTTTTACTCTCTACATCGCAGAAAACAATGCGACAGCGCTAAGGCTCATCGACGAAAAATCTATACAGGCGATCATCCTGAACTGTGAGGTGCCCGATGAAGACAGCTTTGCGCTGTGCCGCAAGCTGCGGGATCGGGTAAACGTGCCTATTATGTTTGCCACCACCGGTTCTTCTGAGGAGGATATCGTGCGCGGGCTGGGTCTTGGCGCGGATGACTATATGGTTCCTCCCTTTACGGGAACCGTTTTGATCGCTCATCTCCGCGCTCACCTTGCCTCCTACGAAAGGCTGCTGCAAAAGGATTCCCCCAAGGGACGCGCTGAGGTGGGAATGGTCATTGATTCCCTTGTTATCCGTCCAAAAGCACGACAGGCCTTAATTGACGGAAAACAGATTCCCCTCACCGGAAAGGAATTTGACCTTCTCTTTTTCTTAGCATCTCACCCGAATGAGGTTTTTTCTAAGGATCAGCTTTTTGAAAGCGTGTGGGGTCTGGATCCTATCGGAGAATCGGCGACCGTAACGGTTCATATTAATCGGCTGCGGGAAAAATTAAAAGCCACCGCCGGACGCCCCTATGATGCTATTACCACTGTGTGGGGCGCAGGATACCGCTTCCAGACAGATCCGGAATTAGTGACCCGTTCCCGAAAAAGACGCAGATGACTATCCGCCTTCGGTTGTTCGATACAAAGGAGTAACAATGAATATTTTAATTACCGGCGGTGCGGGGTTTATAGGCTCCCACATCGCTGAGCTTCTGCTTGCAGGGGGACATTCTGTGACGATTGTGGATAACCTTTCCACCGGAACCACCGAGTTCATCCCAAAAGCTGCTCAATTTATAAATAAAGACATTCGTGCAAGAGAGGACATGCTTGCTCTCTTCAAGGACAATCATTTTGATGTGGTCTACCATGAAGCGGCTCAGACCATGGTTCCCGCATCTATTACCGCACCTGCTTTTGATGCCGATGAAAATATCATGGGTCTTTTATCCATATTGGAAGCGGCCCGCATGTCCGGCACAAAAAAAATTATTTTTTCTTCCTCTGCCGCTGTCTATGGTGACACCAGTGATCTTCCCTGCCAGGAGACAAGTCTCCCCGATCCGGGTTCCTTCTACGGTCTCACCAAATGGATGACCGAGCGCTATCTGGCCTTGTATCACCAGTTTTATGGCCTTCATTACACCGTCCTCCGGTACAGCAATGTATACGGTCCCCGGCAAGGCGCCCATGGGGAAGGCGGTGTGATTTACCTATTTGCCAGAGCGCTTGCGCAAAATGAGGGACTGACTATTTTCGGTGACGGGACTCAGACTAGGGACTTCATCTCTGTGCACGATATAGCCTCGGCTAATCTGGCTGCGCTGGAGAAGGGCGATGAGTCCATCCTGAACATAAGCAGCGGATGCGAAACCACACTCAATGAGCTGGCAGAAAAAATGGCCATTCTCGGGGGAAAAGATCGTTCCATTATTACCCATGGCGACCCACGTCCCGGCGATATTTACCGCTCCGTGCTCTCCAATAAGAAAGCGGAAGACATTCTGGACTGGTCTCCCTCTATGAATCTGGACGACGGACTAAAGGATACACTTGCGTTTTTCATGAATCATGCATAAACACAGAAAAAAAACAGCGGACATCATTCCTCCGCTGTTTTTTTCTGTTCCTCTTTATAAAAATAATTCTTCCAGCACCCTTGCTACCCCGTCTTCATTATTGGACGGGCATAACCGATCGGCAGCTTCTTTTGCCGCCGGATCGGCATTAGCCACAGCATAGGAAAGACCCGACACGTGAAACATGGGCACATCATTTTCCGTATTTCCAAAGGAAACAATCTGTTCCGGCCGTGCCTTCCAGAATCGGCATAATATTTTCAAGGCAGATCCTTTAGAAATATTCTTTTTGTGTACGTCCACAAAATCATCCCCCGGAAATACTACATCTACAATATCCCCAAATTCTTGCTCGATTTTCTTTCGTATCCGCTTCCGTTTTTCCAGCGATGGATCTATAAAAATAATCCGGGTCGGATCATAGCTTGGATGATACAACGCCTCCCCAAGATACACCGTTTCCCCTGTCCTGTATTTTCGATACTTTTCCTCCGTTGCAAAAGGGGCCTCTCCATACAGGGTATCCTCGTAGGATACCTGAATCAGCCATTCATTCTGTTTGGCCAGCATAAGGATCCTCTCCGCCGTCTCGCGAGGAATCCCTTCCTTTAGAAGGATCGTCTTGCTTTCGCACATTACAATCCAGGCACCGGTATAGCAAATAACCGGCACGTCCCCCAAGGACAGCTCCCGGGCCAACGGCTGCGCCGAGGACCACATCCGCCCGGTAGCAATCACGATGCGCACTCCTTTTTCCTCTGCTTTCTTTATTATGTCCCGGGTATAGCCGGATATCGTCATATCATCATGCAGCAGCGTCCCGTCCAGATCAATGGCAGCCATCGTAAAATCCATGCCTTCCTCCTGTTTTCGTCATATATTCTGATATGATACCGCATCCAACAATTATAAAAAAGTCTATCCTGTCTATGCCGTCTGTATCGGCGAAAATTCAACGTATCAAGTTTTTTGCCAGTCAGATTTTTCCAAAATGCTAAAATTTTGCCATTTTTCCGGTTTGTTATCATCCCTTCCCTTCTCCGTATAATCTCTCCATGCCCTGCCGGATAACATGCCCTATGCCCCCCCAATTTTCTATATTCACCTTCATGAAATCTTGGGAAATATCCTTTTTATCCTAAGCATGAAAATTTAATTGTCATGTTGGAAACTCCCCATCTTTTCGACACTTCACCTAATGAAAGCACATCATTAATTATCATGAAATAATCTCCAACCTACATATCCGCCAACCACGAACGCTACTCAATCACTCTATTCCGTGCTTGTTTAATCCCATACTATACAATCCGGTAATAGCTGCTACTGCAAACACAATATCATACATTTTCATCTTCTTAACCTCCTGTGCTATAATACAGGCAATAGGGGGCTTTCTCCCTCCTACCCGTTGTCCTTCTTATCGTTTTCGCTTGCGACGCTTACGATTTGAGGGCTTTTCTTTTATGACTTGATGCCGCCGGATTTAAACAATCATGGCAGTATATCTTTTTTATGGAGGTCTTCTTATGAAATATCGTCTGCTTCTTGTCCTCACCAGTCTGATCTGGGGAATTGCCTTTGCATTTCAGGCGGTCGGTATGAAAACTATGGGGCCCTACACATTTAGCGGGATCCGTTTCCTCATTGCTACGGCAGCCCTTCTTCCGCTAATGGCGATTTCAAAGGATAAAATCATTCAGGGACCACTCTCCGTTCCCACATGGGCAGCCTTTGCGCTTCCTGGGTTTTTCCTGTTTCTCGGCGCTACGCTCCAGCAAGTCTCGCTGCAATATACGACAGTATCAAAAGCCAGTTTTCTAACTGCCACCTATATATTGATGGTCCCGTTCCTCGGCCTTTTCATCAGACAGCCCATCCGAATCACCCATATAGCAGGCGCCATGATAGCCACGGTGGGCGTATACTTTCTATCCATAACAGACTCCTTCTCCATGGAAAAGGGGGACCTCCTAGTTATTGCGTCGGCAGTCTGCTTTGCCCTTCAGATTGTTGCCATATCCTGCTTTGCAGTTCGCATTTCTCCTCTCTGGCTTTCGTGCGGTGAATTTTTTATGTCCGGTCTGCTGAATTGTTTGCTGGCCCTATTCTTTGAGACCCCCAGCTGGCAGGGTATTCTCGCGGGATGGATCCCCCTTCTGTATCTGGGGATCCTTTCCACAGCAGTCGGGTTCACCCTGCAAACACTGACGCAAAAATATATCCCGCCTTCAGAAGCCTCCATGATTCAGTCGCTGGAAATGGTCTTTGGCGGGCTTACGGGCGTTCTAATCATGGGCGATATCCTCTCTTCAAAGCAAATCATCGGTATACTTGCCATGACTGCCGGGGTCATGCTGTCACAGATTAAAAGCCGGGTCGTACTGGATCCGGGAAAGGAGTCATTATGATAAAACAAATCGTTGTCACCGAACCGCTTCACATCGAGAACGCGCAGAAGGAAGAGTTAAGCAGGAAAGCAGCCCATCGGGATTGGCATATCACCTGGTACGACACTCCTCCGTCTTCCCAAGAGGATCTCTCAAAACGGATTGCCCCGGCGGATATGGCAATCATTGCTAATTATCCTCTCAAAGCCGACGCCTTGAAGAACGCCAACCGCCTGTCAATGCTTTCCATTGCCTTTACCGGCGTGGATCATGTGGATCTGACCACATTACAAAAAAGAAACGTGGCCACCTCCAACTGCGCCGGTTACGCGACCCATTCTGTAGCAGAGCTCACTCTTTCCATGGCCTTATCTCTCTTGCGCTATGGAGCAGAATGTGATAAAGCCGTAAGAAACCATCGTGCTGCACAAGGACTTAGAGGAACTACTCTCTTTGGAAAAACCTGGGGCATCATCGGCACCGGCGCAATCGGGAGAGAGACGGCGCGTCTGGCTGCTGCCTTTGGCTGTCAATGTATCGGCTTCAATCGCCATGAAACAGATCCGGCTATCACATATATGCCGCTGTCTGATGTTCTTGCAAAATCAGATATTGTATCCATCCATGTACCGCTTACTCCAAGCACGAAGCATCTGATCGGCAAAAACGAATTATCTCTCATGAAAGCCTCCGCCATTCTCATCAATACAGCCAGAGGGCCTGTAGTGGACACCGATGCGCTGGCAGAAGCGTTGTGTAATAATTGTCTGGCCGGTGCCGGTATCGATGTATTTGATACAGAACCGCCCCTTGCGCCGGATACTCCGATTCTTAAAGCGCCGCATACGATCCTTTCCCCGCATATTGGCTTTGATACGAAGGAAGCCATGGCCGCCCGGGCTGATATGGCCTTTGAAAATCTTGCTGCTTTTGAAGAAGGACGGCAAAAGAGAATCGTCCTTCCTCCCGTCAAATGAAACAATACGTAATCACGAAAGAGGAAGAAGGCCGGCGGTTATTCCAATTTCTGAAAAAGCTGCTCCCAAAAGCGCCAAAAGGCTTGCTTTACAAGTGTCTCCGAAAAAAGAACATCCTTCTCAACGGTCTAAAATCAGACGGGCATGAATTTTTAAAGGCGGGCGACCAGGTTTCTATCTTCTTTTCAAATGACACAATTTCCGCCTTCTCCTCAGACTCTGTCCCTCCTTGTTCATCCCCCTTGCCAAGCCTTGCCCATTGGATCCTATACGAGGACGCGCATATCATTCTTGTCAATAAACCGGCAGGCCTTTTGACACAAAGGGATAAAAGCAAAGCTCCTTCACTGAATGATGCCCTTCTCTCCTATACCGGAATCGAGCGCACTATATCCCCCTCCGTCTGCAACCGGCTGGATCGGAATACAAGCGGGATCGTAATTTGCGGAAAAACGGCAGTCGGTTTAAAAACAATAAACGAGCTCATTAGAAAGCGGAGACTCAAAAAATATTATCTCACCATTGTGTATGGAAGTGCCCCGGAGGAAGGCGCCCTGACGGGTTTTCTGTCAAAGAATCAGGCCGAAAATCAAGTGTCCGTCACCGATGAACAATTTCCGGGCTCTCATCCGGTGAAAACAAGCTACAAAAAAAGAAAAGGCCTGCTTCTGGCAGATGCGCCCTGTTCACTTCTGTCCGTCCGTCTCATCACCGGCCGTTCTCATCAGATTCGGGCTCATATGGCTTCTATGGGCCATCCCATTTTGGGCGACCGTAAATACGGAACTCCGGATAGCATCGCTCTTTCAGAGACGCTTTCTATGCCTTTTCAGCTTCTTCACGCATGGAAGCTTGTATTTCCGCCCTACATACCAGAGCTACCAGAGCTTTCAGGAAAAATCTTTACTGCAGAGCCTCCTTGGGATGACCTCCTGCACAAGTAAAAAACCACATGAATCCTACCAGATCCATATGGTTTTTATTATGCTTTACTTTATGGCCTTCGGGGTTATTTTTCACCAGTCAGTCAGACCGCCGTCCACGGGCAATACAGCGCCGGTAATAAATGATGCATCCGGCGAGGATAAAAATGCAATCACCTGTCCTATTTCCTCAGCCCGCGCAATGCGGCCTAAGGGATACCATTTACCCATTTCCTCCCTATTCTCCCCATACCGGGCTATCTGGTCTGCAAGAAGCGGTGTGTCCACATCGCCGGGACAAACCACATTAGCTCGTATCCCGTCCGGAGAAAGCTCCAAGGCCAGCGATCGGGTAAATGCAAGAAGAGCTCCCTTGGTAGCGCCATACAGCGAGCATTGAGCATTTCCCTGAAGCGCCGCATCGGATGCTACGGTTACGATGCTTCCCACCTGTTTCTTGATATATGGAATCGCCTCCCGTACAAATCGTATCGCGCCAAACACATTGGTATCAAACAACGCTTTCATGTCTTCCTCCGTACTGTCCGTCAGAAGGCTCTGTTGATAGATACCGGCAGATACAACGACTGCATGGATCTCCCCCAATGCTTTGGCAGCAGTCATAAACTCTTTGACCGATGCCGCATCAGTGACATCGCAAGGGATGTACATGCTTTCGGGTACGACTTGCTTTGCCTGTTTCCCTTTTTCCCGATCCCGTCCCGCAAGAATCGGTACATACCCGCGCTTTGCCAATGCCCTTGCTGATGCCAATCCAATCCCGGACGTGCCGCCGGAGAGAATCGCTGCTTTTTCCATGACCCACATCCCTTCTTTATCGTAAAAGCGTTGACAGCGGGATAAATTCGATTCCCTCCGCCCTAAGCTTTGGCACCATCCGCCGGAATGCCTCGGCTGTCGCCGGACGGCAATGGCCGATAATGACATAGCTGCCATATTTTTTCGCCCGGTCTGCTGCCTCCTGTATCATGGCTTCAATATCCCCCTCATTCGGGGAATTATCCACAAAAAGATGATTCTGCCCATAGGGTACTCCATAATTTGCCGCCGCGGTATCAGCAGCGGTGGTGGTATTCGTATGACTATCGAGGAAAAACAGACCTCGTCTCGCCAATTCACTCATGATGACGCCCATAACTCTTGGATCCGTTGTTGCCTTAGACCCCTGATGGTTATTGATGCCGGACGCCTCCGGCACCTGACTCAATGAATCGGACAGCATAGAACGAATGGCGCTGTCACTCATAGAGGTCAGAATTGTCTTTTCTTCCATGCCTGCTCCCGATACCGATTCCATCGGCTGATGAAGAATGACCGGATATCCCAGCGCCGCCCATTCTGCCGCGGCATCTCTCGTATGTATTTGATTGGGCATGACCGCCAGCGTAAATGGGACCCCCAGTCCTTCATATACACGCTGCGATGCCAAATCCCGTCCCGCATCATCAATCACAACAGCCAAATTTCCCCGCCCACCGACGGAAGGTTTTTGTCCCGTCTTCGGTATTGCCCCGGATGTATCAGGGGATTGCGTGGATGATGGATCGGAGGCTTTTACCGCCCTGCTTTGGTCTTCAGTTGCAGCGGATTTCTCCTTTTGCTCTCCTGTTCTTCCCTTTCCTCTTGAGTCATTATCAGGTATCACTGCAGATACAATTTTTCCCCATAGCGAATCGTCTTCCGTTGCTTTCTTATTTCCCTGTTCCGATGAGGATTCTGCCCTGGACAAGGTCCTTTTAATTTTTTCACCGATCGTCTCTTCATGGCCGGCTTCCGCCTCTGATGCATCCTTCCTCTCGTTTCGGTGATGTATTTCCGTCTCCGTCATGACTGCGGTCCCGCTCGGCGACGAATTAAGGAAATCCGTTTTTGCCATCCATGCCGCAAAAAGGACGAGGCAGATAATCAACAGCACGTGAAAAACGGGATGTCCTGAACGTTTTCTCCGCCTATTCCGCTTGGTCTGACCGGCGGGTCTTTTGATGGTCTTTCTTTTATATGCCATACACTCTCCTGTCTTTGTCTTCAATAACCATACCAGATCTTGCGCTTTTAATAAGTATAACAAACGCGCAGCCCCTTGTCCCGGACCTAAGCCTGCTCCGCCGATGGTATAATGAAAATATCTGATACGATTATATCCATTCTCTCGAAAGGAGGCTTTTATGAAACTTGTTGTAGTGAACCCGCTGTCGCCGGATCGGATTTCTGCTCTTGAGGAGGCTGCCCCGGGGCTATCTGTCATCTGCTGCAAAACTGTGGCCGAGGCGATTCCTTTAGTGTCTGATGCAGATGCCCTCGCTCTCTGGGGATTTCAAGATGTTGAGCCGCTTCTACAGGCAGGCCCGCATATTCGCTGGGTACATTCCTTATCTGACGGCGTAGAAAAGCTTCTCACCCCGTCAATGCTTGCGCGTCCGATTCTTTTAACCAATTCTCATGGCGTGCATGATCGCAGTGTCTCTGAGCACGCTATGGCACTGATACTGTCTTTCCTTCGCCGTATACCTGACGCGGTCCGCAATCAGGATACTCACAGCTGGAAACGGCCCCGAGGCGAGCTTCTGGCAGACAAGACGATCGCCATCATAGGCTTCGGGAGCATCGGCCGTGCCATTGCAAAGCGGGCCAAAGCCTTTGATACCCAAATTATTGCGGTCAAAAAACATATTACATCCGAGCTTTTTGCTGATAAAGTGATGGATACCAGTCATGCAATCGATGCCCTCTCTAAGGCAGACATCGTGATTGCTGCTCTTCCCTCTACGCCGGATACAGAAAAATTCTTCGGCGCAAATGAATTTGCCGCCATGAAAAAAGGAGCCCTGTTTATAAATATCGCAAGAGCAAGCCTTGTTGACGAACAGGCGCTTCTTGCCGCACTGGACAGCGGCCACCTGTCAGGAGCATGCCTTGATGTATTTTCAAAGGAACCCCTTCCGTCAGATCACCCCTTCTGGGAGAGAAAACAAGTCATTATGACCCCCCATATCGCCAGTATGATTCCCGATTTCTGGGATCGTCTGCTGCTTCTTCTGAAGGACAATTTAGCAGCCTTTTCTAAAAACGAGTCCCTGCTGAATGTAGTGGATAAGGAGAAGGGATACTAATCAGCTATACGATTTTTATTGACAAGCCCCAGACAGAGCCTTACAATTTTAGAAACTGCCTGCGCTTCTGTGATGATGCAGGAAAAGCAGGCAAAGTAAAGGAGAGGATAGTATGGCAATTCGTTTTTCCCGCGTGTTAGAGTCCATGAAGGGCTCGGATCTTGGCCCCCTTCTTGCGCTGACTGCTCAGCCGGATATTATTTCATTTGCCGGAGGGCTCCCCGCGCCGCAAACATTCCCCTTGGACGATTTGACAGAAGTCGCTGTTCGCGTTCGCAAGGAAGATGGCGCTGGGGCCATGCAGTATGGCCCATCTCTTGGTTTTCTCGGCCTCCGCGAAGCCATTGCAGAACGGATGAACCGCATGTATGTCCCCATGGGCATGGATAAGGTAGCCGCATCAAATATCATGATCGTCACCGGCTCCCAGCAGGGACTGGATATTACCGGCCGCATATTCCTCGATAAAGACGATATTGTACTCATTGAAAGCCCGTCCTATCTGGGTGCCATCGGCGCATTTCAGTTTGCGTCTCCAAAATTTATCGAAGTACCCACCGATGACCAAGGTATGATCCCGGAGGAGCTTGAAAAAATTCTGCAAAACGATAGGGAGGGAGAAAACAAAGTAAAATTTATCTACGCCATCCCCAACTACCAGAATCCTACCGGCATTTACTGGTCACTGGAACGCCGCCAGAAAGTCATGGCGCTAGCAACAAAGTATGAAATCCCCATCTTTGAGGATAATCCCTACGGCGATCTCCGCTTCGAGGGTGAAGAAATCGCTCCTTTGATTTCTATGGATCCGAAACATCTTGTTATGTATTCGGGCACATTCTCAAAAACCCTCGCTCCGGGTATGCGTCTTGCCTGGATGGTATGCAATGATAAGATCCTTGAAAAAATGGATCTGGTCAAGGGTTCCACCGATCTGGCCACTCCTTCTGTCACCCAGCGGGAGGTTGCCATGTATATGAAGAACTATGATTTTGAGGGGCATGTACAGGAAAACTGCCGCCTTTACGCTCATCGGAGAGATGTAATGTGCGACAGCATCAAAAAGTTTTTCCCTTCCGATGTGTCCTGCACATATCCCCACGGTGGACTCTTCCTGTGGGTCAAGCTTCCTGAAGGCTGTGACGCGAGAGACCTGTTTACATACGCACTTTCGCGCAAGGTCGCTTATGTACCGGGAGATTCCTTCTTCCCTGCATCAGGCAAACGAAATTATTTCCGCCTGAATTTCTCCTATAACGATGACGATGTCATCGTGGAAGGTATCCAGCGTCTGGCAGACGCATTGAAAGCCTATCTGGCAGACAAGAAATAAATGCAATAAAAAACCGGCTGGTCTTATAAATAGGTCAGCCAGTTTTTTATTGCCCAATTTCACGGACAACCGTTTTTTCTCTGTTTATCAGATCTAATTTATGAAAGGGCTTGTAAAATCTGTCCCGCTTTTTTTACATCAAGCGCTATTTGTTCCTTTAACGCCTCGGCACCAGAAAACTTGATTTCGCCCCTTATACGCTCTTTCCATTCCAACGCAAAGGGCTGTCCATAAATGGAATCATCAAAATTAAAAATAAAGGTTTCAATCGTACGGAACGTATTCCCAAAGGTCGGGTTCTTCCCCACATTCGTGACGGCCGGATATTTTCTGCCTGATACGATGGCAAAGGTAGCATACACCCCGTCAGCAGGAATCACCCGCTCCTCTGATAGCGCAAGATTTGCCGTAGGAAAGCCAAGAATTTTACTTCCTCTCGCCACGCCATGCACCACATCACCATGAACACGGTACGGATGTCCCAAAAGCTCTTCCGCTTCCTGAATTCTTCCCGCTTGTAAGCATTGACGGATGCGGGTACTGGATATGGGTATTCCATCTCCGGAATGAACGAGCCCTGCCGTTTCTACCGTAATGCCAATCCTTCCAAAAAATAGGAGAAGCTCCCCTGCGTGTCCCAGTGCTCCTCTTCCAAAAGAAAAGTTTTCTCCTGTAACAATACCTGCAAGGCCCGAGAGCTTTGACAGCTTTACCATAAAATCATGTACCGTCATAGATAAAAATTCTTTTGTCGGCCGAATGCAGATGATGTTGTCCGTACCGGCATCCATAAGAAGCTCTTCCTTCTCTTTCCCACTGCATAGAAGGGGAACGCAAAGTCCCGGGGACAGGACTGTCATAGGATGCGGATAGAAGGTGAGTACCGTAACGGATGCTCCCCTTTTTTTTGCCATTGCTTTTGCCCTTGCAAGGACTGCCTGATGTCCCCGATGAAAGCCATCGAAAAAACCGATAGCCAGAACTTGCGATGCTATATCAAAGGTTGCCTCTAATGAATCATACCTTTTCATAGAATGCCTCATAAAAATACTTTCTTCGGATGGAGTATACCCTGATCAATCCGGCCAATCCCCAAAAGCTTCATCTCTTCGTAGACGGCGCAAGCCAATGAATTCTCATGATCTGCCGAAATCCGCCTTCCGTGTAAAAAATCATTTGCTTTTTCCTCATCAAGCCTTATCTCAGGCAGATGGGACAGCACGCTCCTGACGTCGGATATGATTGCTTTTTGCGGATCCGCTTCAATATCGTCCAGCGTAACCGCATCGCGCAAATGAAATGCGCCAGCTGACGTGCGGACAAGCTTTGACAGTGTAAGGAGACAGCCTGCCTTCTTGGCCATATCTCTTCCCAGCGCCCGAACATAAGTCCCCTTGGAGCATTCCACATGCACTGACAGGAGGGGAGGCGCAATATCTATAATTTCCAGCTTGTAAATGGTGATATCCCGTGGCGGGAGCGAGACTGCTTCCCCTCTACGCGCTTTTTGATACGCATGCTCTCCTTGTATGCGAACCGCCGAGTAAGCAGAGGGAACCTGAGAAATACTCCCCCGAAATGAACGGCACACCTCCTCCCAGCAGGCCCGATCAGAAAGAATGCCTCCATCTTCTGCGATGCGTTTTCCTGTGATGTCCTCCGTATCCGTAGCGAATCCCATCGTGAAAACTGCGTCATAGCTCTTCCTGTCAATGGGCGCGTATTGAATCAGCCTTGTCATTTGCCCCAGAAACACAGGAAGAACGCCGGAAGCCATAGGATCCAGTGTCCCGCCGTGACCGATTTTTTTTTGTCCGTAAATCTTTCGGAGCCGGGCAACTACTCCAAAGGAGGTAATCCCCTCCGGTTTATTTACGTTGAGGATCCCATCCATCAAAGATATTTCTCCGCTGCCTTCACAAGCAGCTCAATGGCGCGATCCATTGGCTCATGAATGGTGCATCCCGATGCCTTCCAATGGCCGCCGCCGCCAAACTCGGCCGCCAAATCGGACACATTGGCATATTCTCTGGAGCGAAGAGACACCCTCGTCTCATTCTCTCCTCTGTACTTAAAAAGCGCCGCAATCTCACAGCCCTTGATACAACGAGGAATAGAGGCATAGTAATCAGAATTTTCTCCATCCAGATCCATGGCCTCTTTCCCCATCCGGGCTACTACGATTTTTCCAGCCGCAAAGGATGTGACCGTATCCGCCACCAGCTTAAAGCATTGCAGGGCCTCCATTGTTTTTTCATCGAGCCTGTTTGAGATATACGACGGATCTGCTCCCATCGCTACCAGCTTGCTTGCCATAAGAAGCGTATGAGCCGAGGTGCAGCTGAATTTGAAAAATCCGCTGTCTGTACCGATTGCCATATAGAGCGCATTGCAGGTATCTTGATCCATTTGAATGTTATGATCGAAAAATATTTCTGCCAGCGCCTCTGCTGTAGCGGCGTATTGATAGGGGCAATATAAGTAGTCCGTGTATTTTTCATTCGTTCTGTGATGATCAATACACAAGCTCGGTACATCGGGGAAGTTAAAATCACCGCCCCGGGATAGATTGGCCAGATCCGTAAAGATCAGCGCATCGTAGGTTTTACCTTCCGGTATTTTCGTCTTTACCAATTCCGCTGCCTTCACGAGACGATATGCGGAAGGCACCGGATCCGGAAGAACCATATCCGCTTCTTTTCCCAGAGAACGCAGCACATTGTGAAGAGCACAAAGCGAACCGACATCGTCGCCGTCGGGATGCTCATGGCCGCAAAGGAGAAACTTATCATGGGCCATGATAAATTCCCAAACCACTTCCTTCTCGATTTCTTTTCCATGCCCGATGGCTAAACTCATTCCTTGTCCTCCGATTGATGAACCTTTTTGAGAAGACTGTCGATATGCATTCCGTAATCCAGCGATGTGTC
This sequence comes from Dialister sp., assembly GCA_034180505.1. Taxonomy (GTDB): domain Bacteria; phylum Bacillota; class Negativicutes; order Veillonellales; family Dialisteraceae; genus Dialister. Next base: position 31,313 of record JAXFOE010000015.1, read on the forward strand.
CTCCTCAAATGTGATGGAAGGCGTATGATATGCCTTCATCCGCTTTCCCAGCTCCTTACGGATAAATCCCTTTGATTTATTCAGTGCCAAAAGAGAGGTCTCTTTTTCTTCCTTACTGCCAAACAGACTCACATAAATCGTGGCCTCCCTGAGATCCCCCGTAAGATGCGCGCTGGTAACCGTAATGAACCCCAGCCGGGGATCCTTCAGGTCATACATAAGCATGGAACTGACTTCCTGCTTGATAAATTCCTGAAGCTTTCGTACTCGTAATTCTGACATATTTCCTCCCGATATGACAGGAAGGGCATAAGCCCGCAAAGGCAGTATCCGCAGAAGGACATTCTACGGACACTGCCTCATATTATTCCAATGTTGCCGCTTCCTCGACCAATTCGAAGGTTTCCAGCTGATCCCCTTCTTTGACGTCCCGGTAATTATCAATGGCAACGCCGCATTCAAATCCGGCAGCCACTTCCTTTACATCGTCCTTGAAACGACGGAGCGATGCAATCGGCCCTTCATGGACAACGATACCGTCCCGAATCAGACGAAGCTGGCAGGTATTTGTAATCTTGCCTTCCTGCACATAGCAGCCGGCAACAATAACCTTCGGTGTGTGGATAACCTGACGGATTTCCAAATGGCCAATGACATTTTCCCGAATGGTCGGTGACAAAAGCCCTGCCATCGCTGCTTTCACATCGTCAATCGCGTCATAGATAACGCGATACATCCGAATGTCAACCCCTTCTTTTTCTGCTATTGCTCTTGCATTGGCATCAGGCCGAACGTTAAACCCAATAATAAACGCGTGAGATGCAGACGCAAGCATCACATCGGACTCACTAATTCCGCCGACTGCCGAATGCACGATCGTAAGACGCACCTCATCGCTCTTGATTTGCTGGAAGGACTGCACCAGAGCTTCCACCGATCCCTGTACATCTGCCTTAACGATGATGTTGAGGTCTTTCATTTCTCCTTCTTTTATCTTTTCAAAGATATTGTCCAGAGTGACCTTCTGCACGCTGCGCTGCTCTTCTTCCTTGGCTCGTGATGTACGGAGCGCCGCAATGGCTCTCGCTTTCTTTTCATCCATCACAAAGAAGTGGTCTCCCGCTTCAGGAACGCTGTCCATGCCAAGAATTTCCACTGGCGCTGATGGCTCTGCACTCTTCATGCGTCGACCATTTTCATTGGACATCGCCCTGACCTTGCCCCAGCTTTTACCTGCAAGAATAGCGTCTCCGATATGAAGTGTTCCGTTCTGCACGAGTACGCTCATTACAGGGCCTCTGCCTTTATCCAGCTTAGCTTCCACCACAATCCCATAGGCCAGCCGATTCGGATTAGCTTTCAATTCCTGCACTTCCGCCACTAGGAGAATATTTTCCAAGAGCTCGTCCAAGTTGAGCCTCTTCTTGGCAGAGATCTCTGTCATGATAATATCTCCGCCCCACTCTTCAGAAATCAGCCCTTCATGGGACAGCTCCTCTTTGATCCGATCCGGATTGGCTCCGGGCTTATCAATCTTGTTAATAGCGACCATGATCGGCACGCCCGCATTTTTGGCATGGTGTATAGCTTCAATGGTCTGCGGCATAACACCATCATCGGCTGCAACGATAAGAACAGCAATATCCGTCAGCTGCGCGCCGCGGGAACGCATAGCAGTAAATGCTTCATGACCCGGTGTATCGAGGAATGTGATCTTGTGCCCCTTGTACTTGATCTGATAGGCACCGATACTCTGAGTAATGCCGCCCGCCTCGTGAAGTGCGACGCTTGTCTGTCGAAGTGCGTCAAGAAGGGTGGTCTTTCCGTGATCGACATGACCCATAATAGTGACAACCGGCGGGCGTTCCTTCAAAAATCTTGGATCGTCTGGTTCCGGTACATATTCGGTCGGATCCGCTGTTTCTTCTGGTTCAATAAGCTTCACTCCAAATTCTTCTGCCAAAATAGCTACCGTATCACTATCCAAATTTTGATTGATTGTAGCCATGACACCGAGACCGAGAAGATGCTTGATGATCTCACTGACTTCACGTCCAAACAGATCGGCCAGCTCTTTTACAGTTACGCTGCCGGGCATTTCGACTTCCGTCGGGTATTCAGCCACTTTCTTCTCAGTACCCCTCTTTCTCCGCTTGTTTTCCCTGAGAGACCGTGCCATAAGAGACCCGCCTTCCTTCTCCCTTCGGCTTCGTTCCCAATCTTTTTTGGTTTTCTTCCGTGCCGGCTTTTCACGGCGTTGTACCGACTGCGAGGTCTCAGCCTCTGCCGGCTTCGGTAATCTTTCAGAGGAAGGACGCCCTCCCCGCTGACCATCAGCGCGTCCTCCTCTTGCATCCTGCCCGCGGGCTGTTCTGTCACCAGTACGAGTCGGACGGCTATTTCTTCCGTCCCTGCCATCTCTTCTCTGGCCATCTACGGGACGGCGCTGCCTGTCCCCTTGACGGGGAGGAGTGGCATTTCTGCCTGCTTTAGGCATGCCCCGATCCGCTCTTTTTTCAGGTCTTACAGTCTGAGCAGAGGTTTTGTCTGAACTATGGTCTGCCTGCCTTGCAGCTTGTGCAGTTTGCTCTGTCTTTGCTGGCGGAACCTCTGTCTTCTTTGCACCCGCATCAGATTTTGCTGAAGATGCTCCCGCTCCTGGCATATACGATGAATACGAGGACGGATTCGCTTCCTTGCGATGCTCCGGCCGTCCATGCTGATCAAACCTCACAGTCCGGATAGGTGGCCGTTTAGATCTCATTTTTGGTTTCGGCGCTACTGCTTTTTCGATAAGGGCTTTCGCCGTTTCGTCTACAGAAGACAGATTCCCCTTCACCTCTATGTTGTTTTTCCGAAGAATGCTGATGATCTCATCATTCGTCTTATTAAACATCCTTGCCAATTCATATATCCTGTATTTCTGCATAAGCAGCCTCCTACTCCTTCATCTTGGTCTGGTTGTCAATTTTTTTGAAAATTACTTCCCCAAAGCCGTTATCTGTAATCAGGACTGCGGAGCGGATTCCCTTCCCCATGGACTGCCCCAACTTCTCTTTCGTCCCATATATTCTTATCTCCACGCCAGCCTGTCTGGCCACTTGCGCATACCGTTCTTTCATTTTGTCAGGGCCGTCGGCGGCGATTACGAGATGTCTCCCCATGCCGTTCTTTATGCTCGCTGTCAGACGCTCACTTCCTGAAAGAATGCAATTTGCTTTTTGTGCCAGTCCTATCAGCCGGTATACGGGATCAATCATTTGCAATCTGCGCTTTCAACGCTTCGTATACGTCCTTCCCTACCGGACGTTTTAATGATTTTTCCAGCCCATGGTTTTCATAAGCCTTGGTAAAGCATTCGATTGTCGGGCAGATGTATACGCCGCGGCCGGATTTTTTCCCGGTTCGATCCACTTCAATAATACCCGTGGGGAGCGCCACAATGCGAAGAAGCTCCTTTTTATTTTTCAGCTCCTTGCACCCTACGCACATTCGCATAGGAACTTTTTTTACTTTCATTGACTCTCCTCTCCCGCTTCTGCCTGTTCAATATCATCAAGAATACCGTCGTTCTCCTCGTATTCTCCATCCTCATCGCTGAACCAATCCACCTTGGCCTGGGTCTCGCTCTTGATGTCAATTTTCCAGTTCGTCAGCTTCGCCGCAAGTCTTGCATTCTGCCCGGCTTTCCCGATAGCCAATGACAACTGGTAATCCGGAACCACTACAAAGGAGGCTTTTTCCTCCTCCCATACCGATACGGAGACCACCTTTGCCGGTGAAAGCGCGTTGGCTATATAAACAGCAGGATCTTCGTCATATTTGACAATATCAATCTTTTCATCGTGAAGCTCGTTTACGATATTCTGCACTCGCTGTCCCTTGGGCCCTACACAGGCACCAACCGGATCCAGATTCGGATCATTGGCATACACGGAAATCTTAGCTCTTGAGCCCGCCTCCCGGACAACTGATTTTATTTCCACTGTACCGCTGTATATTTCCGGAACCTCCAGTTCAAAGAGACGTTTCAAAAGTCCCGGATGGGTTCTTGAAAGGATAATTTCCGGCCCCTTAGTTGTTTTCCGTACTTCCAGCACATAGCATTTGATTTTATCATTTGGCTGGAAGGTTTCCCCTACGATCTGCTCTGCAAAGGGAAGAATACCTTCCACCCGTCCCAAATCAACAAACACAGTTCTTGATTCGCTCCATTTCACGGTACCGGTGATAATATCCCCTTCTCGACCAGAGAACTCATCGTAGATGGAACCCCGTTCCGCTTCCCGAAGTCGCTGGATCATAACCTGCTTGGCAGCCTGTGCCGCCACACGTCCAAAATTCTTCGGTGTCACTTCAATGCGAATCAGATCCCCTATCTCATACTTTTTGTTAATTTTTTTTGCGTCGGATACGCTGATTTCATTAATGGCATTCTCGGTGTCTTCATGCACCTCTTCTACCACATTTTTTTCTTCATAAATATGATATTCCCCTGTTTCACGATTCAGGTCAATTGACGTCTTTGCGTTGCTGCCGGTCTCCTTTTTATATGCCGTAAGAAGCACCATTTCCAATGTGTCAAATATGACTCCCTCATTGACTTTTTTTGCCTTAGTCAATGCCTGCACAGCGCCAAGTAAATTCAGATTCACGATTCCTTTTTCCTCCTGCCCTTAAAATGAAAAATGAAGTCTTACCTGTGATATTTTATTTCGTTCCAGTGCGATTTCCTGTCCGTCCCGAAGCGCCAGTAAAAGACCTCCTGTGTCAGTCAAACCTAAAAGCTTGGCGGTCAGCATTTTGTCTCCCTGCGTTATGCCATCCAGCGGCGCATAAAGCTTTATATCTATATCCTCGCCTGCATACCGTATAAAATCTTTATCCTTCTTCAGCACCCGATCCAGTCCCGGCGACGACACCTCAAGCATGTAATTATTGGGAATCAGATCTTTTTCGTCCAGAAGGCGCCCTGCCTCTTCGCTGACTCTCTGGCAATCATCAAGCGAGACACCGCCCTCCTTGTCGATAAAGACACGAAGAATCCAGTCTCGTTCCCGTACATATTCCACATCTACCACTTCGATACCCTCGTCAGCTAAGCCATACTCCAAAAGAGCTTCCGCTTTTTCTTCAACCTCTTTATGCGCCATAACCCCCATCTCCTGAATATAAGAAAAAGTGAGCCGAGGCTCACTCTACAGGAAACAATGTAATTGACGATCTATACGCCACTTGAATTATAGCATAGCAGCAATTCTCATGCAAATAGCCCGCTTCAGGCGGAGATCACGGCTCTCAAATGGAACACGCGAAACCTTATCGATAAAGCAAAGCTCTACTCTTCCCCAGTTTCACTTGCCCAACGAGTTTTTCTGTCTGTATCGGCAGCACCGCCGGGACGCTCAATGGTAGGATCTAGCTTGTATGTGTCTTCGATCCATTCTGGATGCTCCCTCGCCAGTCTTAAATCTTTGCTGAGATATACTGTCAGCTTTTTCTCCAGTTCGGACAGTGTTGTCGCATCATACTGATGAATAATCCCGGGTATCCCCCTTGCGCGAAGCTCTCCATAATACTCCTGCCGATACATATTGTAAAAGAGAAGAAGTCCCGTGCTTTCCTCCTCAGATTCATAGGCTGCGAAAATATAGGATCCGTTTAACCCATGAACCGGCTTGTCCGGCGTAATACTCAGCCTATAGTGACCGATTACGGAAGGCAGGAATGGTTTATAATCCCACGCGTTAAATCCCTTGCCTCGGACCAGAATGGATACCGGCCTTTCAATCATCGTTTGCTTTATCCATGTAGGAGTCAGCTCAGTCACTAAAGCCTTAAAGCTTTCAAATTTTACCACATCGGTGATCGTTTCAATTTCTGTCATGGAAAACAGGCGAAAATTCGCTTTGACCATATAATCCATTGTTTCTTCATCGAAGATCGCCTCCACCGCCCAGCCGGTATCACTATCCTCCCACTGGAAAGCATGATACAGCCTTTCCTCCTGCCTGTCAGTTCTGGAAAGTCGGTAATTCCCCACTTGTTCGGGCAATGTGTTTTCTATATTCCACTCCAAAAACATTCGCCTTCGCTCTTCTCGTTCCTGCACTTTCTTATCTCTGCTATCCGCCATAGCTACCCCTTCCGTTTTTCATCCATTCTGGCTTCTGCGTCCAGCACAGATTTTACAAATTCTCTTGTTTCAGGGAAGGGGATTTTTGAGACGTTGGTAAATCCTGTTGTCCAGCCCCATTCCCTCATCCATTCATCCACATTGCCCCGCCCCGCATTATAGGCCGCCAGCGCTAACACTTCGTTTTGCTCATATTTATCAAGCAGGAAGCGAATGTACCAGATCCCGAGCGGAATATTCTGTTCCGGGTTTTCAAGCTCTGATGCAGGCAAGCCGCTTTCGTTGGAAATCCATTCCGCCGTATCCGGCATAAGCTGCATCATGCCCACAGCGCCCACGTGGGATACAGCCTTTTCATCAAATTTGCTTTCTGTCAGCATGACCGCTTCCACAAGGCTTGGTTTTACATCGTAGATATTGCAATAGAGGCTAATCAGCCTTGAAACACTCGGGCTGGGATGATAATAATCGGGGTGCGTAACAATGGAAAGATACAAGCAGCACAAAAGAGCAACCAGCAGGGTAAAAACCTTGACCCCTGTATTACCCCTGTGGCGGATCACTTCCATCGGTCTCTTAGTTCGTCTCATGAAATATCTCCGGGCAGTGTGTAGCCGGGCACCTGCTTCAGCGCCTCTCTCACCTGCCGCCTTGTATCATCCACGGACCGGCTGTTTTCAATGACCACGTCCGCATAATTCAGCTTATTTCGAGCGGGCATCTGCGCCGCAATCCGTTCCTGCACTGCTTCTTGGGATAAACCGTCCCGTTTCATAACCCGTTTAATCTGTAAATCCGCCGGCGCATATACCACCCATATAGCCTCTACCCGAAGATTCCAGGCCGTCTCAAGGAGAAGCGGCATATCCAGCACGGCCAGCGGATATCCCTTCTTTTCCAGCTCCCAAAGCTGCTTCCTCGTCTCATTCCAAATAAACCCATGCATGATCTGATTGAGCGCGAGCCGCTTTTTTTCATCCCTAAACACAAGCCGACCTAAAGTTTCTCTGTCCAGGGATCCATCCTTCATAAAAATATCGGACCCAAAAAAATCTGCCAAGCGGCGGCGTGTGTCCCTTCCCTTGTCTGGCGACACTGCCTCGCGAGCCAGCTTATCCCCATCAATCACGGGGATCCCCAATTCCTTCAAATATGATGACACTGTGCTTTTGCCACTGCCGATACCGCCAGTAAGTCCGATAATATACATGCTTCCACCGCTATTTCTACTTTGCATCGGCCCAATTGCTGCCATCATGGATATCTGCTACAAGGGGCACCTTGAGTGATGCAGCTGATTCCATGCATTGCTTCAGAATTGCTGATACAGTTTCTTTTTCCCTGTTAACCGCTTCCACTACCAGCTCATCGTGGACCTGCAAAAGAATCCGGCTCGTAAGACGTTCCTCCTGCATCCGTTTCCATACGGAAATCATTGCCAGCTTCATAATATCTGCCGCAGTTCCCTGAATGGGTGTATTCATGGCGGTTCGTTCCGCAAAGGAACGGCGGGCAAAATTCTTGCTGGAAATATCCGGAAGCTCCCGGTATCGGCCAAAAAGTGTTGAGGCACGGCCAGTTCTTCTTGCGGACTCCACCATTTCATTCATGAAGGCATGAATTCTCGGATATCTTGCGAAATAGGCCGCAATGTAATCAGCTGCCGCTTTGCGCTGGATACCGAGTTGCCTAGCCAGACCAAAGTCGCTGATGCCGTAAATGATCCCAAAATTGACCGCCTTTGCATGAGAACGCTGCTCCGGCGTAACCTCTTCAAAGGGAACACCAAGCACCTCGGCCGCGGTACGGCGATGAATATCCTCTTTGTTCAAAAATGCTTGGATTAAGCCTTCATCACCGGACATATGCGCAAGCACTCGAAGCTCCACTTGGGAGTAATCCGAGGAAATAAAGCAGTCGTACCCCTTCCCGGGAATAAAGAGGGACCGTATTTTTCTGCCCTCCTCCGTGCGGGTGGGTATGTTCTGCAAATTCGGATCTGAACTGGAGAGCCGTCCTGTAGTCGTTACCATCTGATTAAAGGATGTATGTATCCGCCCGGTTTCCTTGCGAATAAGCTTGGGAAGCGAATCCAGATAGGTAGAGATCAGCTTGGACAGCGTCCGGTATTCCAAAATCGTCTTCACAAAAGGATACGTGTCCGCAAGACCTTCTAATACATCGGCAGCTGTTGAATACCCTGTCTTTGTTTTCTTCCCGGCCGGAAGCCCTAATTTTTCAAACAGAATATGGCCAAGCTGTCTGGGCGAGTTAATATTGAATACTTCTCCCGCTTCATCGTAAATGCTCTGAACCAGCGTCTGCTCACGGCTCTGCATTTCCTCCCGCACCTTCTGCCACCGCATCTGATCTGTCGCTATACCGGCCTGTTCCATAGATGCCAATACCTCTACCAGTGGCTGTTCGATTGTTTCGTAAAGAGAAAGCGCTCCCGTATCAACCAGCTTTTTGTGCATCGGTTCATAAAGCTCCAGCAGAAACGCTGTCACACATGCGCCCTGCTCCATTTCCGTATCCAGCTTCTCCGGATATACTTCCGGCACATCGAAGGCGGATGCCAGGTAGGACAACGGGTAGGTCACCCGAGATGAATCCAAAAGGTATGCCGCAAGAGTCACGTCAAAAAAGGAAATCCCTTTAGAGGGGAAATTACTTTCCGTGATGGATTTACTGTCCTGTACAATAACTGTGCCTGCCTTGGAAAGCGCTTCTGCTGCAGAGAGAAAATCATCCTTCTCTACCGCATAGACCGTTCCGCCTGCCATAACAGCTGCCGATGAAGCCGTATAAAATGGCTCTGTACCGGAAAGCATGACATAGAGCGCCACTGCCTTTCCAGTTAAATCTATCCCGGCCGGCCAAGATTGTATTTCTGGGATGGATTTCTTCGTTTCTTCCCGCTTGTCGCTGGCTAATTTCCTGAAGCGGGGCAATGCGGCAAACTGGGATACCAGATTGATCCCGAGCCGCCCTAAAAGCTCCCGCATTTCATCCGCATGTATCGGCTGTTTCATGTCAGACAGAGCTCCCTTCAAAGGGATGTCCCGCCGAATTGTTGCCAATTGATAGGATAAATACGCTGACGCCTTGCCTTCGATCAGTTTTTTCTTTTGCGCTCCTTGGATCTCCTCCACATGATCATAGATCCCATCCAACGTCCCATAGGTGGAGAGCAATTTTTTTGCTGTCTTTTCGCCTATCCCCGGTACACCAGGAATATGATCGGACGCATCTCCCATCAGCGCTTTTATATCGATAACCTGTGACGGGGTCAGACCATAGACCTCTTTCAACCGTGATGGGGTCATGGCATCCATCTCGGTAATGCCCCGTTTTGTCAGATACACCGTCGTATCATCACTGACAAGCTGCAGTGCGTCCCGATCGCCTGTCACAACGGCTACGGGCATTTCCTTCTCGTACCGTGCTGCCAGTGTACCTAAAATGTCATCTCCCTCGTAGCCATCCATCTCATAAACTGCCACGCCCATGACCGAAAGCACGTCCCGGATCAAAGAAAACTGAGGTGTGAGCTCTGGCGGCGCCGGTTTTCTTGTACTTTTATACCCTTCATACATCTCTGTTCGGAACGTATACCGATCCTTGTCAAAGGCCACCGCCATATATTCCGGATCCATCTGCTGGTACAGCCCGAGAAGCATTCGAAGAAACCCATAGACCGCATTGGTCGGTATGCCATCAGGGGAACGCATCGTTACAGGCAGCGCATAAAACGCACGGAACAGAAGACTGCTGCCATCAATAATTACAAGTTTCTTTTCCATATATACCTCGTAAAATCCCACATCATTTATTACCAATTATACCATACAGCCCTGCCTCCCCCTTGCGAGCTTGATTCGCCAAAAAAGCAGGAGCGCGAGGTTATACTCACGCTCCTGCTTGAATATTTTACAGCTGTTTCACTACCTGTTTGCGGTATATTTGGCCGCCATTGTTAAAAACGATTTATGTATCCGCATGTCCGTCCCTACCTCCGGATGGAATGACAGAGCCATCTGATTTTTATATTTTACAGCTACGATGTGACCGTCCACTACAGAAAGAATTTCAACCCCTTCTTCCACCGATTCAATGTATGGGGCGCGAATGAAATTCATCCGGACATCTCCAATGCCTTTGACCGGCGCGGTAGTGATAAAGCTTCCCAGCTGTCGGCCGTATGCGTTACGGTGCACTGTCACCGGAAGAGTTGCAAAATACACAGCCTTGTCATTGCTGATATGCTTTGCCAGAAGAATCATTCCGGCACAAGTGGCCAGCACCGGCAGCCCTGCGCTGATTTTTTTCTTAAGCGGTTCCAACATATCCTCTCTTCGGAGAATGAGTCCCTGAGCGGTACTCTCCCCACCGGGAAGAACAAGCCCTGCCAGAGGCGTTGCTAAATCTTCCTTTCTCCGCAGCTCCACACAGACCGCACCAAGGGACTCCAACATATGCCTATGCTCAATAAAAGCTCCTTGGACGGCTAAAATACCAATCACCGGCTTCATGCTTACTGACCCCGTTCAGCCATAAGAGTTTTTATTTCTTCCTCGTTGATGCCCACCATGGCTTCCCCAAGATTTTCAGACAATTTGGCCAGTGTTTTGGCATCCTGATAGTTCGTCACTGCCTGTACAATGGCCTTAGCGCGTTTCGCAGGCTCGCCGGATTTGAAAATACCCGATCCCACAAATACGCCTTCCGCACCGAGCTGCATCATCAGCGCCGCATCGGCCGGAGTTGCCACGCCGCCGGCCGCAAAGTTTACAACCGGCAGTTTTCCATGATCATGGACATACTTCACTAAATCATAGGGTACCTGCAATGCTTTTGCCGCTTCAAAAAGCTCGTCCTCTCTTTTTGCGGTAAGGCCTGCAATTTCAGATTGGATCAACCGCATATGAGTGACTGCCTGAATAATATCTCCTGTCCCCGGTTCGCCCTTGGTCCGGATCATGGACGCACCTTCCGCAATGCGACGCAGCGCTTCCCCCAGATTACGGGCGCCGCATACAAAGGGCACCTTGAATTTTGTTTTATCAATATGATACATATTATCCGCCGGCGACAGCACTTCGCTCTCATCGATATAATCGATTTCAATGGCTTCTAGTATCTGAGCTTCCACAAAATGGCCGATACGGCATTTGGCCATGACAGGAATAGAAACGGCCTCCTGAATTCCCCGAATCATGCCGGGATCGCTCATGCGGGATACACCGCCGGCAGCGCGGATATCCGCCGGAATCCGTTCCAATGCCATGACAGCACAGGCGCCTGCCTCTTCAGCAATTTTTGCCTGCTCCGGTGTAGTCACGTCCATAATCACGCCGCCCTTTAGCATCTGTGCCAGCTGGGTGTTCAATTCATATCGTTCGTTCATTGTGCTCATTGTATAGGCCTCCTTAATTGAGCTTTCTCATATTTCCTAGTATAATTTGAGTTGACCTTACTAAAAAGACTCAAAATTTATGTATTTTATAAGGTCAGATTGGATATAATAAATCCCATGATTACCTATTCCTTCGAAAATATAAGGTCAGAGTTTCTATATGAGCATCTTTACCGATGCATACGAGAAGACATTCAATGCGGAAGACTGGCGCCCAATGAGCGTCTTCCCTCAAAGCGCAGCTTCGCTCTTCATCTGGGTATAAGCATAATCACAGTAGAAAATGCCTATAGCCAGCTGCAAAACGAGGGATACATTTACTCAGAGCCAAGACGGGGATACTTTGTGGCCGATATTTCTGCAAGGCGTACTCCGGAAAGACAGCCTATACCCGCCGCAAGGCAAGAGGAGGAGTCGGAAAAATGGTTTGCCGATTTCACATCAAATGCGATAGAAACAGATATGTTTCCCTTTGCTACCTGGTCAAGGATACTGCGAAAAACACTGACTGATGAGCAGGACTGCCTCATGCGCCCCGTTCCTGTCGGCGGATGCCTTCCTCTTCGGAAAGCCTTGGCAAATCATCTGCAGCGCTTCCGAGGCATGCGCGTCTCTCCTGAGCAAATCATTATCGGTGCGGGGACGGAATACATGTATAATTTGATCGTTCGTTTTTTAGGACTGCGCCGCACTATTTGCCTTGAGGATCCGGCCTATGACAAGGTACGGCAGGTCTATGAAAGCAGCGGCATCGCCTGCCGCTATGTACCGATTGATGAAAACGGCCTTCCGATTCAGGCTCTTCGAGATGCCCATGCCTCAATTGTTCACGTCAGCCCGTCTCATCATTTCCCCACGGGCCGAGTCATGACGATGACAAAGCGGTATGAGCTGCTTGCATGGGTCAATGAGACTGACGGCAGGTACATTATTGAAGATGATTATGATAGTGAATTTCGTTTCACAGGAAAACCAGTACCTGCCCTTTTCAGTATGGACGCTGCCGGAAAGGTTATCTACATGAATACCTTTTCAAAAACGCTGACTCCCACCATTCGCATCAGCTACATAGTGCTCCCGCCGGAGCTGGTACTTCCTTTTCAGAAAACACTGGGATTTCTTTCCTGCACCGTACCAAACTTTGAGCAATATGCGCTGGCACGATTTATACGGGACGGCTATTTTGAGAAGCATGTAAACCGCATGCGCACGTATTACCGCAAAAAAAGAGATCTTTTGATACGGACATTAAAAAAGAGCGCCCTTTCCGGCAAAAGCGATATCATCGAAAGGAGCAGCGGTCTCCATTTCCTGCTCCATCTGCATACCACATGTACCGATAAAGAATTGGAAGCCCGCTTCCACAAAAAAGGTCTTTATATGACACCCCTCTCCAGGTATTACCATAAAATCAATCCGGACACATCCCATACGTTTCTGATCAACTACTCAAGCCTGCCTATAAAAAAAATCCCCGAAGCGGTGGATCGTTTGTGCCAAGCGGTGCTGGAAAAATAAATTCATCCGCCCTGTTCCTCGCAGAATGTACAGCAAAAAACGCCCATACTCATATAGGCGTTTTTTTATCGCGCAATATGTATTTCTCGCCTCAGCTGTTCCGCTGTCAATTTTGGATTTTGACTGTGCAGAATCGCTGATGATATGGCTGCCCCGGAAATCCCTGTGTTTTTGATCTGATTTATGTTTCCTGCCGTGATACCTCCGATAGCAACCACCGGGATCGATACAGCAGCACATATAGCGCTAAGTGTTTCTGCCGTCATCACCGATGTGTCTTTTTTTGTATTCGTTTGGAAAATAGCACCGGCCCCTATGTAATCAGCGCCTTCTCTTTCCGCTTGCAGTGCTTCACTTACGGAATGCGCCGATGCGCCTATGATTTTTTCATCTCCTAAAAGTCTTCTGGCTTCTCCGACAGGAATATCTGACTGGCCCAGATGAACCCCGTCCGCGCCAGCAGCCAGCATAATATCCAGCCTGTCATTGATAATGAGCGGAATTTGATAGGCATCAGTTACTTTTTTCAGTGCCAGCACATGGTAATAAAACGTTCGGCTGTCGGATTCCTTTTCTCGGATCTGTACCAGAGACACTCCGCCGCAAATCGCCTCCTCCACGATCCTGTCAAGCGGTTCTGATAATCCCTTTTGATCGGTTACAAGATATAAGGATACGTCAAGCCTGCATTTCTTCATAAGCGGCTCCTTTCATGAGATCCTTCCCTGTCATATTCCCGATAGCATCAAACAGTCCCATGTGAAAATGCCCCAGCCCCCGCTTTTCCTCATACTTCCATGCAATCTCACCGGCGAGTCCCATCATGACAACCGCTGACGAGACCGCTTCAAGGAGATTTGACGGACTCGCACCGCAAAATGCTCCGCAAAGAGAGGATACCATGCATCCGCCTCCCGTGACATGGCGTAGTGCTTTACAGCCATTATAAATAATCACGCTTTTTTGTCCGTCAGTCACGGTATCCCGCTTCCCTGTAGCTGCAGCTATCAGACCGTGCCGCTTGGCGAAAGCTTTAATGTTCTCGTACAAGGACTCAGACAAGGAATCCCCGCTTTCTACCCCTCTCTCATCAAGTGTATGTCCAACCAGAGCTGCCATTTCACCCACATTGCCGCGAATGACTGATACAGCCCCTGTGTCGATGATTGATTGTGCGGCAGATAGGCGAAACAGACTCGCTCCGCATCCTACAGGATCCAAAACAACCGGTATTCCCTGCTCCTTGGCGATGCGTATCGCCCTCAGCATGACCTCCAGCCTTTCCTTGTGCATGGTCCCGAGATTAAGAACGAGACTGTCTGCCATACCTGTAATATGGTCTACGTCCTCAGGCGCGTCTGCCATCACTGGAACGCCGCCGGCCGCAAGCACCGCATTAGCGCAATCAGCGGCAGTGACATAGTTGGTTATATGATGAACCAACGGTTTTCTTTTGCGCACATGTTTCAAACAGGATGAAAAATCTATGCGTCCATCCATGAGAATCCTCCTCTCACTCTTTTACCCCTTGAGACCATTTATCGGCCAGTTCAAAATTCTTTTCTGTGCCGTATCCCTCCATAAAATATCCGGCTACCACCGCGCAAAAGAAGGGATCTCCTTGCTTCGCTAGCCGGAGCGCCGAATCAAAGGCTTTCTCCGGGTTTTCATTATGGTAGGCCAGATAAGGATGAGGCTGTTTCCCATCATAATACTGCCATAAAAGCTTCCGCGCATCGCACTGTAAGCTTCGCTGTCCCTTTTTCGCGGCGTCCAGAAAATTTTCTTCCGGCACGCCCAGCCAATCGCCGGTATACAGCAACACCCTTGCCAAAAATGCCCAGCCATCCTCCGCTCCGGCCCTTGCCGCTGCCAGATAATGCCGCGCTGCCCGGCTTGCCATCATGCGGAATCGGCTTCGGAGTTCTTCATTATTGTCCAAAGTTTCCGCGGCACTGCGCCACATCTTATAGGGCCGCAAACGAGCCTCGTATTGATTTCCTACCTGAAGCGACAAACGGATAAATTCTTTTTTCGAAGCGTCATGATCTAGTTCCATGCCACGCTTATACCACGCTAAAGCCTTGCCTATATTTCTAAGGCTGGCTTCCTCGTTATTCTCAAAGAAATCTCCCAGCTCCCGGCAGGCTGCAGCACTGCCTTTGGCTGCAGATAATTTTAAAAGCTCCAGCGCCTTCTCCTTATCCTTCCCCACCTGGCGGCCCAGCAGGTAGTTCATGCCCTCTAAATAGTCCTCTTCTGCCGATCCAAAGGAGAACGACTTATATCCCTTGTCTCGCGCCATCCTGTAATATTGGCTGGCCTGTTTAAGATTCTGCGGAACGGCGATACCCTTTTCATACAAATTTCCAAGCTTCCACATCGCTTTGGCATTTCCCTGATCCGCAGCCTGTTCCAGCAAACGCACGCTTCGCCTTCTATCCTGAGGAACTCCGTCCCCCTTCATAAAACAGTTACTCAACAGAAAGAGAGACAGACCGTCCCCCGCTACAGCTCCCTGAGACAGCCATTTGATTCCCTCCCGCAGATCCTTCTCCCGGGAAGCTTGTAAATGGCTGCTAATATAAATTTGCCCTATTCTTCCATATGCCCGTTTGTCTCCTTCGGCAAGAGCCTCTTCAAACCAAGAAATAGCTACCTCCCGAACCTCCTCAGATTCCAGCGCATCCGGGATCATAAGACATCCTGCCCGGTAGGGGGCCCCTTTCTCGCCCTGCGCATAGGCATCTGCAAAATACTCAAATGCCTTGGGTATGTTTTTGGGCAATCCCATTCCTTTTTCACTCATATCTCCAAGAATCATCGCACTCGGGCCATGACCGCGCCGGGAAAGAGTCATCAGGCAATGCAGTGCATTTTTATAATCCGGGGGATCTTTTTTTAAATACATTTGCCCCATGCCAAATAAAGCGGCCGCAGCGCCGCTGTTTCCCATATTCACCGCTTCCGTATAATACTCCCGGGCTCTGAAAAAATTATGTATCCGATAATAATTATTTCCCATTCGCAGATAATCTTTTGCCGTCTTTCCCATTTCATCACCTGCCCTCATATTTTATACAATTGTACCATGAGGGGACTGCGACCGTACAAAATACGCCTCCCTTCCTGTCCGGCGTACAGGCTCCCCGAGTTTTGCGCTCCTTTCACACAAAAACAGGGCTCCCTCTTGGATAAGCCCTGTTTGCTTTGATATGATTATTTGTTTTTCTCAATAAATGATTTGAGTTCCGGATAGCCGACGCTGCCATCACCAATGATGCGATCCGCCAGCTTCCCGTCCTTAAAGAAAATCAGGGTGGGAATCGTATCCACCTCATATCGCTTGGCCAGCTCCTGATCCTCATCGGTATTAATCCCATAAATCGGCACATCCACCTCATCCGATATTTTCATCAGAATCGGGCGAAGCCTCCGGCAATACCCGCACCATGGAGCGGTAAACCCCATAATCACATTGCCCTCCTTCAGGGCTGCATCAAACTTTTCAATCCCGCTAATTGGCTGAATCATAGATATCACTCCTTTCATCAATTCTTTACACTTGATATCATTATACCTTATATATCGATTTTTGTCTATATTGGCACGGGAAAATAAAAAAAGCAGACAAACTGCCTGCTGTATTTTCTGGTGGAACCAGAGGGGAAGCAATCGAACTTGAGGGCTTCCCCTTTATCAAAAGGGTTTTCCGTCCTCCCATCCAGCACCTCCATAGGAACCTCGCGGTTGTCCTCGGAGTACCACGAGGCCACCACGAGCCTGTCCTCGTGCAGATAGACTCTATCGACGAAGTACTCAAGGACGGAATCCCTTACTTCGGCATTGTCGAAGTCCGCATGAAGAAAACGGTCGAAGTAGGCCTTTATCGAGTGCTCGTCCGCGAAGAGCGACTGCCTGACCGTCTCGGCCGCTATGGCATCGTCCAGAGCCTCCTTGCGTTCCTGAAACTCGGCCATGCGCCACTGCGTCGCCTCGTTGAAGATGCCCGCCTCTATCGCCCTCACGAAGTTGGCGAGGCCCTTCTCGACGTCCCTGCGCTGCTGCTCAAGGCTCGCAAGGTAGTCCGTACCTTTGTAGTGCCCTTCATAGTACTTGGCCGCGTCCACGGCGATTGAGGCGAGATTCTCGCTGTCGTCCAGAAAGCCTTTGAGGATGTCAGTCACCTCGTCCTCGACCCACTCCTTACGGACGGGCTTCTTCGAGCACCTCTTGGCCCTCTGCTCCTTGCAGTAGCAGTAATAGTGCTTCGCTCCGGTCTTGCTCGTGCCCGAGACGCCCTGCATGGAGCCTCCGCACTCACCACAGAAGAGCCTGCCCGTCAGCCAGTAGCGCGGGACGCCTCCGTTTTGTGCGCTCTCCCTGCGCCTTGAACCGTTGCGCTTGTTCTCGGCGAGCCTTCTTTGCGCCCTCTCGAACAGCTCCTCGTCCACAACCTTGTGACCGTTATAGAGGGCGTGCTCCGCGTTGTAGGCCATACCGCGCCTGATGTTCTGAGACAGCTGCCTTGAATAGAACTCGGCCATGCCCTCCATCATCGTCTCCATAAGAACCGACTCCGGTGAGTCATCCGGCGTAGGCTCCGCAACAAGGCAGATGCGGCACCCCGCGTCACGGATGCGCCTCTTGGCGTCCGCCAGCTCGAAGCGGTAGTAGGCTATAGCCAGATTGTTATCGTTCTGCTTGAACTTCTTGTGCTTTGCCATCACTTGTTGCCTTTTGCCCTGTTGTGCGTCTTGCATAGCATCTGGCAATTCGACTCGTCGGTGGAACCGCCGTTGCTCCATGCCGTCACATGGTCGGCGTCCATCTCGTTCAGCTTATAGATACGCTTCGCGTTGTTGCCATCGCCAAGGGCACAAAGAGGACAGTTCGACACGCCCTTCACCTCGGCCTCTCTCGTCTGCCGGTCGTAAACGC
>JAXFOE010000017.1:0-151987 GCA_034180505.1 Dialister sp.
TGGCGAACGGAACATGACCCGCTACGAGCTGGCACAGATCATTGCCCGCCTCATGGCTCGCGAGGATCAGATGAACGCTGAGCAGCGCGCCGTCATTGACAAGCTGGCCGGTGAATACGCTGATGAGCTGGCAAACCTGGGCGTTCGCGTGACCAATCTGGAAAAGAAGGTTGGAAATATTTCCTGGTACGGCGATGCCCGTATGCGCTGGCAGCAGAAGGGATACAATGCAGATGGCAGCCGCATGGAGGATTCTTGGAACGGCCGTCTCCGGATCAACGCCAAAGCGCGGGTCAATGACAGCACCTATGTACGGGGCCGGTTCAGAGGAGATTTCAACTTCAAGGATAATAAGGACGCCAATACCTACATGGACCTGCTCTATGTACATCATCAGTTTGGGGACAATGTAGGCGTGAACCTTGGCCGAAGTGCTTTGTGGCTGGGGCAGACCGGTCTTGTGATGGATGATTTCATGGACGGCGCTCAGGCATTCATCGGCAACGAGAAGCTCATGCTGGAAGCCGGCTATGGCCGCGTAATGGAATGGAAGCAAGATGGCGTGTTCACAGAAAAGGTTAGTGGGAAAGACGTGGCCATTGATCATGAAATGGCGTATGCCCGTCTGTTTGGCAATGCGGGCCGTTTTGGCTATGATGTGGAGTACCTCACCGTAGACAAGGATATGGGAACCTACATCGGCGCCGGTCTGACTGCAGGCATTACAGAAGATTTGGATCTCTTCGGCGATTTCTACAAGAACACTGACGCTGAAGGAGATCCGATCATCTGGACCGCAGGTATTGGCTTTGGCCATGCAAAGAAGAGCAAGCCTGGCAGCTTCCGTCTGTCCGCTCAGTATGTGAAGGGCGAAGCAGGCGCTTACATGGGCTACAGCTCCACCTACACCGCATTCCCGCTGAACTCCATTAAGAGCACAGATGCTCACTTCTGGCTGATCAACGGCGATGTGGCGCTGGCAAAGAATCTGATTCTTCACGGTGAATATGCTTTCGACGTAAACGCAGACAATAATGTGGATTACGACGATATGGCAACACTGTCCCTGAACTACAGCTTCTAATTACAGAGAGGCTTATAAAAAAGACCCCGTTCGGGGTCTTTTTTTGTGGCGCAAAGAGAGAATGAAAATGAGGGCGCGAAAAAGCGGGCGGCAAAGAGGGGCCGAAAGAGAACGGAAAAAAGAGACCGGCGAACCGATCTCTTTTTTTGCGATTATTTTACGTCATACAGTCCTACAGTGCCCGGCTTCAGGTTGATCAGGATGTTCTTTGTCTGGCTGTAGTGTTCCAGCATGACCTTGTGGGTTTCTCTGCCAATGCCGGAGAGCTTGTAGCCGCCGAAGGGAGCCCCTGCGGGGATGGAGTTGTAGGTATTGACCCACATACGTCCGGTGCGGATGCTTCTGGTCACCTTCATGGCTGTATTGAGATTGCTGGTGAATACGCCGCCGCCGAGACCGTAGTCACTGTCATTGGCAAGGGCAATAACTTCGTCGATGTCCTTGAACTTCTGAATCACCACAACCGGTCCGAAGATTTCTTCCTGGCAGACCCGAGCTGCGTTTGTTTTGGAAACGAGGATGGTTGGTTTCATGAAGAAGCCCTTGTCGCAGCCGTTGTCCGTGTAGGCTTCGCCGCCGGTGATAAGCTCAGCTCCTTCTTCAACGCCGAGCTTCACATAGCTCAGCACCTTTTCCTGCTGCTTCTTGTAAATCTGCGCGCCCAGCTGGGTGGACGGATCGGTGGGATCTCCAACCCTTACCCCCTCGAAGGTAGCCTTCAGGTGCTTTAGGAATTTATCAAAGACACCTTCCTGAACAAACACACGGGAGCCGGCGCAGCAGACCTGTCCCTGATTGAAGAGGATGCCTGTGGCAACGCCTTCCACGGCTTGCTCAATGTCGCAGTCGTCGAAAATAATATTCGCAGACTTGCCGCCCAGCTCAAGAGTGACCGGGATCAGCTTGTCGCAGGCTGCTTTGTATACATCTCTGCCGACCTCAGTGGAGCCGGTGAAGGCCAGCTTGTCCAGATCGGGATGATCCAGCAGGTACTGGCCGGATTTGGAGCCGGCGCCGGTGATGACGTTTAGCACGCCTGCCGGGAGCAGGTCCTGAATGAGCCGTACCAGCTCAAGAATGGAAAGGGATGTATGGGAGGACGGTTTGATCACGATGGTGTTCCCTGCAGCGAGAGCAGGAGCCAGCTTCCAGCTTGCCATGAGGAAGGGGAAGTTCCACGGAATGATCTGGCCTACTACGCCCACCGGTTCATGAAGAACGAGGGACATGGTGTTGTCGTCCAGCATGGTGGCAGTACCTTCCCATGCGCGGAGACAGCCGGCGAAGTAACGGAAGTGATCCGCGCTGAACGGAATATCCACAGCGGTTGTTTCACGGATCGGCTTGCCGTTGTCCAAGGTTTCAACAAGTGCCAGATGAGCCGCATTCTCTTCAATGCGGTCAGCGATTTTCAGAAGGATATCCTGTCTTTCAATGGGGGATGTTTTGCTCCATGCAGGAAGCGCGGCCCGGGCAGCCTCTACCGCGCGGTTCACATCTTCTTTTGTAGCCTCTGAGCAAACAGCCAGCTTCTCGCCGTTGGCAGGATTGTGTGCCTCAAAGGTCGCGCCGTCAGATGCGGGTACCCACTTGCCGTTGATAAACAGGTCATATGAGGATTGAAGGTTTGCTTTTGCCATAGTCATTAGCCTCTCTTTCACAACAATGTCTTGCATTTTTAACAGCCAGTACGATCTGTACTTGTATCAGTATAGCATGGAAATTTTCTTTATTCAAGTATATCGATATATAATAGATGATATATAATAAACGCATAGGAAATAAAAGGACTGTTGCGCGGCGCGCATAAAGACGCGGCACGAAGCAGGGCAATAAAAAAACCGTCATCCTGCGATGACGGTTTTGGTGGAGACGAAGGGGATTGAACCCTCGACCTCTCGGATGCGAACCGAACGCTCTCCCAGCTGAGCTACGTCCCCATAAGAGCTACTACGCATTATATCACAAAATAAAAAAATGCGCAGACCTTTCTGGAGGGCGAAGTCCCTCAGGAAGGCACTTTGATTGAAGAGACATGACTGATATGATACTATGATGGCGTAAAACAGATGAGAGTTTCGCTGATAGTCAGCGGTTGGAGGCTGGCGAGACCAGTCTCTTTTTTTGAGAGGTTTCTATGAATTTCATGCCCTATGTTGTGCTTCTCGGCGTGGCTTTATTTTTTTTGCTTGTGTGCGCGCTTCTCGTCTTCGGCTGGCCGATCGGGTCATCGGTAAAACGAGAGAGCTCCGGGCCGGTGCGGGGAAGAAGAAAAATAAAGAGAGAGCCGCCGCGGAAAAAAGAAATAGAGAGGGAAAGGTCTGCCGCAAAAGAAGTAGATGTGAGCGCTGCCACCCGAATTATTTCCGCAGCCGACGTGGCAAAGGCGCTGGCGCAGTCGGAGGACATGGATAAGACACAGATCATTTCTATCGGTGATTCGTCCAAGGCATCGGTAGAAGCAGAGGACATGGAGAAAACCCGCATCTTCTCACCGGGGGATCTAGCTGAGGAGCAGCCTGAGGATATGGAAAAGACAAAGGTCTTTTCGCCCGGCGAGACAGCGCATGCAAGAACGAAAGCAAAAAGCGCCGGAGCATCTCCCTTTGGCGATGAGCCGGAGGTGCAGCTAGTAGACGATGCAGTGACGCCGGCAGAGCTGGAGGAGCATTTCGTCCGTCATTTCTTAAATCAATACGGCGCCGTGTCTCACATGGTGGAGCAGGATACCCGAACGGTGACCCATCAGCTTATCACCGCCCTTGGGGTGAAGGACAAAGAGGCGTCCGATATGCTGGGGCATATTATGGTGCAGGAAGCCCTGAAAAATGCGCAGCGCACCTATGTGATGATGCCTGACAGGATCACGCTGGGCATGGTGACCGATGCTTTCCTCGACGTGGCGCGGGGACACCGATCGGAAATTAAAACAAACCTTGCCTATGATGCGCTCCGGGCGATGCCCCGCATGGAAATGAGTGAATTTAACAGCCTGTCTCTTCTTTTATTATTTCATTATTCAAGAAATACAGACAATGTGGACGCATCGGCGCTCCGCCTGTACGGAAAGCGGTATGTGGCGCCCTTCCTGTCGCATTTGCCCGAGTCCTACGGCGGCTATCAGCAGATGGAATATCTGCGCTGCGTGTCTCTTGAAAACAAGGATACTCCCTTTGGACAGGTGCTGCGGGATTCGTACCCTTTGATATTTGCGTTTAAGGGTTGTATGAAGAGCGAGCTGGAAAGCGTCTGGCCTTCCCCTCCGAGTGGGGTCATCGTGCCGTCTTTGTTTAGTTCCTATTATAAGGTGGCTGCAGTGGATGACGGTCTTTTGGCGGAGGCTCTTGCGGATGGGGACCTGCAGGACGATGAGAAATCGGAAAAAATTATGTCCCTCATGCATTCCCGTCTGGTGCCCTATGACCGAAAGGAGCTGGTGGCAGTGCTGAAAAAGGTATCACCCCATCTGGCAGACATGCAGGAAATCTGGGATACCAGCCTGCTTCGCCGCTCGTCGCTGACGCTGATGGGCATGTATATCGCCCGGCTTTGCATACGGGAAACCATTGGTGAGGATTTTGATTTGTCCCATTGGATGTGACGGAGGATATATGGGAATTTTTGATATTATCGGGCCGGTTATGATCGGTCCGTCCAGCTCGCACACCGCAGGGGCTGCCCGCATCGGCGGCATTGCCAAACGGGTGCTTGGCGAGGATGTGGCATCGGCAGTGATTACGCTGTATGGATCCTTTGCGAAAACAGGCCACGGCCACGGCACGGACCGGGCTCTTGTGGCAGGGCTTTTAGGATACGCGCCGGATGACGGAAGTATACGGAACGCTATTCATATCGCCAGAGCCCGGGGCGTTTCCATTCAGTTCAAAATTTCCAAGGAGGACGCGGGCCATCCCAATGTGGCGCGCATGGAAGTTACGGGAAAAAGCGGCCGCCATACAGTGGTGGTGGGCCGTTCTCTTGGGGGCGGACGGGTCATGATCACAAGTGTCGACGGTCATCCTATGGAAATTACTGGCGAGGACCACTGTCTCATCACAAGGCATCGGGATGTGCCCGGCGTTGTTGCCGATGTGGGCCGGGTGCTGGCCAAGCATGATGTTAATATTTCCACCATGCGCCTCTTCCGGAAGGGCAAGGGGACAGAGGCCACCATGGTGATTCACACCGACAGCCCGGTACCGGCTTCGCTGAAGCAAGAGCTGGAGCAATGCAATCCGAATATTTCTCATATACTCACGGTGGAGGCGCTGTCATAAATCGGCGGCAGTAGGAGGAACCAGTGAACGATTACCATTCTATAGCTGAGCTTTTTGCGGCGGCCGATGCGGCGGGGGTGTCGCCGGGCATCATCGGGTGCCGGCAGGAAGCGGCGGAGCAGGAAAAGGATTTTGATGAGGTGTGGCAGCGGATGAAGGCCATGATTCCCATCTGTCGGCAGGCCATCGAAAAGGGACTGGCGGATCGGGAAAAATCCTCCAGCCGTCTCGTGGGCGGTGACGGGGCCCAGCTGCTTGAAGCAGAGACGGTCTTTCTGTCACCAGTGCTGAAGCGGGCGGCAGCCTATGCCATAGGCACAGCGGAGGCGAACGCAAAAATGTATCGTATCGTGGCCTGTCCCACCGCAGGCTCCTGCGGGATTCTTCCGGCGGTGCTGGCGGCGGTGTCTGAGGAAAGGAAGGTGTCTGCCAATGACATCACCCGAGCGCTGTTTACGGCGGCTGCCATCGGGCGAGTCATTGCGGAAAATGCGTGCATTGCCGGCGCGGTTGGTGGCTGCCAGGCTGAATGCGGCACGGCTACTTCTATGGCGGCGGCGGCCTGCGTGGATCTTTTGGGAGGGACCACGGAGCAGATGGGCGACGCCATGGCGCTGGCGCTGAAAAATATTCTTGGCCTTGCTTGTGATCCTGTGGGCGGACTTGTGGAGGTGCCCTGCGTGAAGCGAAACGGCTTCCATGCGGTGCATGCGCTCCTTGCGGTAGAGATGGCTCTTGCGGGAATCCATTCCGTGATCCCGCCGGATGATGTGATTCAGGCCATGGATCAGATCGGAAAGCTTATGCCTGTGTCTCTTCGAGAGACAAGCCTCGCCGGTCTTGCGGCAACTCCGTCAGGACAAAGAATCGCCGCCGATTTACAGGAAAAGAATAAAAAACATCTGGTCTAAAATAGATGCTTGTATGAAAAGAAGGCGGAACCAAAAGAGGCTCCGCTTTTTTGCTGGCATATGGTACAAAAAAAGAGCCGCGCCTGCGGCTCCGGGGGTACAATGGAGCGGGTGAAGGGAATCGAACCCTCGTAACCAGCTTGGAAGGCTGGCGCTCTACCATTGAGCTACACCCGCATCATGGTCGGAGCAGCAGGATTTGAACCTGCGACCCCTTGGTCCCGAACCAAGTGCGCTACCAAACTGCGCTATGCCCCGATAACGTAAGAGATTATACCACTTGCGGCAGGGACTGTCAATTATAAGACGTAAGTTTTAACGCAGCTTACAAGCGCGGGCGGACGGTGAGCATAGAGACAGAGCGCAGGTTTACGATACCCAGTCCCGTAATTTTTCAAAGAGACCTTTACAGGCGAAAAACGATGGCTCGTACCCGTCCCGATACTTTCCTTCCTCGCCGGGGGACACAATATTTCCATGAACTCCTGCGTATTCTGACAGAAGGTGAACCTTTTCGTCCGGGTCGCCGCCGATAATTTTCATGAATGCCCATTTTTCCCGATCGTCCAAGAGGAGAAGAAAATCATACTTGTCATAGTCGGACCATTCAAGGCGGCGGCAAGGTTCGGTGTCCGTCGGAATGCCTTCCTCTGCCAGCACCGCGGCAGCTTTTGCGGGAAGGACGCCTTCCCCGGTGCCAAGATGAGCGGCGGCGAGAGAAAATTTATCAGACAGGCCTGCGTCGGCAATGATTTTTTTCATAATGGAAAGCGCCAGCGGCGGCGTGGTCAGGCCAGAATGGGTGATAAAAAGAAGTTTCAGCATAAGCGCTCCTTTCGGATAGACTTTTTTCTTTATCATAAAGGAGAATTGTAAAATCCTTGCAAATAACAGATTAAAAAGACTCTGTCTGGTATACTAGCAGGGGAGGAGGCAATCATGCAAACAATTTATCTGGCCGGCGGCTGCTTCTGGAGCATCCAAAAATTTTTCGATCAGTTTGAGGGTGTCGTTGAAACAGAAACGGGATACGCCAACGGGCATGGAGACAATCCGTCCTATGACGATGTGTGCAGCGGCAGCGGTCATGCGGAAACGGTGCGTGTTGTATATGATGAGAATGCAATTACTTTAGCGGAGCTGCTACAATTTTATTTTATAATCATTGATCCCTTGTCGGTGAACCGGCAGGGCAATGATGCCGGCGTTCAGTATAGGACAGGCATCTATTACGAGGGAGAGCGGCCCTCTGATATAGACACGGTGATGAAGGAAGAGGAGGCGAAGGCGGGGCAGAGACTGGCTGTAGAAACGGGACCGCTGATGAATTTTTATCCTGCCGAAACGTATCATCAAAAATATCTTGATGCCCATCCCCTTGGGTATTGCCATACCCAAGGCCGCTGATGGAGCTGGGAAACAAAGGAAGGACCAGATCGGCCCGGACAGAGGGTGGATGTATGTTTAGAAAATTTGATAAGGAACGCTTCCGTTGGGACGGTGCAGAGCCTCATGTGTACAAGGAAAATCCCGGTGTGTTTAAGGATGCTACCAAGACGATCCTCTTTGATAACGAGGGGGATCTTCCGGTGCAGTTCCGGTATTTTGAAATTCAGCGGGGCGGGTTTTCGTCGCTGGAGCATCATCAGCATATGCATGTGGTGCTCATCGCCAGAGGGTGGGGGCATATGCTACTAGGAAAGGAAATCAAAGCCATCGGGCAGGGCGATTTTTTAACCATCGCTCCTTGGGAGTTTCATCAGTTCCGGGCGGATGCGGGAGAGATTCTCGGCTTTTTCTGTCTGGTTCGCTCCGAAAGAGATGTGCCGGTCTATCCTACCAAGGAGGAGATGGATGAGTTTCGAGCGTATCCGGCCATCGCCGCCTTTCTCGGGGAAGAAAAATAATTGCTAAGGCTTGACAAAGGAAAACGGGTTTAGTATGATCTACCCAATACAGAAAAGTGCTGACGGAAAAAAGTACATATCCAGATACTGCCTAGAGAGCCGGTGGATGGTGAAAACCGGAGAGTGACGGGTGTGGAAGTTCTTTCCCGAACTGCGGGGCTGAAACATACAGTAGGTCTTGTCGGAGTGACTGCCGTTACAGAGTCGTCGAGCTGATCTGAAAAGAAAATGCAGGGTGGTACCGCGGAGATTATCCGTCCCTCGGGACCGCCTTTTTTGTTTTCAGGTAATCAGGGTGGTACCGCGGTATTGATCGTCCCCTGCCGGATTGTCCGGCAGGGGATTTTTATACCTTGCGGAGAAAGGAGAGGAGCAAAGAAGGATCCTTGTATATCAGCTAACAGCAATGAATGAAACAGTAGGCAAAGAGAGAGGTATTTTTTACGGCTATTTCTATAGGAACAAATAGGAGGAGTATCATGACCATCACTAAAAAAATCGGAATTACAGCGCTGCTTATGACAGCGATGCTAGCGGTCTACGGCTGCGGCGGCGAACAAAAGGCGTCTGCGGGCAGTGGCAAATTAAAAATCGGTGTGGTGCAGATCGTGCAGCATGGCGCGCTGGACGACGCAAACCGGGGTTTCGTGGAACGGCTGAAGGAACGGGGCTACGATGAAAGCAAGGTGGAGCTGGATCAGCAGAATGCACAAGGAGACCAGTCCAATTTGAAATCCATCGCGTCCCGGTTCAAGCAGGAGAAGCTTGACCTCATTTGTGCCATCGCTACACCTGCAGCGCAGGCAGTGGCCAATGAGGTGCAGGATGTTCCCATCGTAGGAACGGCGATCACCGATTATGTGACAGCCCGGCTGGTCAAGTCCAATGAAAAGCCCGGTGGCAATGTGACCGGTGTTAGCGATCTGGCGGAAATTAACGCGCAGATGGATCTGGGCATGGCGCTGGTGCCATCTGCAAAAACAATTGGGCTGATTTACTGCTCCAGCGAGGTAAACAGCGAGGTGCAGGCTAATATGATGAAGAGCTACGCAGAAAAGAAAGGCCTTCGCGTAGAGGAGCGGACCGTAAATAATGTGAACGACATTCAGCAGGTGGTGGAATCCCTCAGAGGTCTCTGTGATTTCATTTACGTCCCCACGGACAACACGATGGCATCAGCGGTACCGACACTCATTAAGGTGACTAACGACGCAGGGATTCCGGTCATTGCCGGTGCGGAAAGCATGGTGAAGGACGGCTGCCTCGCTTCGCTTTCAGTGGATTTCTACAAACTGGGACGGCAGACAGGGGATCTGGCGGCAGATATTCTGGACGGTAAGGTGAAGCCTGCCGAGGCTCCTATCCAGCACCAGAAGGAATACGTCACGGTGATCAATAAAAAAGAAGCTGAGGCGCTTCATATTTCTATTCCCGACACGATTTCCCAAAGGGCATCTATGATCTGATAAAAATCGCGCCGCTAAAAATTCTTTGAGAGAGGAAAGAAATTTGCCACACACCTGTCGGCAACATCTGCTTTTTTCATCGCCTGACTGTGATATAATGTGTGAAGGCAAGAGATGTATATCCTGCCGGTCAAACGAGGCGGCAGCGCCTCAGGAAGGACAGTATGTCGGAGATTACAGAAAAACTGAATCAGGTATGCCGGCGGATTGAAGAAGCCCGAAGCCGTTCTCCCTATGGGCAGGACGTGACGTTGGTGGCAGTCACCAAATTTCATCCGTTGGAGGCGATGGAAGAAGCCATCGGCAATGGGGTGACATGGGTCGGCGAAAACCGGGTGCAGGAAATGGAAATGAAGCATGCCCGGCTGACTCTTCCGGTGAAGTGGACGTTGCAAGGCCATCTGCAGAGGAATAAGGTAAAAAAAGCTGTGCAGATAGCGGATCTGATCCAGTCGGTTGATTCGGAAGGAATCCTTCGGGAAATTGACCGCAGGGCCGGCGAGGCGGGAAAGGTGCAGGGCATTCTGCTGGAGGTCAATATTTCCGGAGAGGAAAGGAAGTACGGTCTTGCTCCATCAGAGGCAAAGGCCATGCTTTCCTTGGCCAAGAGCCTTCCTTCGGTTTGCGTGCGGGGCGTGATGTGCATGGCTCCCATCGCGGAGGATCCCGAGACGGTGCGCCGGGTTTTCAAGCAGGGGAAAGCTCTGTTTGATGCGCTCAGCATATCTTGTGATACCTGCCGTATCCTGTCCATGGGCATGACACAGGATTTTGAGGTCGCTATTGAAGAGGGCGCGACCATGGTTCGCATAGGTACTGCCATTTTTGGGCAGCGGCAGTGAGAGGAGAATGAAAATGAGTTTACTGGACAAATTTAAGGAACAGTTTGTTGATCACGACGATGAGGAGCTGGAGGAGGAATACGAGGAAGAAACAACCCCAGCGGCCCCATCTGCCGCAGCTCCTCGCATGCAGCCGGGCCGTGCGGCCATTCCAGCTCGTCAGGTAAAGCCTTACACCATGGTGGTGGTCAATCCTAAGGGCTATCAGGAAGCGGAAAAAATCAGTGATCATCTGAAGGCGTCCCGCCCGGTAGTGATGAATATGGAAAAGACCGACGTGGATGAAGCGCAGCGGATTGTTGATTTTGTGCAGGGCGTTATGTATGCGCTGGACGGCCGGATTGATCAGATTTCTGAGAATATTTATCTCTGCGCGCCGAGTAATATGAGCGTATCCCGGGAGACCTTCGCGGCCTATCATGACACGGCTACCGGATCTCCCCAGTGGGACCCGCAGGGACCGCTCCAGAGCTGATGGGAGTTTTTTCCGACGGTCTCTCTTGGCTGAAAGCGCAGTTTATTCCGGGAGAGGACGATCCGGAGCTGGAGAGCTGGCAGGAGGAAAGTGACTCGGAGGCACGCGCGCTGCCTGCCCGGGCCATGAGGCCATTGGAAACGGTGATCATGACGCCTTCCTCCTACGGTGATGCACGGCGAGCCGTAGAGGTTCTTGAGCAGGGGCTTGTGGTAATCGTTGTATTCACGGGCTTCCTTTCGGAGGAGGTGGCAGGCCGCTTTGTGGATTTCATGAGCGGTGCCTCGTACATGGCCCATGGAAGCGTAGAGCTTCTCAATACGGAGGTTCTGATCTGCACGCCTGAGCGGGTACGTATCCAGAAAGATATGCTAGTCTACTCGCCAGGCATGCCAGTGTGGAGAGGAAAAAGCATATGAACCGGATTGTTTTGATCGGATGCGGCGCCATGGGAGGCGCCATCCTTTCGGGCTGTCTTGCCGGCGGGATTTGGAAAAAGGAAGAGGTTGCCATCAAGGGGCGGACCCGGGAATCGTCGGAGGAAAAGGCCTGCGCTTTTGGTGTGTCCGCTTTTTCGTCAGATGAGGAAATCAGAGAGGCGGAGCTCGTTCTTTTGGCGGTGAAGCCGCAGGTACTTCCGGTGGTGCTAAAGGAAATCGAAAGGCATCGGCCCAAGCGGGTGATTTCTATCGCTGCTGGCATTTCTTTGCAGACCCTTGAGAAGAGTCTCCCGAAAGGTACCGAGGTGATCCGAGTCATGCCGAACACCCCGCTGTCCGTCGGGCTTGGCATGACTGCCATTGCAACAGGACAGTCGACCTCGAAGGAATTTTTAGAAGAAACGAAAAGGATTTTTTCCGCTCTCGGCGAGATAGAGGTGGGAAGCGAGCGTCAGTTGGATCAGTTGGGGGCCCTTTCCGGCGCGGGACCGGGCTATGCCTTTGTCATGATTGACGCGCTGGCTGATGGCGGCGTGCGCATCGGCCTTCGGCGTGATCTTGCTATCCGTGCGGCGGCGATGGCTCTCATGGGCGCGGCTAAGCTGGTGCTGTCTACAGGTAGGCATCCTGCAGCGCTTCGAGACGAGGTGACCAGCCCTGGTGGGACAACGATCGCAGGGATTCACGCCATAGAAGAGGGCGGTGTTCGCTCGGCGCTGATGAATGCGGTGAAGGCAGCCATGGACAGATCGGATAAAATGAGTAAATCGTAGATGAAGGATAGAGAAAAAATAATCCGCTATTTTACAGCGGCCGGTGAAGAAGCAAAAGATGTGGCAGTTCGTCTGTTGGATATGGCGGATCAGGTAGACCGGGGGCGTCCCTTTGAGGTGGGTCCCTTTATGACTCCCTTTTCGGTGCAGGTAGGTCAGACCATTGCAGCCCATATGAAAACCGTAGTGTCCAAGGCTTGGGGCGGATACCATGAGGCGGAGCGCGTGAAAATCGCCTTTGCCCGGGATAATTATGATGGGCCTATTGATTTCGAAATGACCCTTCTCAATGTTACCTGGGACGGCCGGTATCGTCTCATCGGTTATCGGGATGTGCTGGGCTCTCTCATGGGGCTTGGCATTGACCGGGCAGTGGTGGGCGATATTTTAATGCAGGGCGCAGGGGCGCAAATCGTAGTGGACACCGCTATGGTGGATTGGCTCTGCCAGAATTTTACCAAGGTGGCCATGGTGCCGGTGCAGGTGGAAGAAATTTCCATGGATTCCATCAAGCCGCCTCAAAAAACGGCGCGAGAGATCCGCGCCACGGTAGCATCGCTCCGGTTGGACGCAGTAGGCGCTGCCGGGTTTGGTATTTCCCGGGCGAAAATGGCCAAGGCTGTGGAGGACGTTCGTACCGAGGTGAACTGGGCCCCTGCCAAGAGCGCGTCTCAGGCAGTCAAGGTAGGCGACATTATAAGCATCCGCGGTCGGGGACGGCTCGAGATTAAAGAAACCACAGGCCAGAGCCGCAAGGGGCGGATCGGCCTTCTTATAGATAGGTACCGCTGAAACTATACCGACGTAGTCACCATAAGGAGGGGACGCCATGATTACACCAATGGATATACACAACAAAACCTTTACCCGTCAGCTGCGAGGTTATTCTCAGGAGGAGGTCAATTCCTTTTTAGAGGAACTGGCAGGAGATTACGAGCGTATTTACCGGGAACACCGGGAGATGGAAGATGAAATGGAAACAATCCGCACAAAGCTCCGCAATTTTGAAAAAATGGAGTCCACCATGTCATCTACCCTCATCATGGCTCAGCAGACCGCAGATACCATGAAGAGCAACGCTCATAAGGAAGCGGACCTGTCTCTTAAGGAAGCCCAGAGCAAGGCTCATGCCATCGTGGCGGGCGCAGAAAAGGCGCGGCGTGAAATGAATGCGGATCTGGTGAAGACAGAAAGCGAACTGTCCCTGTACATTGAAAATCTTCTGTCCAATTTTAAGTCGGCCATGTCCCTTGTAGAGGCGGCGAAGGCTACCCGGGCGCCGGAGCAGATCACCAACAAGGAAGAGGAGCAGCCTGCTGACGACAGGTCAGGGGATCTGTTTGCGGCAGAGTCTTCCGCAGAGGAGCCTGCGGAAGACCTTGAGCCTGCCGGTGAAGAGAAGTAAGTCATGGAAGCAAAGCATGTGACCGAATGGGTCGATGGAAATCTGGGGTTGACTCTTTCTATTAGAGAGGTGCTGGTGGACGAAAAAACGCCGTACCAGCATATCCAGATCGTTGAGACTGAGCGGTTTGGCCGGATGCTCATTCTGGACGGCGTGTACCAAACGTCGGTGGCCGATGAGTGGGCCTATCATGAAATGATCGCCCACGTGCCGCTCATGCTCCATCCGTCGCCGGAGCGGGTACTCATTATTGGCGGCGGCGATGGCGGCGTGACCCGGGAGGTGCTGCGCCATGACTGCGTGAAGCAGGTGGATCTGTGTGAAATTGACGGACGGGTCATCGAATTAGCTAAGACTTACTTCCCGACCATTGCCAGGGCCCTCAATGATCCGCCAGAGGCTCTTCACGTTCATGTGGGAGACGGCATCGCCTTTGTAAAGGATATAGAAAATTTTTACGACGTTATCCTTATTGATTGCTCCGATCCGATTGGTCCGGGGGAAGGACTCTTCACGAGAGAGTTTTATCGATCTGCCATGAAGGCGCTCCGAAAGGACGGGCTCATCGTGCAGCAGACTGAATCGCCTATCGTGCAGCAGGCCACGGTGCATGACGTGTTTGAGGCCATGAATGATGTATTTCCTATCGTGCGGGTATATTTTTCCCACGTGCCGATTTATCCGGAATGCATGCATTCCTTCATGCTTGCCTCGGCGGCGCTGGACCCGTTGAAAACAGCGGCCAGAAAAAATATTCCATTGCCTATGAAGTATTACAACCGGCAGATTCAAAAAAGCTGCTTCGTTCTTCCCAACTTTGTGAAGGAGCTTTTATATCAAGGGAAGCAATCCTTTTAAGAGCAGCAAAAAGCAAAACGAGAGATGCTTGGAGCAGCGCATCTTGACTTGTGCCTTTTCTTTTTGTAGAATGTGGAATTATAGAGCCGTGATGAAGACGTTTTGTGACGATGCTTGTCAAAGAGACCCCGGGCGGTGAAAAAGGGGACAGGTGGCGCAAAAGGATCACTTCGGAGCTTCCGGGAAGAAAAGCCCGGACGGGACATCGTTAGCTGTGCCGAGTGGCCGAAAGGTCATTAGGGTGGTACCACGGAATTTAATTCCGCCCCTTGTCGGGCGGGATTTTTTTATTTTTGGAAACCAGGCGGTTTCCACAGGAGGGTATACGTATGGATTACAGCAAGACACTGCATCTGCCGCAGACAGAGTTCCCGATGCGGGGCAACCTCCCCCAAAAGGAACCGACCTTCGTTGAATTTTGGCAGAGCCATGACCTGTATCATAAGCGGAATGAAAAACGGGCAGCTGGAGGGGCGAAGTCCTTTGTGCTTCACGACGGGCCGCCTTATGCGAACGGAAAAATTCACATTGGCCACGCGCTGAATAAAACGCTGAAGGACATCATTGTCCGCTACAAGTACATGGCGGGCTATGAGGCAAGTTACGTTCCTGGCTGGGACACTCATGGCCTTCCCATTGAATATGCAGTACTGAAGGATTCCGGCGAGGACCGGGGCACTATGACGCCTTTGGAGTTGCGGAAAAAATGCCTAGCCTATGCGAAAAAATGGATCGAGATCCAGAAGACAGATTTCATCCGCATGGGCGTTATCGGAGATTTTGAGAATCCCTACGTTACCTTTGATCCCCATCTGGAGGCCAGAGAAATTGAAGTTTTCGGCGAAATGGCTAACAAGGGCTACATTTACAAGGGCAAAAAGGCGGTATACTGGTGCCCTCACTGTGAGACCGCGCTGGCAGAGGCAGAAATTGAATACAAGGACGTAAAATCTCCGTCGATTTACGTCAAATATCCTGCCAAGAACATTAAAAATCTGGGACCTGAGGGGGTACCGCTTGACAAATTATTTGCCCTCATCTGGACCACTACGCCTTGGACGATTCCGGCATCGCTCTATATCAGCGTGAACCCGAAATTTACCTATGTGTGGGTTCACAACAAGGCGGCTGACGAATACTATCTCATGAGCAAAGAACTGGTGGAGCATACCATGGCGGATTGCCATGTGGAGGAGTATGAATTTTCCGGCCGAGAAATCCTCGGAAGCGAGCTTGACCTCGCTCAGTTTACGCATCCTCTTGCGGTTTACAACCGCACGGTGTACGTACTGGAAGGAAACCATGTGACCCTTGATGCGGGCACCGGCTGCGTTCATACCGCTCCCGGTCACGGTGTAGAAGACTTTGAGGTTTATAAAAAATACGAGAATGAAGGAAAGCTGAAGCAGGATGTGCTCTGCCCGGTGGACGAAAAAGGGATCATGACCGACGAGGCAGGCGAGTTTCTGAAGGGCAAGACCATTTGGGAGGCTCAGGGGCCTGTGATTGCCGCCTTGGCTTCGGAAAACTGTCTGCTGGGGAAAAAATCTATCCATCACCAGTATGCTCATTGCTGGCGCTGCAAAAATCCTGTCATCTATCGCGCCACCAATCAGTGGTTCGCATCGATCAACGATTTCAGAGACAAAGCGCTCAAGGCAGTGGACGACACACGGTTCATTCCGTCCTGGGGGCATGATCGCCTGTATAACATGATCCGGGATCGGCAGGACTGGTGCATTTCCCGTCAGCGCACCTGGGGCGTTCCCATTCCTGCGTTCTACTGCGACGATTGCGGCAAATGGATCATTACGCCGGAAACGATCGCATCAGTCAAGGCTTGGGTGGAGAAGGAAGGCACCGATGCATGGTGGGCGCACCGCGCAGAGGAACTGATGCCGGAGGGCTTTACCTGCCCCCATTGCGGCGGCACTCATTTCCACAAGGAAAAGGACATCATGGACGTGTGGTTCGATTCCGGCTCCACTTGGAACGGCGTTTTGAGGGATCCCCATCCGGCGTGGAAGGGCGTTACCTATCCCTGCGATTTGTATCTGGAAGGCTCCGATCAGCATCGGGGCTGGTTCCACAGCTCTCTCCTTTGCTCGGTGGCATGCACCGGCCACGCGCCGTATAAAGCAGTGCTCACCCACGGTTTCACCATGGACGGGGAAGGACGCAAGATGAGCAAGTCCGTCGGAAACGTAGTAGCCCCGCAGGACGTGATCAAACGTTACGGCGCTGACGTGATGCGCCTCTGGATTTCGTCGGTGGATTATCAGGGTGACGTGCGCCTGTCAGATAAGATCGTCAAATCCATGTCCGATGTGTATCGTAAAATTAGAAACACCTTCCGCTATCTGCTGGGCAACTTGTACGACTTCGATCCGAAGACTGATAGGGTTTCCTATGAAGAAATGGAGGAGTTGGACAAATGGGCTCTTCTCCGGATGGAACAGGTCCGATCGGTGGTACTTAAGGCCTACGAGGATTATGATTTCCATGTGATGTACCACGCGGTTCATAATTTCTGTACCGTCGATCTTTCGTCGATCTACTTGGATATTTTGAAGGACCGGCTCTATACGGAAAGGGCGGATTCCCGCCTCCGCCGGAGCGCGCAGACAGCGATGTATGAAATTTTGACTACCTTAGTCAAGCTAGTGGCACCGGTGCTCTGCTTCACCTCAGAAGAGGTTTGGCAGTGTCTTCCGAACAAGGAAGAACGGGAATGGTCAGTTCATATGACTGAGATGCCAAAGGCAAATCCGCGCTACGAGGACAAGGACCTTGATGAAAAATGGAAGAAACGGCTGGCGATCCGAAGCGTTGTGACGAAGGCGCTGGAGGAAGCCCGTCAGGCAAAGACCATCGGCCATCCGCTGGACGCAGAGGTTACGGTTTACGCAGAAGGGGACGCGTTGGCAGCGCTCAAGGAAATGGAAAAGGATCTGGCCGATTTCTGTCTCGTGTCTCAGGCAAAAATTGTGGACGGTGTGGCTGCTGCGCCGGAGGGCTCCGTCTCTAATGAAGAGGGAACGGTGAAGGTCTTCGTGGCATTGTGCACGCTGGAAAAATGCGAACGATGCTGGAAACGAAGTGGCGATGTAGGCACCGTATCCGGTCACGACCATGTTTGCGCAAGATGCGTTCACGTGCTGGAAGAAGCAAAAGAATAAAAGTATATCGTTTATCAAGCGGAGGGGGGATATCCTCTTCCGTTTTTTATGCGTACACGAAAAATAATTGTCAACAATATACAATATAAGAATTGACATATCAGATTGTTTATTATATACTCATATGACAGATAACAATCGTTCAAAAGTGAATAGGAGGAGTCAGCCATGGATCAGTCAGGAGAAGAAATTATACGGATCACGGAGAAGGTCTTGGACGGCGGTGAGGTCACCGAGGATGAAGCAAGGACTCTCATTCATACGAAGGACGATGACACCATGCTTCTTTTGGCATGCGCAGACAAGATCCGTCAAAAATTCGGCGGAAACGGCGTGGATTTTTGTGCTATCGTTAATGCGAGGAGCGGTCACTGTCAGGAAGACTGTAAGTTTTGTGCCCAGTCGGGCTGGTATAAAACAGGAGCCACTGTGTACAGATTGCTGCCGGAGGAAAAAATTCTGGACGCTGCAAAAAAAGCAAAGGCGGCCGGCGCGGTTCGCTTCTCACTGGTCACCAGCGGACGCAATCAGGACAATCCCAACGAGTTTGAAGAAATCATTGATCTGGTGAAAAAAATTCGCGAGCAGGTAGGCATCGAGGTCTGCTGCTCATTGGGACTCATCACGGAGGGACAGGCGAAGCGTTTGAAGGAAGCCGGCGTCACTCGCGTTCATTGCAATATCGAAACATCGCCATCCTATTTCCCAGAAATTTGCTCCACCCATACCATGGAGGACAAGGAAGAAATTATTCAGACCGCGCAAAGAGCAGGCATCCGGGTATGCTCCGGCGGTATCATCGGCCTTGGCGAATCGCTGGATCAGCGGGTGGAGATGGCGTTCAAATTGAAGGCTATGCACATTGATTCAGTGCCCCTCAATATTTTGAATCCTGTGAAGGGCACGCCGTTTTATACAAACCGCCGCATTCCTCCGCTGGAAACGCTTCGGACCTTTGCTATGTTCCGATTTGTTCTTCCGAAGGCGCTCATCCGCACTGCCGGCGGGCGGGAGGTTAACCTCAGAAGCTTGCAGGTCTACGCGCTTACAGGCGGCCTGAACGGGATCATGGTCGGCGGCTATCTCACCACCGGCGGGCGTGATCCGCGAGAAGACATCATCATGACCGAAGACCTTGGCCGAAGCCGGACCCAGCCGCAGCTATAAAAAAGAAAAGAGTTCTCACGAGAGAGCTCTTTTTTGTGTCCTGCGAAGAAGCATACAGCGCTCCTTTCTGGACGCATTTCTATGGCAGGGCATGTATGATAAAATAAAGACAATACAAGAATAAACCGGGTGTATGATTGCTCTTGCCCGGAGGGCATATGGTATGCATTGAAAAATGGAGGATGTCCCTATGAGTGATGAACCGGTAGCAAAAAAAGCGGAGAAGGCCGCGGAAGACGCTGCTGTTGCAGTGAGGGAAGTCAAGGAAAAGGCAGAGAACGCGAAGGAAAAGCTCGCTGAGGCGGTAGAAGAAGACTTGACGGATGTGGAGGTGAATGTGATTGATGACAGAGACAGCGAAGCAGAATCCCTCATTCAGTGGGCAGCTGCCCGGGCCGGTGTCATTGTGGTGACGCCCGGACTGGGAACGCTGGCGCTCATGGCCAATGAGGTGTACCTCATCACAAAGTTGGGCGCTGTATACGGTGTGGAACTGCCGCACAAGGCGATTCTGTCCTTCATCGGATCTCTGGGAGCGACCGTGGTAGGCTCCACGCTGGCCACGATTATCCCGATTCCGGTCATGCAGATTCCCATCGGCGTGTCCGTGACCTACGGTGTCGGTAAGGCAGCCATGAAATGGATCAAAGATGGCATGCCTGACGACACGAAGCCTTATCAGGCCGTCTTTGAAGAGGAACGGAAGGAAGGCTCCGAGAAGGCAGAGGAGCTGAAAGAAAATCCGGGCAAGGATATACCGCTGGGCGACGAAAAACGCAATTTCATGCAGGAGCTTAGGAAAAAGCTAGAGGACAATTACCCCGGAAAGGCACACACCGCCATGGACGAGATGGCGGGAAATCTGGTGGATACCTTCAATGCGCTGGGCGAAAAAATCGTGGTAGCGCTGAAAAAAGCAGGCCTTACTGACGAGCAGATTGACAATGCGAAATACACCGCCATCGGAGCCACCGAGGTGGCGCAGGAGACCGCGGAAAAGACCGCCAAGGATTTGAGAGCCGTGGCCCGGATTAAATCGAAGGAACTCCGCAAGGATGCCGCCGACAGGGCAGAGGCCCTCAAGGCAAAGGCCAAGGAATCCATGGAGGAGCTGCAGAAAAAAGGAGAAGAAATGAAACGCCAGTCCGATCTGAAGGGAGAGCAGGTCAAGCTGGGATCGGAAAAGCTGAAGGCGCAGGCCAGGGTGCATTATGAGGAAGCAAGGGTACAGGCCGCCAAGCTGAAGGCGCAGGCCAAGGAACAGATGGAGGCGGCCCGGGCGAAGGCAGAGGAGCTTTCCAAGCTGGCCAAGGAAAAGTCCAAGGACTACAAGGAGGCGGGCGTAGCAGCGGCTAACTCGGCGAAGGAAAACTTTCGCAAGGCTGCTGATGAGTTTCGTGAAAAAGCAGACCAGAGAGCTGCCCAGCGGCGAAAGGAAGACGAAGCCGCGAAGGGAACCGACCCCGAAGGCAAGAAATAAAACAAAAATCCTGCCAGACATTTCTTCTTTGAGGAAGGATGTGAAGGGAGGCGTTCTCCGCTGGGAGATACCCTTGTGGGGACGAAGGCGTTATAAATTCCGTCGCAGAAATCATCCTTGGGTGAAATAATAAAAAAACCGATGAGGCTGTAGTCCCATCGGTTTTTGCGCGTTTATTTATTGTCCTTTGGAATAATCTTTCCGCTGCGAGGGTCAAAGGCGGTAAAGCTTGCTCTTGCTTGAAAGAGATTCGCTCCTTGAGAAGGGGCCGTTGGTTTTTTAGAGGCTCCTTGCTGGCCCGCGGCTTGCCGGAGCAAACGCTGCCTGGCCCGGCTGTCAAAGGCAGGAGTTCTTTCCGCCCAAAAGCCGGATCGCTGGACCCCGCGGGACGACAGGTCATAGGATATTCTTGCGCCGCAGCCGGTGCAGCGGATAATGCCCCTTCTTTTTTTCTCGTCGCTCCCAAAAAGGGATAGGGTGCGTCCGCAGACGCGGCAGGTCAGTGTGGCCATAGAGTCTCCTTTCGAGCGTTTTGTCTATTATAAAACATCAGTCCCACCTAGCAAAGACTGATGTTTTATAATATGGCACTACCTCACAATTATTTTACGATGCATACCGGACATTTTGCGTGAGCCAGCATATGATTGGATACAGAGCCCAACAGCATACCTGTCAGCGCGCCGTGGCCGCGGCTTCCCATGATGATGAGATCCGGCCCGATGTGATCCGCCAGCTTTTCAATAATTTCGGTAGGCGATCCCTTACGGGGGATATAGTCCGCGTCCAGTGACTCAGGGATCTGGGTTTTGGCTTTATCCAGATTATCCTGGGCCGGGCTGTAATTGATGGAGCGCATCCGTTCATTAATAAACTCCCGTTCCAGATTATTCGCGCTGATGTCGGAATGATCCTCTTCCACAGAGACAACGTATAGTTTGGGATGGTTCGATTCGTTAGCGATCATCACTGCATGGGCGAGCGCCCGTTTTGAGTATTCGGAGCCGTCATAGGGAACAAGAATTTTCTTGAATGAAAGCATGGTATACCTCGCTTTCTACTCGCATCAGTCTGTAGACTGACTAAGCAATTTACTTAACAACCAGAACGGCGCACTTTGCATTGCTCACCAAGTGACTTGAAACAGACCCCATGAGAAGACTTTCGATCGCACCTCGACCCCGGTTTCCTATCACAATGAGATCCGGCGTTTTTTCATAGGAAAGGGTCAGAAGCACAGAGCCCGGATTGCCGACCCGAAGAATCAGATCGGGATTGATGGTGTCGGGCACAAGGGAAGCGGCTTCGTCTAAAATGAGCTGCCCCGGATCCTTGTAGGCCGGGTCGGGCTTCATATTTTCAAACACAAAGCCATGATTCTTGGCAACGGTCTCTACCGGAGACTCAGGAACGGATACTGTGGCAATCATAAGGGTCGCATTGCTGCTTGCCTCTGCCAAGGATACTGCCATGGAAAGCGCTTTTTTGGCGTGATCGGAACCATCGTAGGGAACTAAAATTTTTTTGAAGCTCAGCATAGGTATCCCACCTTTCTATCAACAAAAGGCTCTCCCCTTTATTATATTTTAACACAATCAACAGGTTATGTTAAATAAAACGGCAGGCCGAGGGATTTATTTTTCAGAGGAGATCGTATAAAAAAGGCGAGACTGATGCAGAGAGGCGCCGCTTGTAGTAAAATGGAAGCCATGGAGGGAATTATGTATACTCTGATCAGACGTGTTTGTTTTTATGAAACGGATGGTATGCGGGTGGTGTACCATGGAAATTATATTAATTGGCTTGAGGAGGCGAGGGTGGAGTACCTTCGTCTGGGCGGCATTGATTTGAATGAGCTCATGGCGGAGGGGATCGTGTTTCCCGTTCTGGAGATCCACGTAAAATATTTGCAGTCCGCCCGGTTTGA
The DNA here is from genome assembly GCA_034180505.1 of Dialister sp. Taxonomy (GTDB): domain Bacteria; phylum Bacillota; class Negativicutes; order Veillonellales; family Dialisteraceae; genus Dialister. The sequence goes on from JAXFOE010000017.1 coordinate 22,192, forward strand.
TGATGTGGTAGAGGTGCGGACGTATCTTCGCAAGGTGGATCGGGCGTCTCTTGCGGTGGATTATGAACTGGTCCGGCAGCGTGACGGCGCGCTTTTGGTGAAGGCATCGTCTCTCAGCACATACACGGATATGAAAACGGGGAAAATCCGCCGTCTTTCCAAGGAGCAGGTGAAAAAGCTGGTGGCTTTGTCCGAGGAGGACCGCTAGTGGACCCGCGGAGGATTGGGATTTGCGATTCCGGCGTAGGCGGCATCACGGTGGCCCGGGTGCTTCATCAGCTGCTTCCCGAGGAAAGCATTCTTTTTATCGGCGACAGCGCCCGAAATCCTTACGGAAATCAAACGCCTGAGGCCATTAATACCATGGCAGGGGAATTGAAGCGGTTTCTTTTGGCGAAAAAAGTAAAAATGATCATCGCCGCCTGCAATACGATCACCTTCAATGTGTCATCCTCGTTTTATGAGGGATCGGTTCCGGTGCAGGGGATGCCTCTTTTTTTGCCGGAGAGCATAGAGGGGGGGATTTCCGTCTTTGCCACGCCTGCCACGGTGCAAACGCATCGGTACAGAGATTTTTTGCAGGCCTCATGTCCCGGCGCGGAGGTGCGGGAGGTTCCCTTTGAGGGACTGGCAGACGCCATTGAGAAGGGACGGAGCCCGGCGGAGCTTTCCCGGTTGATTGACAGGGTGATTCAGGAATTCCATGTGCCCGACCGGGGGCAGGTCATACTGGCATGCACTCATTATCCGCTCATGACGGAGCTGTTTCAGCAGACTCTTCCCCATGTGGTACTTCATGATCCGGCCGTGGCGGCAGCCAAGACGGCGGTTCGATGCCTTGCGGAAAGAGACGGGCTGGCGGAGGAAGCGGTAGGTAGCGAGTTTTATTTTACCGCCGGCGCAGAGGGGGCAAGAAAGCTGATCCGTCCCCTGTTTGGAGAGGTGCCGGTCAAGACGGCAGTATTGTCAGGAGTGTGAGGTTATGATTTGGTTGATGGAAATTCTGGCTGGGATCATTCTTTTGGTCTGCCTTGGGTTTATTGCCTACTGGACGGTGGCCCTCATAAAGGGAGATTGCCGCTTTCGCATGGTGAAAAGCCGGATGACCCCGTTCAAGGTGGTGGCCATGGATATGAACAGCGTGACCCTTTCCTATACGATCCCCATCAAAAATACAGGGCGCCAGCTGGGAACGATTATTGATGCTTTCGTGCGGACCTATCTTCCCTTTGAGCAGTATGACAATGCAAGAGTGTCGGCGCATCTGACTGATAAGGATCTGCCGCGGGACGACGATTACTGGCAGGCCTATATCGTAGAGCCGGGCACCACGAAGACCTTCCTTATTTCCCTTGTGATTACCGGGAAGCATGGAAATATTTTGAGGGATCTCGACGGATTCCCCGACATGCCCATGGATATTATGTATCAGATCGTAGGGAGAAGCGATTACTACTACGCCAAGACGCGGATCATCCTCACGAGGGACGAGTTGCAGAGCGCGGTGTATCAGTATACACAGGAGGCAGGAAGATAATGGCAGGGCTGGAGCTTGTTCCGGTGCATACCCGGATTCTTACGGATAAGGACAATATCGTGGACGCTGTCCTAGAGTATGCGGAGGGCCAGATCACAGAGCATGACATTATTTGCACTGCCGAATCGGTGGTGGCCATCACTCAGGGGCGCTACGTCCGGCCAGAGGAATTGAAGGTGTGCTGGCAGGCGCGCCTCATGAACCGGTTTGTTCCCGGTGCAGGCTCTATGGCGAGCATTTATGGCATGCAGGCTGCCATGGAGGAGGAAGGCCGCTGGCATATGCTGCTTTCCTTTATCATCGGCGCGGTGGCCAAAATTTTTGGAAAGCCCGGCGTGTTTTACCAGCGCTGCCGACAGGCGTCTCTTATCGATGACGTGACAGGCACGATGCCGCCTTTTGATAAATGCATTGTTTACGGCCCGGCAGACACCGATCATGTATGCGAGGAAATCAAGCGGGCCACCGGTGCTTACGGCGCGGTCATCGCTGACGTGAATGATTTGAAGCGGGCCGCGGTGCTTGGGAAGAGCGCAGGCATCAATCCGGCGGAGATCGCGAAGATTCTCATTGACAATCCCTTTGGCAACGATAATCAAAAAACGCCAATCGTGATTATAAAAAATTATACCGACCAACTGGCGTAGGAAAGAAAAAAGACAGATGCGCTGAGATTTCTCAGGTATCTGCTTTTTCATACGCAGGGAAAGGGTTTCGGGCAATAAAAAAGCCAACCCCTTCGGATTGGCTTTAGCGGCATCAGATGCTTCTGTCTACCTTATGAGAACGAAGGCAATGAGTGCAGACATTCATTCTCTTGACCTCGCCGTCTACTTTGACACGTACTCTCTGGATATTCGGCTTCCAAGTTCTTTTTGTTTTCAGATGGGAATGGGATACATTGAATCCTGTGGCGGTTCCCTTGCCGCATACTTCACAATAGTTAGCCATGTGCTACACCTCCTTGCACTTCCGCGATTGCAACATTCATACTATAGCATAATTTATTTTTCAGGGCAAGAGGCATTTTTTTGATGGAACGTAAAACAGCTTTCCCTGGCCGGAGGACGACTTATGAAATTGGCTGATCCTGTAGGAAAGGTAAAAGGGGTAGGACCCAGAACAGAGAAAAAACTGGCCCGCCTCGGCATATACACTGTGGAGGACCTGATTTCTTTTTATCCTCGCAGGTATCAGGACTGGTCCAACATCACGCCTATGGACGCGATTCGCCTCGATGAGGAGGTCTGCGTGTATGGAAAGGTACTGGACGTAAAAGAAACAAGAACCCGGACAAGAATGTCACTCATCACAGCAGTTATCACCGACGGAAAAGGGGCGGTGCGCCTGGTGTATTTCAATCAGCCTTGGAAAAAGCAGGAGCTCCGGATAGGGTGCTATATCCTCGCCTACGGACGAGGGGAATATAATTTCGGGCACATGCAGATTTCCAACGCCGGGACGGAGGCAGTCAAGCCGGAGCAAATCAAATCCTTTATCCGTCTCGTGCCGGTGTATCCGCTGACTGAGGGCATCCGCAGTCAGCAGCTGCGTTCTCTCATTCAGTATGCCCTGAGTCATGTGGAAGGGCTTAACGAAAATCTTCCCCTGGAGATGATGCGCAGGGAGCAGCTCATAGGGCGCAGGGAGGCGGTGCTTTCCATGCACAGCCCAAAAAATTGGAATGATCAGCGAGCTGCCAGAAAACGGTTGGCCTTTGAGGAATTATTTTTCATGCAGGCCGGCATTCTTTTGCTGCGCAAAAAACAGGGAGAAGGACCTTACGGCATTCATCTGGCGCCCAGCGGGAAGCTCGTGCGGGCAGTGCTGGACCGTTTTCCCTTTGCACTCACCGAAGGACAGAAGCAGGCCTTCTCGGATATTGAAAATGATATGGAAGGCATGCGGCCCATGCAGCGGCTGGTGCAGGGCGATGTAGGCAGCGGCAAAACAGCGGTGGCCGCGCTGGCGCTTGCAAAAATTGCGGAGAACGGATACCAGGGCGCGCTCATGGCGCCCACCGAGGTACTGGCGGCGCAGCATTATAAAACACTGTCCCAATTATTCGACGGCCTTCCGCTACGGGTGGCGTACCTGTCAGGCGAGGTCAAAGGGGCGGAGCGCAAGGAAATACTGGAGGCTCTTAAAAGAGGGGCCATTGATATTTTGATCGGCACCCATGCGCTGATTCAGGATACGGTGGTATTTGCTCATCTGGGGCTGGTCATTACTGACGAGCAGCACCGGTTCGGCGTGAAGCAGAGGAAGACTCTCGCCGCAAAGGGGGCTTATCCGCATTCTCTCGTCATGACAGCCACACCGATTCCGCGCACCATGGCGCTCTCGGTGTATGGCGATCTGGATGTGTCGTCTATTCGGGGACTTCCTCCGGGACGGCATCCGGTCAAAACCTATGTGGTGGACCATTCCTATTTGCAGCGGATCCTTGCATTCATGCGAAAGGAAATGGAAGCAGGCCATCAGGTCTATGTGGTGTGTCCCTTGGTGGAGGAAAGCGAGAAGCAGGATCTAGCCGCCGCCGTTTCCGTGTATCAGCGGCTGAAGGAAAAGGAGTTCCCCGATCTGGGCGTTGGCCTTGTGCATGGCCGCATGAAAAATACGAAGAAGGAACAGATAATGCGCGAGTTCAGTCAAGGAACGGTGAAGCTTCTGGTAGCTACATCGGTCATCGAGGTGGGAGTCAACGTGCCTGCGGCGACCATCATGTTTGTGTACGGTGCGGACCGGTTCGGCCTGTCTCAGCTGCATCAGCTGCGGGGACGGGTGGGCCGCGGCAATGATCAGGCCTATTGCATTTTATACACCGACAATGACGATGAAACGGTGAAGATGAGAATGGAGCTCATGCGTACCATACAGGACGGTTTTCTTTTATCTGAAAAGGATCTTCTTCTGCGGGGCTCCGGCGAATTTTTCGGCTACCATCAGCACGGCATGCCGGATCTGCGGGTGGCAAACATTGTAAAAGACCTGCCGCTCTTAGAAAAAGCGAGAGCTGACGCGAGAGAAGCCATCGGGGAAGGCATGGACTTCCGTCACGAGCTGGCACAGCGCTTCAAGGGGGTCTTCTTTGAACGAATTTATGGAGACGGAAGCGAAAAGGCGTAAAATAAAAGCCGAGGGCAAATAAAAGAAGGAACCTCATGGATGATTTATGAAAGTGTCATGCATGGGGTTTTATTATGCCCAAGGCTTAAAATTTTTATTTCATTGCGCGAAGAGGCAAAAAAATTTCTGACCTCTTCATTGTATGAGACGGCAAAAATTTTTTACACGCTTTGCTCATGACAAGCAAGTCTGCGTAAATTGAGATGGGCCTTTAGTATATGGTATAATTTGATAGCGCATGCGAGTGTTTTTCGTGTGACAGTTGTAGGAAGCCTTTAGCAAGCCGGCTTCCTTTCGTTTGACGGACAGACCATTGAAATGCAGATAACCGAATTACTGATGCCATATCATACAATCCTTGGGGTGCGGGTGCACGCGGTGACCATGCAGGAAGCTGTGGACGCGGCATCGGCCATGATTGAAGCCTGCGGGACCCACCTGGTAGCGACGGCCAACGCGGAAATGATCATGCGTGCCCAGACAGAGGATGCCCTTTTTGATGCGCTGAATACATCAGATCTTGTGATTCCTGACGGAGCCGGCGTTCTTTGGGCGGGGGAACAGTTGGGGACTCCCTTTCCGGAACGGGTGGCCGGCGCAGATTTTGCGGCAGAGCTTTTGAAGAAGGCCATTCATACAGGGTGGCCGGTATATTTTCTCGGGGCAGCTCCCGGCGTAGCCATGAAGGCGGCTCGCTGTTTTATGGATGCTCATGGAGAATTTTGCCTTGCCGGCGTTCATGACGGATATTTTACCGATGAGCAGGAGTGTGAAATCATTGACGTTATCCGAAAAAGCGGGACCCGATTGCTCTTAGTCGGCATGGGCGTGCCTAAGCAGGAGCTGTGGATGAAAAAGCATAAGCAGAAGTTGGGCAATCTTTTGGCGATCGGCGTGGGCGGCTCCTTTGATGTCATGGCCGGGACCATTCCGAGAGCGCCGCTGTGGATGCAGAGGCATCGCATGGAATGGGCATACAGGCTGTATCAGCAGCCCGGCCGCATCGGCCGCATGATGGCCATACCCCGATTCATGCGGGCCGTGAAGAAGTGGAGAGAGAAACGCGAGGGAAGCGGATGCTGAGGAAACCGATTATTTTGCCGGAGGGATATCCCTTTATAGGGGTCTGTATTCTTCTGGCAGCGGCGCTGGCTTACTGCGGATGGTTTCATGTGGCGGCCGTTCCCTTTGTGCTGGGGCTGTATTTCATGTATTTTTTCCGCTGTCCCCGGCGAAATGGCAGGATACCGGAGGGCGAGGAGCTTCTTGTGTCGCCTGCAGACGGGACGGTCATGGAAGTGGCGCATGACGTGGAGGAGGACATGTTTTTGGGTCAGCCCTGCCATAAGATTACGATTTTTCTTTCTGTCTTTGATGTGCATTGCAACCGGTCGCCCATGGAGGGGACCATTGAGTACCAGTCCTATGTGCAGGGGCGCTTCCGGCCGGCCTATGAAAAAGAGGTGGGCTATGAAAATGAGCGGGGCGCTATCGGCATACGTGGCAAGTACAGATCTATACTGGTCATCCTGATCGCCGGTATCTTGGCGAGGCGGGTGGTGTCCTGGAAAAAGCTGGGAGACACTCTGAAAAAAGGTGAGCTCTATGGAATGATTAAATTTGGGTCCTGTACGGAGCTGTATATTCCGGGAGACTGCGACATTTGTGTCAAAAAAGGTGACAAGGTGCGAGGCGGCCTGACCGTAGTGGGGAGGTTGAGGTAAGTGAATAAATCATGGATTGCCAATGTGGTGACCGGAACGAATGCGCTGTTCGGCGGTTTGTCGATCTTGATGTCTATCGAGGGCTGGTATCAGCCGGCGGCGATCTGTATCCTGATTGCCATGGTGGCCGACGCTCTTGACGGGCGGGTGGCAAGAGCGTTGGGCACAGCGGGGCCTTTGGGAGTGGAGCTGGATTCCCTTTCTGATGATATTTCCTTCGGCATTGCTGCGGGGGCGCTGATGTATTCCTACCAGCTGAAATCGCTGGGCACTACCGGTCTTGTGGTCTGCGGCCTTTTAGGCGCGTTTTGCGCGTTCCGTCTGGCTAGGTTCAATGTGAAGGTCTCTGCGGTGCATGGCTATTTCGAAGGCCTTCCCTGCCCGATGACCGGCGCGATCGTGGCATGCTACGTGCTGTCCGGAGTCAGGGTATGGGACTGGCTGGCGGCGGTGATCGTGCTCATGCTGGGCCTGCTCATGGTGAGCGAGGTGCATTATCCGGATAATAAAGGATCCAGCGCGGATCAGCTGCATTTGAAGGCTCTTCTCATATGCCTTGCGTTTCTTGCTGTTTGCGCGGTGCTTTACTGGCCGTCGTGGGCAGCGGCGCTGTGCATGGCCTATGTTTTGTTCGGCATGATCAATACATGGCTGAACCATCGCAAGAAGCAGCGTAAGCTCCGCAGAAGAAAAATGAGAAGAACACAGACGGATTTTTCTGACGATGAACTACATCCTTGACAGTATCATGATTCCGGTGCAGCTCATTGTGGCGTTTTTCACCATGTACTACACAGTGATTGCCATATGCGGTATGGGGCATCGGAAGGAAAAAAATCTGGCAGCCCCAAAAAATCGGTTTGCTGTAGTCATTCCGGCGCATAATGAAGAAATGGTGCTGGCAGATCTGCTGGAGAACTTAAAAATTCTTCACTATCCAAAAGAATTGTATGATGTGTACGTCATAGCCGATAACTGCACCGACAATACGGCGGAGCTGGCACGGAAGCACGGCGCCCATGTCTTTGAGCGGGATAATAAGGAACTCGTAGGCAAGGGCTATGCGATGGACTGGGTCTTTCCAAAAATATTTGCTCTGCAAAAAAGCTATGACGCTTTTTGCGTGTTCGATGCGGACAATTTAGTTCATCTGGATTTTCTTCTGGTCATGAATAACCGACTTGAGAAGGGGCAAAAGGTCCTGCAAGGGTATCTGTCCGCAAAAAATCCGGTGGACACCTGGGTGAGCGGCACCTTTTCCATCGCCTTCTGGACAGTAAATCATCTCTGGCATTTGGGGAAATACAATCTGGGTCTTTCATCCTGCTTAGGAGGCACCGGCATGTGTGTCTCCGCAGACGTAATAGAAAAATACGGCTGGGGCTGCGACTGTCTCACAGAGGACATGGAATTTTCCATGAAGTGTCTCTCTCATGGTATTCGCACCTGCTGGGTGCATGACGCCATCATTTACGACGAAAAGCCGCTGGGCTTTATGGCCTCGTGCCGCCAGAGAAAGCGGTGGGCTCAGGGGCAGTTTGACTGCTCCGAGCGGTATATTCCCAAGCTTTTGAAGGAAGGCATCCGGCGGAGGAGTATCGTTGTGCTTGACGGGATCATGCAGCTGCTGCAGAATTATTTCCTTCTGCTGTCCGCATTTTATCTGTTCATGACCTATATCAATATGTTTCACCCCTGCTTTACGGTCATTTTGTACAACGACGTGCTGGTGCCCCGCCAATTCTGGACAGGGCTCGGATTCATTCAGTACGTTCTGCCGCTGATCGTGCTGCTTCAGATCAAGGTGCCTTGGAAAATTTATCTCTACTGGCTGGTATATCCCATCTTCATGTACTCTTGGATTCCGGTGACCTTTCTGGGGTGGAAAGACCGGTACAAAATGGGATGGGTTCACACGGTTCATACGCAGAGCGTGCACTTTGAGCAGGCTTCTTTGACACGGAAACGAGGAATCGGTAAATAATGCATATTTTTTTAACCAACGACGACGGCTTTGAATCGCCGGGAATTATTTCGCTGGCCAGAAAATTATCCGCTCTCGGGCGGGTGACGGTGATTGCGCCGAATCGGGGCAGAAGCTCCTGCTCCAGTTCGCTCACGCTTCAGGAATATCTCCGCCTTTGGCATAAGGAGAGCTACGGGGAAAATATTACGGTGCTTACCGCCAGCGGTACCACGGCAGATTGCTGCAAGCTGGCGCTGGACCGATGGATCGCGGACGATCTTCCCGATCTGATCGTGTCAGGCATCAATAACGGTTGGAATTTGGGAAGCGACTGCTTGTACAGCGGCACTGTGGCAGGTGCCATGGAAGGCATTTTTTTCGGAATTTCCTCCATCGCGATTTCCGCGGAGACCATAAAAAAAGAAGCTCTTCTTGAGCGGGCGGCTTCTTTTTCCGCAGAGCTGGTGAAAACATTTTTTATTGATGGAAATTACAAGGGTATCCTCAATGTGAATATTCCCGCCCTTCCGTTGGAGGACATCGGCTGGGAGCGGGTGAAGACAGTGCGGCTGGGGCTGCAAAAATATGATAACGTCATTCGTCAGATGAAGGACCCCTCGGGGCATCTCGGCTTCTGGCTGCATGGCAAACCCATTCCCGGCACAGATAAAACCACTGACGTGTATTGGGCTCATAAGGGCTGGATCACGGTTACGCCGCTCATGTGGGATCAGACGGATCAGGATAAGCTTTCTCTCGTGGCGCAGACCGTGGACGCTCAATTGACGAAGGAAAGCAAACTATGATAAAATGACCGTTGTGATTCACAGGCCGGAGTGGCGGAATGGCAGACGCACCAGACTCAAAATCTGGCGATAGCAGTATCGTGCGGGTTCAAGTCCCGCCTCCGGCACCAAATAAAACCCCGATCGCTGAAAAATCAGTGGCCGGGTATTTTTATTTTTTATAGCGCCTGCGTGTTATGGAACTGTTGTCTGTTATTTCAAATGAACGGGTATAAAAAAAGAAAGAGCCTCTCGCAAGGTTCTTTCTTTTTTTTGTGAGGCTGACGCGATATGAGGGCTCACTTATTTTATACAGTCAAGGGAAGGAAAAAGCTCCGGACGTATCCGGAACTTTCCCTGCTACAGCTGTCCCATGATTTCTTTGGCAGCCACGTAGCCGCCGGTATAGTTGCGGCCCAGATTGAGGCCGAAGATGTCCAGCGGATAGTCCGGGCTTCCGTAGAAGTTTCCTGCCAGATTGCCGATGGCGTACAGTCCCGGAATGGGCCGGTCATTGTCATCGAGGCATTCAAGCCGGCCATTGACCACGATGCCCGAGCAGGATACGGTGAATCGCACATGACGGTGTACGCCGTAAAAGGGGCCGTTTTCAACCGGACAGAGGGACGCGACGGGAACACCATACTCTGTATCTTTTCCGGCTTTGGCCAATGCATTGTACTGCTTGACGGTTTCAAGAAATGCGGGAATGTCTCTGATGCGAAGCTTTTCAGCCAGCTCCTCCAACGTATCTGCCTTCCATGTATCCACCAGCGCTTCCATGACGCCGTTGCGGTCCATCTTTTCCTCAGGCATCCATTTTTTGATGGACTCCTCGTCATCTGCGGAAAGGCCGAGCCTCTTTGCCTGCTCTATATAGGTGCTGTCAAAAATCTGGCAGTAGTGACCCTTGTCCTCTTTATCTGTGAGATAGCAGTTCATGTATTCCATGCCCACTGTTTCATTGCAGAAACGGCGGCCGTCCAATTTCACCCGCAGGAAGGGAGCGCTCATGATAGAGACCGGGCCTGCATCCATGTCGTGCACCATCTTGCAGTGGCCTACATGCTCCATGCGGCCTCCGGCCCATACAATCATCTTATGGCCATCGCCAGAGCGTCCGGTACGTTTCAGATCCATGTGATGCATGTCGGGCAGATAATAATCCATCATGGCCGGGTCATTGGCATAGTCGCCGGTGCCAATGACAACGCCCTTCTTCGCATTGAACTGCATGTATCCATCTTTGCCCTTCCCGATGACGCCTGTGACGGCGCCCTTTTCATCTTGCACGAGTTGGCATGCCGGTGTTTCATAAAAAATATCAATGCCTCTCTTTTCAGCCAGCTTGCACAGCGTCTTCATAGCCGCGCCGGTATCATAAGGCTTTGGCCCGAAAACGCAGGTGGTAAACCCGATATGAAGGCCTGTTTTTTTCAGAAGTCCCTCTTGGGCAGGTGTGCCTAAATCCATAACCTTAGCGCCCGCCTCCTTGGCCTGTTCAATCAGCCAGCGGACCGCCTCGCCGGAATGTTGCGCCCACATCTCAATGACCTCTCTCTTTGCGCGATGATCTGCGGCACCCATGAGAAGGGACACGAGCGACTCCACGTCAGCAGGAACGCTGTCTTCCAAAATAATGCCAGCTCCAAAATTTCCGCACGCCGCTGCCTCGCGTTCCTTTTGGAGAATGGCGACCCTCGCGCCCAGCTCAGCCGCCTTTAGCGCGCAAGGCACCCCCGGCGAACCGGCGCCGACCACCACCACGTCATACTCCTTCACAGTCCTGATGTCCGTAATCGGCGCAGGCTTTTCAAAAAATGGCAATGTGTTTTCCATAATGTCCTCCTCATGGGATAACTAACAAATGAACTGAAAGCGGGGAAAATTGTTCAGTACAAGAGGGACTATGCGACGACGATGACCGCGTGCAGAGGAGTTCTGATGCAGCAGGACTTTTATCCAAGCGCTGCCGCAAAAAAACGGGAACACATCGATCCGCCGCAGCGATTTCTTTTCATGGTCTAAAAATCTGACTTGCCTTAATAGGCTGACTTGTATATATTCAGTATAGAAAAGCTTCTATGTGCGGTCAAGTAGGATTTTTATTTGCACTTAGTACTTTTTGCTTGCGTATTGAGGTGTGTATGAAAAAAGAAGTTTGCGAAAAAAAGAATGTATTCGGTCTCTGCCCCTACGTGACAGCCCAGCAGCTTTTGACAGGCAAATGGGCGATCCTCATTCTTCATTCCTTGGCAGGCGGGCCGAAGCGGTTCGGAAAAATGCAAAAGGAAATCGCCATCACCCAGGCCACCCTGTCGAATCAGCTGAAGCACCTGCAGCAGGAGGGCCTCATCACAAGAACAGTCTATCCGGAAATCCCGCCAAGGGTAGAATATGAGCTGACCGACATCGGAAAAGAATTCAAGGCTGTTTTGCAGGCTATTGAAATATGGGGCAAGCGGTACATTGCGTATCTGCATGCTCATAATCCTCACGCAGAGACAGAGCGGGGCGGTGAGGAGTGAGGTTTTCTAAAGCGGTTAGAGGCAACAAAAAAGCTGAGGCATGAGCCTCAGCTTTTTTGTATCAGTAGTTTTCTGCTTTGATAGCGAAGAAGGACTGGGGATGACCGCAGACGGGACATTCCTGCGGAGCCTCTACAGACTCGCAGGTGTATCCACAGTTGGCGCACATCCAGAGCTTCTTTTCTCCCCGCCTGAAGAGCCTTCCGTTTTCCACGTTGGCCAGCAGAAGCTTGTACCGGGTTTCGTGCTGCTTTTCAATTTCGCCGACCTTGGTGAAGAGGAATGCGATCTGCTCGAATCCTTCTTTTTTTGCGGTTTCTGCAAATTCCGGATACATGGAGGTCCATTCCTCATTCTCACCGCTGGCGGCCATTTCCAGATGCTCAGCGGTGGATTTTTTCAGGTCTCCTACGAGCCAGAACCAAAGCTTGGCATGGGCCCGTTCATTGCCAGCGGTTTCTCTGAAAATATCAGCTAGCTGACGGCTCATGGCCGGATCCTTCTCGGCCTCGTTGGCAAAGAGAGTATATTTTACATGCGCCTGAGATTCTCCGGCGAAGGCAACCAGCAAGTTTTTATAGGTCTGAGTGCCTTTCAGCTTTTTCATTTCCTCTTGAATCTTTTTTTCGTCCACGATAGACCTCCTCATAAAACACTTAAAAATTTACACTCTGTTTTCAGTATAATCGCATCATCGAAAATGTCAAATACCATCTGCGGCAAACACATAGGGGCTTGCCGCAAGGGGCTGCGTCATTTTTCAGAGGCCCGGTTAAAATAAAATCGCTCCTTCGGGGAAAGCAGAAGGGGAGATGGTCTTGAAAAATTTTCATGCCTTGAGCGCTTTCATCACGATTGGGTAAAATTTGTAAAGAATGAATCAGAAAATCAGTGTTTCGAAAAAATAACAGACTCCGCCGCTACAGATCCTGTGGGCTGCGTGAAAACAGCAACGGCTCGATGCAAGCGGGAAAATTTGAGTGGCACGCTGAAAAATTTTACGTTCGGCGAGAGGGATTCTTTTATGGGTTTTGCAGCGTACTTTGATCATTTTGGATAAGCACCTACGTTATTTTAATTATTAATGCAAACTTTACAGTGATTTTACACACATTATATATATTGAGATACAAGGGATAGTGTGTGCGGGAGGATTTTTTTATGTTCAGCCTTGTAAACAAGCACGAAGAATTTTTCGATTTTTTAGTGTCCAATGCAGAGTATTTTCATAAGGGAGCGCTCATCGTCAAGGAGGTTCTCTTGGATCGGACTCGTCTGGACCGTTCCGTGGACGAGGTGCGGAAGCTGGAGCATGCGGGCGATCAGATTACTCGGGACATTGGCCAGAAGATGAAGCATGTGTTCATCACGCCTATCGACCGGGAGGATTTTTATCTCCTGACCAAGACGCTGGATGACTGCGTGGACGACACAAAGGATCTGGTCATGGCTCTTCGGCTGTATCATGCGGGGCTCGGCTGGGATGAGCCGGTGCGCATGGCGGATATTCTTGTGGAAATGTCGTCAGAGCTGATCATTCTTTTCCGGCTGCTGAAAAGCATCGACAGGAATGAGACGGAAATTACCGAGCGCACCCAGAAGCTGAATGCGCTGGAAAGCGAGGCTGATGAAATTTATCGCACCACGATTTCCGAGCTCTTCGACGGCTCTCATGAGGTGATGGAGATCATCCGCTGGAAGGAAATCATGGAGGCCATGGAGACCACGGTGAATCAGGCAGAGAAGGTGGGGAATATCATTAAAGAGGTGGTCATGAAGTATGCCTGAGATATACCTCATCGCCGGCGTGGTGATATTGGCTCTCAGTTTTGATTTTATTAACGGGTTTCACGACACGGCAAACGCCATCGCGGCCTGCGTGGCTACCCGGGCGCTCAGCCCTTCGGCGGCTATCGGGATCTCTGCGGTTCTGAATTTTTTGGGGGCGATGATTTCCACCGGCGTTGCGAAAACCATCGGCGGGGAAATTGTCATGTCTCCGCATATGGTAGATTCCACGGTGCTCATCGCAGCGCTTTCGTCAGCGATTCTTTGGAATTTATTTACTTGGTGGATCGGCATGCCCTCCAGCTCGTCTCATGCGTTGATAGGAGGACTGATCGGATCTGTCATGATTTCCTACGGCGCCGCCGCGATTCATGAGGCCGGAGTGCTCGCCATCGTGGCAGGCCTTATTTTTTCACCCATCGTGGCTATCGGCATCGGCTATGCGGTAATGACTGTTATTTATGTGCTGTTCCGGAATGTAGGGAAATCCCGGGTAAATTATGTGTCCAATCATCTCCAGATCCTATCGGCCTGCGTCATGGCCTTCTCTCATGGGTCTAACGATGCGCAGAAGTCCATGGGGATCATCACGCTGGCGCTCCTGTCAGGCGGCTACATCGGCCAGCTGGAGGTGCCCTGGGAGGTAAAAATCGCCTGCGCTACCGCTATGGGGCTCGGAACCAGCGTAGGTGGATGGCGGATTATCCGCACAGTAGGAAATAAGATTTTCCGCATGCAGCCAGTACATGGGCTGGCGGTGGATTTGAATGCAGCGATAATTATTTTTGCCGCCACCTTTCTGCACCTGCCTGTTTCTACAACTCACGTGGTGACCGGCTCTGTTATGGGTGTCGGCTGGGCACAGCGGTTCAAGGCAGTTCATTGGAGCGTGGCGTATCAGATGCTGGCGGCATGGATCATGACGATTCCTTGCACGGCCGCCTTCGGCGCGCTGATGTATCTGATCCTTCGGCATGTAATCTAAAAAACGGCGGACGGTTTTCGCCTGCTGTTTTTCATTTTCCCAAAACTGGATAAGCGCTAGCTGTTCGGGATATAATCGGGGAAGAAACCGAGTTTTTCTCAACAAGGAGAATGGATATGAACAGAAAAGAACGAATCGAAGCGGCGCTTGCCGGAAGGGATGTGGACCGGGTGCCTGTGGGCGCATGGATGCATATGTCCGCCCATGATCAGGACCCGATTTCTCTGGCCAAGGCAGAGGTGGAATTTACCGAGGCCTATGATTTTGACTATATAAAAATGATGCCCTTCGGGCTTTACTCTACCCAGGACTTTGGCAATCAGATCACCATTTACTGTGATCCTCATAAGGAACCGATTGTGGCAGAATTTGCCATCAAGAGTCCGGCAGATTATGATGCGCTTCGGGCCATTCCTGCCATTCAGGGGACCTACGGCAAGCAGATCCAGTTTGCCCGGGAGCTTGTGAAACGGCGGCGGGTGGATACGCCGGTGATTCAAACGATTTTCAGCCCTTTCTCGACGTTGAAAAAAATGGCCGGCGATAGGCTGCTGCAGGACATGATTAATTTTCCAGATGCGGTGCATCATGCGCTGGCAGCGATCACGGCCACCACCCTTGATTTTATTTCCTACAACATTGATGCCGGTGTGGACGGCTTCTTCTTTGCTACCCAGAATGCTTGCAGGGACATGATGGATCCGGCGCGCTTTGATGAATTTGCTGCCTTCTATGATCTGGCGGTGATTCGCAGCTACGAAAAGAAGACATGGTTTAATCCGGCGCACATTCACGGCGAAAACATTTATTTCGATGAGGTGGCCGCCTACCCGGTGAATTGCCTTAACTGGCATGACCGGCACACATGGCCGTCTCTAAAGGCGGCCCGGGTGCTGACGGATAAGTGCCTTATGGCAGGAATTAAATCGGCGCCTTATTTTGTGGACGGGGTGCTGCAATACGATGATATTATTCTCGACGGAACGCCGGAGGAAATCATCGCCCACGTGCAGGAAGCGATCCATCAGGTGGACGGAAAGGGGCTTATTCTCGGACCGGGCTGCGTGGTGAATCCCGGCGCGCCGGCAGAAAACCTGAAGGCCCTTCGCAAAGCAGTCGAGGTATGATGAAACAATTTTTGATGATTGCGGCAGTTCTTTGCGTCCTTGCTATGAATACAGTCGAGGCAAAGCTGCCCGATTTTGATGCCCGGGCCAAGCAGGCAGTGGAGCAGTCCATAAGAGACGCGGCAGCGAAGCAGCGGAAGGCGGACTACAATTTATATCACACTGCTGCCGCAGGAAGCAGCGCTACCCATCCGGAGGCCATGGGATTGTATTACGACGCTATGAACCGGGAGCTCCGTTGTGAAGCGGAGCGGTCCATGGAGCGATCCAAGTCCAGCGGGAACATCAGGAATGGAGCCGTTACAGGCGGCGCCTTGGACAGAGCCGCGCAGCTTCAGAAAGAGGAAGAACAAAGGGATCTGGATCGCAAGGCCATGATGGCCCGCATAGAAGCGCTCCAGCTGGCACGCTATCAGGCTGAGCTGGCAGCGCTGGAAAAGAGAAAGTAAGTATAAAATGTAAAACCGGATACCTGTGGGGCTCCGGTTTTACATTTAAACAATGTTTTAAATGTAAGCCGTGTGACCTTGGAGGTCTGCTATAATAAGCATGCAGACGCCATGTCGGCGAGACAGCACGAACGGAGGACGCATGGGACGAATTTCAGATATTTGGAAGGACAAGAGCCGGTTTTGGGAGGTGTTCCGCTTCCTTGTGGTAGGGGGCGGCTGCTTTCTTTTGGAATACGCCCTGCTGTATGCGCTGACCGAATATGGCGGCGTGAGGTATCTGTATTCGTCGGCTATCGCCTTCACCATTTCGCTGATTGCCAATTATATTCTTTGCGTGGTGGTTGTATTCCATGCGCAGCAGCAAAGCGAAAGGCAAATGAGCCTCTTCATTGTCACGTCTCTCATGGGACTCGGCATCAATCAGCTGGTTATGTGGACCTGTGTGGAGCTCATCGGGATCTGGTACATGGCGGCCAAGCTTGTGGCATCAGGCATCGTCATGGTGTGGAATTATTTTACAAAGCGGTTTATTCTTCACGGAAGTTTGTGACGAGCCGGTGAGGAAATATTTTTATCGTTACTTATCATGCAATGCGGTCCGTAAAAAGACTGTCCGTTCCATGCGTGGGCAGTCTTTTTATGTCTCTTTGTCAGCTGTGGGCCGCGATGTAAGGCACGGCTTCTACATCATTTACCGGCATGAGATGAGCGCCGTCGGCGTGCATCTCCTTCAGCGCCGTCACCAGCTCTCGGGAGATTTGAAGGCCTGTTTCGCGGTTGCCTGTTTCCATGGCTCTCATGATGTGGGGCGGGATCCGTATGCCCGGCACATTGTTGTGCAGGTAGGTAGCCATTTTGAAGCTTTTCAAGGGAACGATACCAAAGAGAATGGGAAGGGCCAGCTCCTTGGCAGCAGAAAGAAAATCCTCGGCCTGACGAATGTCATAAATGGGCTGGGTCTGAATGAATTGAGCGCCGGCCTTTTTCTTGCCCTCAAGGCGGCGGATTTCTGTATCCGGATCCTCTGAGCCGGGATTGGCAGTGGTGCCGATATAAAAACCGGTGGGTTCTCCTAATTTGTGGCCCATCAGGTCGTGTCCCTCGTTGAGGGTCCGGGCTATTTCTATGAGGCCGGTGGAGTCTACCTCGAAGATGCCCTTCGCGTTGGGATGGTCGCCGATGGAGGGCGGATCTCCGGTGAGGGTCAGAATATTATGAACTCCCAGCGCATATGCGCCAAGCAGTTCTGCCTGCAGGCCGATGAGATTTCTGTCCCGGCAGGTGAGGTGGAAAATGGATTCCACCCGATAATGGCTTTGAATGATGGACGACAGGGCGATGGGGCTCATGCGGAGCTTGGCCATGGGGCAGTCTGCAATATTTACCGCGTCCACGTAGGGCGCGACCTTGGCCACCTGATCCTCTGTGCTGGCGGGAGAGGCGCTTTTTGGCGGATCCAGTTCGGTGGTGATCGTAAAAATATGTTGCTGGTTCTTCTCCTTTAGTGTTGTCATCAGCCATTCCTCTTTTCTGTCAGCTTGTCAGCTATTTTTACGGCGGCGATACCGTCCTTGCAATAATCCGGTGCGCCGATGCGGGTGGCATAGTCCGGCGTGACGACTGCGCCGCCGACCAGAATTCCTACGGCGGGCGCTTCTTTTTTCAGTGCTTCCACGGTGTGCTCCAGCTCGGGCAGGGTGGTGGTCATGAGCGAGCAGAGACCGGCCAGTTCTGCATGGTTTTCGCGAATGGCTTTAATAAAGGTGTCCGGGTCCACGTCCTTGCCTAGGTCGATTACATGGTAACCGCTGTTTTCCATGAGCGCTGCCACAATGTTTTTGCCCAGATCATGAATGTCTCCCTTCACGGTGCCGATGACTATGGTCCCCTTTGCGTCGGTGCTGATGTCAGGGAGAAGAGTCTTCAACTCCTTGAAGGCGGCTTGCATGGCTTCTGCGGCCATCATCACCTGCGGAAGGTACACCTTGCCTCTGCCATAGCCGTCGCCTATTTCTGTCATGGCTGCGGTGAGTCCTTCCTTGATAATTTTTTCGGGAGTCAGGCTGCTGTCTAAAAGGGGCTTTACCAACGAGGCAGCCTCTTCTTTTTCCCCATTGGTGACCGCTGCTTTGATCTGTTCCAGCGGTGGCAGGGGCTTCTCTGATTTTTTTTCTGTCTTTGATTCCTCCGAGCAGGTGGCGTCTTTAATGAAATGCTGCGCCCCCGGGTCAAAGCCTAAGAGGAGTCTTCCGGTGGTGAAGGCATCCTGTATGGCCTCGTCCATGGGATTGATAATGGGTGCATTCATGCCGCAGGCTAAGGCCATGGTGAGGAAGGTCGCGTTGATCCGGCTCCGGGCAGGCAGGCCGAAGGAAACATTACTGGTGCCCATGACGCAGGGAAGACCGAATTCTTTTTTGTACAGTTGAATTGTTTTCAGTGTTTCCTTGGCGCCGCTGTCGCTGGAGCCAATGGTAAGCACCAGCGGGTCCAGCAGAAGATCCTCTCTGCGAAGGCCGGCGGCCAGCGCTTTTTCTATGAGGATGCGGGCGATGCGGATCCGTTCCTCTGCGGTTTTCGGAAGATTTCCTCTCTCCAGAGGAAGGCAGAGCAGGGCTGCGCCGTAGGTCTTGGCCAGTTTCAGCACTCGTTCTAGTATTTCATTGTCCCCATTGTTCACCGAATTAATCAGCGGGCGGCCTGGGTATGCCTTCAGCGCCCGCTCCAGCACATCCGGGTCGGTACTGTCAATGGAGAGCGGTACTGGGCAGAGCATAGAAAGCTGAGAGATGGCAGTTTCCATGGCCGCCTTCTGATCGATGCCGGGAACTCCCATATTGACGTCCAGCACATCTGCGCCGGCAGCGACCTGTGCAAGGCCTTCCTTCTTCACAGACACAAAGCTGCCCTGCTGGATATCCTCCCTCATTTTTTTCCGGCCGGTAGGATTGATACGCTCCCCGATTTTTACAGGGGCGCAGCTGTCGCCGATGAAGACGGTCCGGGTGCGGGAGGTGAGCGCCGTGAAGGGAGCCACTTTTGGCGGAGACGCCTCCGGAACAGAAGAAAGGGCTTCTGCGAGCGCCCGGATATGGTTCGGCGTAGTGCCACAGCAGCCGCCCAGATAGGAAACGCTAAGAGCCGCAAAAGCAGGACCGTAGGAAGCAAATTCATCAGGGCCCAGAGGGAAACAGGTTTCGCCGTCCTCCAAAACGGGTATGCCCGCATTGGGCTGAATGATGACAGGCTTGTTGGTGACCGATACCATGTCCTTGGCGGCCTGTAAAAGTTTGTCTGGCCCTACAGAGCAGTTTGCGCCGATTACATCAGCGCCGAGAGCGTCCAGAAGAATGGTGGCAGTGATGGGATCCGTCCCGGGGATGGTCCGGCCGTCCTCACCGTAGGTCATCTGACAGATCACCGGCAGATGGCAGGCGGCCTTGGCAGCGATCAGGGCGGCCTTCATTTCCTGAATATCAATGATGGTCTCAATAATGAGACAGTCTGCGCCGGCATCGGCCAGCGCCTTGGCGAGGCGGTAATAATTTTCGCATGTCTCATCAAAGGATAAATCGCCAATGGGATGAACAAATTTCCCTGTAGGCCCCATGTCGCCGACGACTGTCACTCGGCTCCCGCAGGCAAGACGTACATTTTTGACCGCTGCCGACGCGATGGATTCCACCTGATCGGACAAATCATAATCCGCCAGCTTTATGGGAGAGGAACCGAAGGTATTGGTGGTGATGTAGCGGCTCCCGGCGTCGGCGTAGGCCTTGTGGATCTGCTGCACCACATCGGGATGGGAAATATTGTAATAGTCCGGGCAGTCCCTTGTCACAAGACCGAACTTTTGCAGCATGGTGCCCATGCCGCCGTCAAAAAGTATCATAGGGTTCTCCTTTTTATATGAAACGGGGCTCGCCGGTTTAATGCCGGAACGGGCAGGTTACAAGAGAGCACACCCGGCACTTGGCAGGTGCCGGAGACTGAGCGCATTGGGAAATGCCGATGATGGCGCTCACTGATTTTCTTGGGAAGAGCATGGCATGATCCGTGACATGAACGCCGATCTTATCTGCCTCGATTAACCGGCAGAAATCATGCTGCTGAGTCACCGGCCAATTGCCGTAGCCCGGCGAAAAGCGCCAAACCGTTTTCTGCCCGTCCTTGGCAGCGGCCTTTTGAATGAGCCGATCCACCTGATCCGCCAGATGCTCCGTCACGGTAGTGGCGCAAGCGTCCAGAAGAAGCCCGAGGGCATACTCGCCGGCTTTAAAATGATTTGCTGAGGCCTGTTCAATGTCATCGCCGGCAGTCACTGTCAGCATGGCCACGGACCAGGAGGTTTCAAGGTGGCGGCGAATGCTGGTTCCCTCCAATACCAGCGGCGGGATTCCCTCGATCCGTCCCTCGCTAGGCGTATAAGGAAGGACTCTCCAGATGCCTTTTGGCTTCGCGAGAGCCAGCGCTTCCTCGATAGCCTGCTCCACTGCTTTATCAGGAAAATTTTTTCCGCCCGGCTTTACGCCCGCATAGCGGAGCATTTCCTTCCGATCGATTTCAAATAAAGTGCCGTTATAGAAAGGCATGATTTCTCCTTATACAAAAAAGTCCTTCATCCGCAAAGGGACGAAAGACTCGTGTTACCACCCAATTTCATTCATGCATCGCTGCATGGATCTCAAAAGGTACGCCGGCGCAAGGCCTTGATACTTGAGCGCTGTATCGGGCGCACCCGGGATGCCTCATGATTCGGCCTTCCCTGCTCTGAGTCCATGTTCAGCAGATCTTCGGCACTCCCCTTTCACCAGCCGGGAGCTCTCTTTGGCTCTATCCTCCGCTTACTCTTCTCTTCCTCGCACGTCTTTAATTGCAATAACTTTAGCACAGGAAAGAGGGGGGTGTCAAATGGTAGGCGCCGCATTTGTTAATTTAACAGTGTTGGCAAATATAAAAAGCGATGGCGCAAAAAACTCCTGCCCGGAGATGGCAGAAGCAATTTTTTATAGACCGAGAGAGGACAATGCTTTTTTGAGGCCCGCTCTAAAAACATTGGCTCCCCCGTTGGCAGGATGGCGAAGTCCGATGACAGGGAAACCTGCTTCTGTAAGAGTGGTCTCGCTTTTTTTCCCGATCGCAAAGAGAGGAAGCGGACCGGTGAGAGACAGCAGCTCCTTCGTAAAGGAAAGGCCATCGGCCAATTCGGAGTCTGTCGGCGTCCGATTGGACAGCAGGCTTCCTCTTTTATAGGGATGGAAGGGAAAAATATTCCACAGAAGAAATTCATCGGGGCCAAGGCCCGCATCAAGGGCCGCCTTCCAAACTACCGAATCCGTGGGCTCGTTGAAGCCTTTGGTTCTTTGAATCGCTTTAGGAATGGCCGGGCTGTCCTCGCGGCTCGTGCGCTGGCCGTTCCGGCCCAGAATCATGGCCGGCGTAATGGCAGGGTGAAAATGTAAAAGCATACGTTCGCAGGTCATAGCGATGCCCGAAAAATGGCCCCCCTGATAGCCGCAGGCTTCAGCGATGAGAAGAAGCTTCGCTTTGCCCAAGCGGAGCGTCAGATAATCTTTGAACTGCCGTTGCCGTATCGCGGGAGCTCCGGGGATTTCTAAGGAAGGGGCCGTGTCATGCCACGGATTAAATACGAGGGGCCCTTGGTAGGTGGCCAGATGAGAGAGGAAGCTGTCAATCGTCATAGGCGGCACGCTTTCTGTAAATTGTCCCCGACACAAACGAGGCGTGGGGAATAAAATAGGAGGCCTTGTCCCATTGGCGAAAAAATTTTTCATTGCTGGAGGACACAAAAAGATACATGTCCTCGTGAGGTAATTTTTTTTGCAATTCCTCCTCAGAGATAGAGGGCATCACATATTTTGCACTCCACCGGCTGTCTCGCCGCATATCGGACGAGCTGTCCGGCACGAGGCGTACCGCGGTTTCGCCGCTGTAATAGGTATAGCTGGCGGGGTAGGAGCGGAAGAAATAATGAGTACCCGGCAGGTGGTGCAGCGTATCTGCCATGGACAAAGAGGATCGGGTCAGCAGGTACGCCGGAAATGCTTGGAACGCAAGGTAGAGATAGAGCCCTGCCGTAGCGGAGGCGGTGATCAGAAGGAGCTTTCTCTTTGTAGATTTCCATCGAAGAAGGACCCGATAAAAGCTGTAGGTGATGATGCAGTAGAATGCGGCCCAATGAACGTCGGGCAGTTTTATAGTGGCGATTCCGAGAGCGGCCGCCATAAGGAGGAAGGGAATGGCCAGGGACAGACAGGCCGCCCGTTTTCCTTCTGCCACGTCATCACAGCGGAGCGCGGCGAAAAGAATGGCGGGTATGACGGAAATGTAGGTGTAGGTCACGTATTTCGTGGCCATGAGGGAATAAAAGATGAGTGTTCCTGCCAGCCAGAGGAGAAGAAATTTACAAAATTGAGACCTTTCTGACCATTCTTTTTTTATGCCGTACAGGGAAAGGCCGAACCATGGGAGAAGGGACACCGGGAAGAGGGCCAGATAGTAGTACCACAGATTGTCCTCGGGGTGCTCTGAGGCAGTGGCCCGGAGCACATTGTGAATGCCCAGAAAGTTATAAAGGAACTCGCCGCCGTGGATCAGGTACATACCGACGTACCAGGGCAGGCAGATCGTGAGAAAGGCAAGGATTCCCTGCCATGGGAAAAGCCGCTTCCAATAGATGCTTTTTTTCATCCAGCCGCACCAGAGAAGAAGAAAGAGGCCGGGTAGGACGAGGCCCACCGGCCCTTTCGTGAGGCATGACAAGCCTGCTACCCCGTAAGCGATGGTCATATGCTTCGTGCTTCCTTCATACAGACCGATGTATGCCGAGAGTAGCGTAGGAATGGTAAACAGCAGAAGCAGGCTGTCGGTGATGATGGCGTGGGAAATCAGCCAGAATTCAAGAGACGTCACCAGCATGACCGCGGACCAAGTGGCGGCGGCTCGCTTGTGTGTGATCCGTTTCACGTAATACGCCAAAAGCGACGCAGACAGAGCGCCGCAAAGAAGGAAAGGAAGCCGGGACGCAAAATCATTGAACCCCAACAGCGAATACGACAGGGACAGCAGCCAATATACCATGATGGGCTTGTCATACCAATAGACGCCATAGATTTGAGGGGACATCCAATCGCCGGACAGGACCATCTCCTTTGCGGTGAGGGCGTAGTTGGACTCCACCGGGTCCGTGATAGGGAAAAGCCATGACGCCAGAGCAAGAAAAATAAGGCTGGCTATGAAAATGCCAACGCCGCCCCATTTAGATTCCCGCAGGACTGGAAGCATATGGGAGGTGTCAGTCACGGTGAGCCTCCTTTCTGAGAAGGTATGCTGTATCCTGTTGCCAGATGACAGTAAATTCATTTTTGCGCGCTTCAGGCAGCAGCTTTTTTTGAATCAGGACGTAAGAACCGGCAGGAATGTCTGTCTCGTCAGTTTCGCCGGGGAGAAGAATATGCTGCCGCTGGTCCTGCTTTTCTTTTTTCAGCGCTGCCGCAGACAGAGAAGGAAGCGGCTTTCCGTAAAGGTCGCCGTAAAACGCCACTCCGGGGCGATAAAAAGAATCGATGTAAAGCGGGCCGTTTGCGGGAGTAGCCGTAAGTCTTTCGGCGATGGCCTTGGAGGTGAAGCTTGATGCCACCGGCGCAGCGAATAAATACCAGACCGACAGTGTAAAAAGAAGAGACAGTCCGGCCTGACAAAATAAAAAGAGAGAGACCTTTCCCTTATATATGAGCCACGCCGCAAGGAATGTCAAGACGACCATACCGATGGCGATGGCCATGCGCAGAGGAATGCCGCCCGCAGGGACAAGAGGGGTCCAGCCCACGGCGGCGGCAGTGACAGCGCCGCAGAGAATATGAAGCAAAGGAAAAACGGCAGAGGGTCGCCCCCGTGATTCTATGTTTGCCAGATACATTCCTGCCAGCAGAGCAAGCGGCGGGAACATGGGAAGAATGTACGAGAAGAGCTGAGTCGATGAGAGAGAAAAGAAAATAAAAATAAACAGAGCCCAGATGAAAAAATACAGAGGCTCTTCGTTCTTTCTATTTTTCCATGCCAAGTGCAGCGCTCCCGGGACTGCAGCGAACCAAGGATAAAAGCCTGCGAGAAGAACGATGATGTAAAAAAAGAGATGATTCGCTCCTTCATGCTCTGGCGAAGTGAAGCGGGTCAGGTTATGATAGCCCAGAAAGGTATCAATGAAAGCGTTTCCATGCATGGCGGTCATGTAAATAAACCAAGGAAGCCCCACCAGACACGCAAGGGGGATGCCCCAGTACCAGCGGAGCGCGGTGATGGAGGTCCAGTTCAATTTTTTGCATGCTAAAAGCCATAGCCCCACGATCAGCGCGGGGAATCCAAAGCCGATGGGTCCCTTGGCGAGAAGCGCAACCCCGCAGGCTATGTAAGCGGGGACGTATTCTTTTCGAAGGAATGACAAAAGCGCCACCGTAAGAGACAGGGTGAGAGTCATATCGGTGACGGCACTTCGGGCGAGCACAATATATTCCAATGACGATGCAAGAATCAGAGCACCCAAAAAGGCAGCCCGCTCTCGGATGATTTTGCGGGATGCTAAATAGGTATAGACGCTGCAGGCGGCGCCTGCCAAAACTGACGGAAGCCTTGCGGCAGCCGTGGAGATGCCTAGGACAGAAAAGGAAAGCCCATCGAGCCAATAAAAGAGAGGTGGCTTATCATACCAGAAGGCGCCATAAATCCTGGGAGACAGCCAGTCGCCGGTGGCAAGCATTTCCTTAGCCGTCTCTCCATACACCGGCTCGTCCGGATCCAGCAGAGGCACCGCGCCGAGCAGGAGACCGTACAGAACGAGGCAATAGATGATAAGGAGACAGACCCTTCGGAGAGGTATCCTACTTCCCACGATTTTTGCTCCAATAATAAAATGCTATGCCAATCACGGTAGCGATGATGACGCAAACGATACCGATCTCTATTTTGTAATTGAAAAGAAGAGGCCAGTTTTCGCCGAGCAGCATCCCTGCATACACGAGGAAGATGGTCCAAGGAATGGTGCCGATGATGGTCATAAAAATAAAGTGAGGCAGCGGGTATCGGGCGATGCCCGCTGGAAGAGAAATAAAGGTCCGCACCCCCGGGAGAAGCCGTCCGGTGAGTATCGCAATGCCGCCATAGCGATCAAACCATGAATTGGCGGCCACCAGCTTTCGATAAGTCATGCCGCCCTTGGAGCTGTATTTCAAAAGAATGGTCCGCCCGCCCCGGGCGCCGATGTAGTATGATCCGAGGGAACCGACCAGTCCCGCTACGGTCCCGATGATGACAGTGGGCCAGAAGGAAAAAATGTTTTGAGAGACTAAAAAGCCCGCAAAGCCCAAAATGATTTCACTGGGAATGGGGATGTTCATATTCTCCAAGACCATGAGGATAAACAAAGCAGTGTATCCCTGGTCAGATAGAAAAGAAATGATCAGTTCCATGTAAACCTCAAAAGCGTGTCCGCGAAAAAATTGCCATGGGGCTGAAAGGTTCCGTCAAGTATTTCCAAAGCGATGAATAAAAAGCTCTCGTTTTTCGTACACGCAGGCATTGTTACTGTGCCTATAAAAATATCAAGTAAACTATAACATTATATAAGCAGAGGGTCAAATATGTTTAAAACTCGCGGCGTACCAGAAATACAGGGGCGCGGGTCAGTTGACAGGGTCTGGTAAAATTGATAGGATGAAAGGCATAAAAATATTGTCATGCTGCTGTAAACTGTATGTATATGCGAAGAAATATCGGAGGAATGATTGCATGATGAGCAAAAACTGGAAAGCAATGATGGTCTGTGCCGTGCTGGGGGTATCTCTGGCTGTGGCCGGATGCGGCGGAGACAGCAATAAAAGCACCAGCACGCCTAAGTCGGGCGTACCTACAGTGATCCGCGTAGGGGCAGAAACCACATTCCCGCCCTTTGAGTTTACACAGGACGATAAGTATGTAGGCTTTGATATTGATCTGGCAGAAGCGCTGATCAAGCAGATGGGAAGCAAAATGGAATTCAAGAGCATGGGCTTTGATGCTCTGATTCCGGCGGTGCAGTCGGGACAGATTGATATGATTGTTTCCGGTCTTGACGCGACGCCGGAGCGGGAAAGGCAGGTGGCCTTTTCGGATAAGTATTTCACCCAGAATGGCTATGTGATCATCGTCCGCAAGGATAATAACTCTATCAAGGACTGGCCCGATCTGGAAGGGAAACAGGTAGGTGCTCAGGTAGGTACGCAGCAGGTCAAGCTGGCGCAGGAGGCCAAGGCGAGCAACGTGAAGCAGCTGGACTCCAATTCACAGGCCTTCATGGAGCTGAATGCAGGCACGCTGGATGCGGTTGTTATCGACCAGCCGGTGGGCATGTACTATCTGAAGCAGGGGGCCAGCCAGGATTTGAAGATGACCGGCACCTCGAAATCAGCTTCGGGCATGGTTATCGCTATGAAGAAGGATAATACCGAGCTGCAGGCGGCAGTGAACAAGGCGCTGAAGGAGCTTCGGGCTAACGGAACCTATGACAAGATTTATGAAAAATGGTTCGGCAAAGCACCGGAGGCCAAGTAAGAATAAAGCAGCGATATACATAAGAAGGGACTGCGGAGATTTTTCTCCGGCAGCCCTTTTTGCGTTTATGGGGGAAATAAGGGGTGCTTTATCAAAACCAAAAGGTTAGTAAAATATGTGTGGTAATTGAATTTTCAACTTGTAAATTTTAATGCTATACTCTAAGTATGAGTAGAGAAATACGATGTATCAGAACAAACAGTTAGGAAGAAAGCTTGCGCTTTTTTAGGAGGTAATTATGAAACAGGCTATGATGAAAAAGGGAGCATTGATTCTAGCGGCTATCGGTCTGACAGGATTTCTTGGGGGCTGCGGAAAAGAGGCGATGCCTAAAACGAGCAATACCGCCCCGTCTGCGGTGACGCTCAAAGTGGCAGGAGAAGCAACCTATCCGCCGATGGAGTACAAGGACAATCAGGGACGCATTGTAGGCTTTGACATCGATCTTATGGCGGCCATCGCAAGAGAGATGAAAGTGGCGACCACATACACGGATATGCCATTCCATGAATGCATCCCTGCTCTTGAGGCAGGCAAGGTGGATCTGGTGATTTCTGCAGCTGACGGGACCAAGGAACGGGCTGCAAAGGTTTTATTCAGTGATGTGTACTTCCCTAAAGGCGTTTACAGCGTGTTGGTCAGAGGAGATAATGACGATATCCACTCCACTGAGGATTTAGCAGGAAAAACAGTGACTGCTGTAGCAGGGACCACTAACGAGACCGTGGCTCAGCAGATGGGCGCCGCCAAGGTTATACCGGCGGAACGAAATGTAGAGCTTTTCAAAAATCTGGAAGAGGGCAAGGCAGATGCAGTCATTGCAGATGAAGCGCTGGCACTGTACTATTTGGGACATGGCGGAGCGGACAAAGCAAAGCCAGCAACGACCATTCCATCATCGGACGGCTTTGTAATCATGATGAACAAAAAAGACGGAGAGCTCCAGAAAAAAGTGAACGAGGCGCTTAAAAAGATTATAGCCAGCGGCGAGTATGATAAAATTTATACCAAGTGGTTTGAAAAATCTGTTTCCGGGATGGGAAAATAAATCGAATACATTCCGGGTGGAGATCGGAGAACCAAAAGCGGCTCCTAAATGGAGCTGCTTTTTCTGTGGCAAGAATGAGTTCTTCACATGAAATATCCTGAAGCTGACGGTCGTTGCGCTATATCGAAAAATACTGTACAATGAGATAGATTTTCAATTGTACAAATTTTCACATATGCAAAGTTTACATATACGAGGTGATACTATGAGCGAGCTGCTTTGTGTGGAAGACCTTCACGTGTCAGTGGGCGATAAAGAACTTCTTCACGGGATCAACCTCACTGTACATACAGGGGAGGTTCATGTAATCATGGGAGTGAACGGAGCCGGCAAGTCGACTCTGCTTCATGCGATTATGGGCAATCCGGCCTACACGATTACAAAGGGGCATATCTATTTCGAGGGCGAAGAAATTACGGGACTAACGCCGGATAAGCGGGCCCGGCTTGGCATTTTTCTTTCCTTCCAGAACCCGATTTCCGTGGCGGGAATTACCATGGAGAATTTTATCCGTACTGCAAAAACAATTATCAGCGGGAAGCAGCAACGGTTGTTTCCGTTTAAGCGTCTCCTGAAGTCCCGCATGGAGGAGCTTGACATGGATCCCTCCTATGGGGACCGTTACTTGAATGATGGCTTTTCCGGCGGCGAACGAAAGAAAAGCGAAATTCTGCAGATGCGCGTGTTAGAACCGAAGCTGGCCATGCTGGACGAAACTGACTCCGGCCTTGACGTGGATGCGGTGCGCAATGTGTCCCAGAATATTTCGGCCTATCACTCGCAGGATAACGCGCTGATTTTGATTACTCATCTCAATCAGATTTTAAGGTTTATTGTTCCCGATTACGTGCATGTCCTGATTGACGGGCGGATCGTGAAGGAGGGTGGCAAGGAGCTGGTGGATGAGATCGAGGCCAATGGGTTTGACGCCTACCGCCAAGGGGTGTGAGCCATGGCAGAGGCAAAGAAAAAAAGCCAGGTAGATGACATCAACCGTAGCGTGTATGACGTGCGGGATGCGGTGGAATTTTCCTTCAAGGCTGATACAGGATTGACGCCGGAGATTATCCGGGAAATTTCAGAAAAAAAAGAAGAGCCGGACTGGATGCTTCAAAAGCGGCTAGAGGCTCTTGATATATATAATCAGATGGACGTGCCGCCTTGGGCACCGGATATTTCCGAGCTGGATATGGAGCGCATTGACACTTATGTCCGTCCCCGCACAGATATGAAGGCCCGCTGGGAGGATCTGCCCCAGAATATACGGGACACTTTCGATCGTCTCGGCATACCGGAGGCGGAGAAAAAATCTCTTGCCGGCGTGGGCGCTCAGTACGATTCAGAGGTGGTGTACCACAATATCCAGAAGGAGCTGGAGGAGCAGGGTGTTATTTACGTGGATTTTGAGACGGCGGTCAAGGAATATGCGGATCTGATCAAGCCCTATTTTGGAAAGCTGATCACACCGAATTATCATAAGTTCGCGGCTCTGCATTATGCGGTATGGTCCGGCGGCTCCTTTGTGTATGTGCCCAGAGGGGTGCATGTAAAAATGCCGCTGCAGAGCTATTTCCGCTTGAATGCGCCCGGGGCGGGCCAGTTTGAGCATACGCTGATTGTCATCGAGGCGGGCGCGTCTTGCCATTTTATCGAGGGCTGCTCGGCGCCGAGATACAATGTGGCCAATCTTCATGCCGGCGCGGTCGAGCTGTACATTAAGAAGGGGGCCACTCTCAGGTATTCCACCATCGAGAACTGGTCGAAAAATATGTACAACCTGAATACGAAAAAATCCATTGTTGAGGAGGACGGCCACATGATATGGGTGAGTGGCTCCTTCGGGTCCCACACGTCTTGCCTCTACCCGGATACCATTCTGAAAGGCGACAGGTCTACCTGCGAATTTACAGGGATTACCTTTGCCGGCAAGGGACAGTGCCTCGACACGGGATCTAAGGTGGAAGCCCTCGGGAAAAATACGAGCATGGCCATCAGCTCTAAATCGATTTCAAAAGGCGGCGGCGCTGCCATTTACCGCGGAGTCGTTTATGTCGGGCCCAAGGCAGCCGGCGCGAAGGGAACGATCAGCTGCGAGTCTCTGATGCTGGACAACGAGTCAAGGTCTGACACGATTCCTGACATTATTATCGAAAATGACGATATTGATCTGGGGCATGAGGCGAAAATAGGGCGCATTCCTGACGAGGATATTTATTATCTGATGAGCCGCGGGCTCACCGAGGGGGATGCGAAGGCGATGCTGGTCCGTGGGTTTGCGGAGCCCATTTCCAAGGCCCTTCCCTTGGAGTACGCCGTGGAAATGAACCGCCTCATCGATCTTGAGTTTGAAGGAGCCATTGGCTGAGGAGGCAGGTATGAATGAAATCAGGGTAAACCGGTTGCCTCTTTTGACATACCGGTACTTGGGTACGAATGACACGCCCTTTCTGTTTGAAGCGCCTCAGGGCAGAGGTGGCATTCAATTTTCTGACGAGACCTATGTGATGGAAGGCGGGACGCTCCGCCAGTCCTTTGCAGGCGCGTCAGAGGAAACCGCAGAGGCTGCCAGAAAAGGAACGGTTTGGTCCATTGCGATTCCACGCGGAGAGACCGCAGCCCTTTCCATCACTCTTGATGTGGAGGAGGCAAAGGGCTTTGCTGGAGCCTTTATGATTTCCCTCGGGAAAGAAGCGTCCCTTGATTTGACATGGGTCATCTGCGGAGGCGGGGAAAACAGCACTGTCACCATCGCGTCGGATTACGCGCTTGGCGAGCATGCGTCCCTTCATGTATCGGGCCTAGTCAAGGATCTTCCCGGCGGCAGCATATACGATCAGAGAAACGTACAGCTTTCAAGTTACGGAGCGGCCGCCTTTACATGGGCTCTCCTTGGAGGGGCGCAGACCATCGTCCACAGCCGGGGGCTGCTTTCCGGCAAGGGCTCTTCCGTGAAGGAGGCTGCTCTTTATGCGGCAGAAGGGACACAGAAGCTGGACCTGTTCTATCATGTGGAGCATCGGGGCGCTGAATCCGAGTCGGATATCGATGTCAAGGGTTCGCTGAATGGTAGGGCAAAAAAACTATTCCGCGGGACCATTGATTTCAAACGGGGCTGCCACGGCTCTGTGGGAAATGAAGGGGACTACGCGATTCAACTCTCGCCGACCACAAAAAATATTTCTCTTCCCCTGCTGCTCTGCACAGAGGATGATGTGGTAGGAAATCATGCATCCAACGCGGGACAGCTGGACGAGCATACGATTTATTTCCTCATGAGCCGTGGGTTTTCCTTGGAGGAAGCCCGGCGGATCGTAGTGGAATCTTTGATCCGTCCCATGATTGACAATATGAGCGTGAGCCTTCGTGAGGAGGTTCTTTGTGCCGTACGAAGCAAGCTAGATGCCAAGGAGGCATACAGTGAATAGTGAATTGATACGAAGTGATTTTCCCATTTTGCAGACCCAGGTCAGCGGGCGGCAGGTGGTGTATTTTGACAACGCTGCCACGGCGCAGCGTCCGCTTCCGGTGATCAAGGCGGTGACGGATTACCTCAGCTCGAGCAATGGAAATCCGCACCGGGGATCGCACGTATTTGCCATGAGCGCTTCTGAGGCCTATGACAAATCTAAGGAAGTGATCCGAGACTTTATTCACGCCCGGAGGGCCCGTGAAATTATTTATACAAGAAATACTACAGAGGCTCTGAATTTAGTGGCCCGCTCTTATGGGGAAACCCATCTGAAAGAGGGGGACCGCATTTTGATTCCCATCTCGGAGCATCATTCCAATTTAGTCACCTGGCAGCGAGTGGCAAAAAAAATGGGAGCTGTGCTGGATTATATCTATGTGGATAAAAAGACAGGCCACCTTGTGGAAGAGGATCTAAAAAAAATTGATGATCCGCGGGTGAAAATTTTTGCCTTTGCTCAGGTGAGCAACGTACTGGGGATTGCCTTTGACCCGCGGCCTCTGATCCGTCGTGCCCATGCCCACGGGGCGGTAGTTGTGCTGGACGGCGCTCAGAGCGCGCCCCATATGCGGGTGGATGTGCAGGAACTGGACTGTGATTTCTTTGCCTTCTCTGGGCACAAGCTGTGTTCCCTTGGAGGGATCGGTGTTCTGTATGGCAAGGAAGAGCTGCTGAATGAGATGGAGCCCTTCCTTTTGGGAGGCGACATGATTGATGTGGTCCGCGAGCAGGAGACTGTCTTTGCAGAACTCCCCGCCAAGCTTGAGGCAGGCACCCAGTATGTGGAGGGCGCGGTTAGTCTGGTGGCGGCCATTCATTATCTGGAGGCCATCGGGTTTGGTGATATCCAGGAGCAGGAAAAAAAGCTAGTCGCCCGAGCTTTGGAGGGTATGAAGAAGATGCCCTTCATCCATATCGTCGGGACCGATAATCCTGATGAAAAGGAAGGGCTTGTGACCTTTAACGTAGAAGGCGTGCATCCTCATGATGTGGCGCAAATTTTATCGGCCGACGGCATTTGTATCCGTACCGGTCATCATTGCGCAGAGCCGCTCCATTTTTATCTGGGCGTCAACGCTACCTGCCGGGCCAGCTTTTATTTCTACAATACCGAGGAAGAAGTGGACTACTTCCTTTCCCGGCTGGCCAATGTGAGAAGAGTAATGGGATATGATGACTGATGGAACTGAAACAGCTGTACACTGATCTGATACTGGAGTATAACCGGGACAAAACGAACAAGCGGGAAATTTTCGAACCCACTGTGAAGGAGCATGGCCATAATCCGAGCTGCGGTGATGATATTGACGTGGCGGTGAAAATAGAAAACGGAGTCATCAAGGATCTGGCCTACACCGGAAGCGGCTGTGCCATCAGCCAAGCCTCGGCGGCCATGATGGCAGAGCTTCTCATGGGACAAACCGTGGACGAGGCGCTCCGTCTTTGCCGTCTTTTCTTGGATATGATCCGTGGCAAGGTGACTGATGAAAGCCGGCTGGAGGAATTGGAAGTGGCCATCACGCTGAAGGATATTTCAAAAATGCCGGTCCGCGTCAAATGTGCCACCTTAGGCTGGCACACGTTGGAAATTGCGCTGGAACGATTGGAAAAAGAATTGCGGAATGAAATGAAATAAAAAAACGCGGCTATAAGCCGCGTTTTTTTATAGAATAATTTATTTGCGATCCCGATCAAGGGCAAAAGCACGCATGCGGGGAAGAAGAGAGATATCAGACAGAAAAGAAATGACCTCGTCCTTCGATGATAAGTGAATGGAGTCCGTTAACAGATGCGCTGCAAAGGCATCGAGTAGTTTTTTTATTGCCCGCCCATCGGCAATAGCTGCTGCAGGATGACCGGCGCAGGTCATGAGTGCCTGCAGCGCGGCAGGACGGAAAAAGGAATCTAAGAAGCAGGATTCGATCCAAAAATCAAAGGACGTCTGCTTGAAGCGATTGCAGAGCGGAACAAAATTCATGTACAGCGACAGCCCGTCATACAGACCGCCCCAAAAATCCGCAAAGGCATAGTCATAGGCACCGTCCTTCTGGTCATTGACATATCGGAAGGCGTCCTCTTGCAGGATGCGGATTTTTTCTTTATACGGGAAGTGAGGAAGAAGGGCGCGCTCAAAAATAGAAATCACATCAGGGCTTCGTTCGATGATGGTCACTGACGTAACCTCTTCTTTTTCAGAGGCCATGAAGGGATAATATCCGAGGCCTAAACCGTAGGTGATCACATGGCCGCGCGCCTTGGCAAGGGGCCGCTTCATGGAAGTGATCTCGCTTTCCACAATGCTCATCCACACCCGGCCGTCCTCATATATGACCGGCACTGTCACCGCTTCATCAAAGTAGCCTATGGTGCCGTAATGAAAGGGCGCGCTCCGCTCGAACCTGTCACGGTAGGTTTGAAAAAATTCCCCCGGCATGTAGGTGTAGGAACCAAGACGAACCGCACCGCTCTCTGCTTCCTGCATGGGAATGGCAGAGAGATAGGGCGAGCTGGTGACCTCTTTCGCCGGGCAGCGGCGAGTGTGAGCTATCATCGCATCAAAGAGAGCGGTGCCGATTTCATCATCAGTCATGTGATCAAGCAGTGAGTTGAAGGGGGACGCCGACGGATCGCCGCTGTGAAGAGCCTCCAAGGTCTCCTCTATGTCATCGGTAAAGCCGATGTCCACCGCTGCCGCCTCGTGGGCAGAGGTGGGATATATGTTTTTCATCTGATCCACGAAGGACGGGTCCATGCGCTCAATGTAAAGACCGTCAGCCACCTCGCTGAGCATGATGTCTGTGGCCAGCTGGGATAAAAGATAAGAATCCCAAAGAGAAAAAATGGCATCCTTCGCCGCTGCGGATACGTT
Organism: Dialister sp.; assembly: GCA_034180505.1. GTDB lineage: Bacteria > Bacillota > Negativicutes > Veillonellales > Dialisteraceae > Dialister. Next base: position 56,204 of record JAXFOE010000017.1, read on the forward strand.
CATACAGGCCTCCTGTTTTTTCTGTATTATACAAGAATGAAACAGGTTGCGCCGCAGAAGCCACTATTTTTTATACTTCCTTCTCATCAATACTTAAAAAATAAACAAACAATGTTATAATGAAGAAAAAGAGTCAAAGTGATTGTGGGGAGGCACAGGGATGACTATCGAATACATACTGCAAGTTTTGAGGGACGCTGAGAAGGACAATCTTCGGCGCTATGGAACGATTTACGACCTTAATGAGGAGCTGGCCAAGGCGGAGCGCCGGGCGAAGCGGCGCATACAACGCTTAAAAAGCCGGGCCCAGTACGAGCTGGGAGAAATGGACAAGGCCAAGGTGGCAGCCACGTCGGGGTATATGCAGCGCTTTATCAGCGGATTCAAAAAAATAAAAAACGTGAAGCTCGCTGATTGCCGCGGTCTTTCGGATATTGATCAGTTTTTGGGCGAAGACTTTGAGGTACGGGACATGATCACGAAGGCGGACCGCATTGCCAATCTAAGCAATCTGGGGGCTGCTGCCTATTCGTCCATGAATCTGGGCTACGGCATATTGGAAACCTACATAACCCTTCCGGACATTGCGATCAATAACTACAAGGTCAAGGGCGGGGATACACAGTATATCCATGCGCTCATAAAGGAAATTGAGGCATACCGGCAAGAGATCCGCCACATCTGCGGAAAGCTGGAAACCATTGCGCTCCGTGCCCGGGAGGAAGGGGACGCGCTGAATGATCTGGCCGATTTTTTTGATGATGGCATTTCTTCGTTGGAAGAAATTTTGAGCCGGAGCGGAAAAAACTGGAACCTGTACTCTGAGGCTCAGAAAATGCAGATCGGTCGCGCGGTCCAAGTGGCGCAGCTCATCATGTCCTTGTTTCCTCACCTGCTCGACGATGATGGGAATGTGTTGTCTGAAAGTCACAAGGCCATCGTCACTGCCCAGGCAGCTCTTGCCAGCAGAGATGCATAAAACGATATATTTTGAACTGCTTTAACAGGGTATATCATAGCCGTATTCATATGAATACGGCTAAAAATATGCTATAATCTAAGAGAATACAAGTCCACATATCGGATCAGGAGGCGTTACAATGTCGATCGCATTTATTTTACGCATGATAGCTTCCACACTGAGCGGAAGTCCCTACACAGCTCATCCGGAAAGCATCAACAGCGAAATTGAACGGGCTAAGCGGAGAGCGACGAAGCGCATCTATCGCGCCAAGGGGCGGGCGCAGGATGAGCTGGGCAATCTGGACAAGGTCCGGATAACCCTCATGTCGGGAGATATGAAAAAATTTACTCACGAATTCAGCCAACTGAGGAATGTTGATTTTTCCGATTGCGGCAGCTTGTCCGGGCTGGAGCATTTCAATAAGGAACGGAAAAACTGGAAGGAGCTGGAGCAGCTTTCCACAAGAGCCATGAATATTCTCACCATGGGTACCTCGCTGGACGCCATCGGCTTTGGCGCCGGTGTGCTGGATCAGTTCGCCATGGTTCCGGAAATTGAAGGCATCGACGCGCAGGCGGAAGCAGACAATGAAGTGGAAGCCCTTCACAGCGTGAGCCAGCGGTTGGAGGTATTCCAGCACGAGGTCAAGCGCCTGTGCAAGCGCATGCAGGAAATCCGGCGGGAAGCCAGAGAGGCAGAGGATGCATTGCTGGATTTGTCAGATTATTTTGAGGATGGCATTGCGGATATTAAAGAGATCCGTTCCACCTCGGGCGATGATTGGAGACGGTATTCGGAGGAGCAAAAAATTCTCATCGGCCGGACCGCGCAGATTGCCCGTCTGATTCGCGCCATTTCGGAAATCCGTTTCCTCACTGATGATGCAGATCTGCGCCCTGAAATCAAGGAGGCCATAGAAGCGTCGGAAGAGCTGCTGGACGAATTAGGCGCCTGATAAAAAGCCTCACGGAGAGCAAAAGCTTTGATCCGTGTGGCTTTTTACGTATTTTTTCAAGGTTCCGCGCTTTGCCGGAGAACTAAAAAAGCGTTCTCCTTTGCGGCGGAGCAGTCAGCGCGTGGCGATGCTAAAAAAATAAGAGCGTCGGCGAAAAAACCATCGCAGGACAAGAAAAAACCCTGCCGATCTGATTGATCGGCAGGGTTTTTTGCAGTTCCTTTTATGGAGACTATGCGTTTTCTTCCATAGCTTCCTTGTATGCTTCCTTGGCTTCTTCTTTTGCCTCGATAGATGCCTGACGAGCCTCTTCTGCCTCATGTTTAGCGACAGCGGCCTTCATGGCGGCATTCAGACGGGATTTTTTGCGGGCAGCAGCGTTTTTATGGATAACTCCCTTGCTGGCAGCACTGTCAATGATGCTTACCGCACGGCGGAGCGCGTCTTCTTTATTTTCACTGTTGGCAGCAGCCACAGCCTTTTTCACGGCGCCGTGAATCTGGGATTTAACAGCAGCGTTAGCAGCCCTTTTAATGGCGTCCTGCTTCATACTTTTCATGTTTGCTTTAATTTGCGGCAATTGGATCACCTCCCGTCCTCGTTATTCATACCTTGCTATTCTATCATGTTTCGAAATGCATCGCAAGGATTCATTAAAAATGCAGGTCTTTCATCGTAAGGGTCCGTGCATTGCTTCAAAGGATGCCTATTTTTTGCCAACGATGTAAGAAATCGATTCATCCGGCGTGTCTGCGATGAAGGTGGCCTTGGACAATTCTTCTCTTGTGCCGTAGCCCCAGGTAACACCGGCGGAGGCAATATGATTATCCATGGCGCCGTTTATATCATAAAAACGGTCGCCTACCATGAGCGCAGAGCAGTCTTGCGCTGAAAGAAGAGAGAGGGCGCGCTTGATGATCCCGCTTTTCTGATTGCCTGTGGCAGTTCCTTTTGCTTCGTCATCCATCGAGCTTCCGCAGATCACGGAAAAAAGAGAGGTCAAGGAAAAGAACGAAAGGATTTTCAAAACAAAGGACTCCGGCTTGCTGGAGGCCACTGCCAGAGTGATCCCCTCGCCGACAAACGTCTCCAGCATTTGTTTCACCCCCGGGTAGAGACGACATTCCCTGTAGCCGATCGTTTCATACCGGGCGCGGAAGGCGGCTATAATGGTCAGCGCTTCGCCATTGCTGACATGGTAAACTTCTTTTAGTCGCACGTTCAGCGGCGGCCCGATGAAGCTTTCCAGCACCGCCTGTGACGATTCATGGAGCCCGAAGGCTTCAAGGGCAAGGAAAAGGGAACGGGTGATGCCCTCCGATGATGCGGACAGGGTCCCGTCCAGATCAAACAGCACGCAGGAAAATTGTTTCATAATGCTTCTTTCCCATTCATTATAGCAGAGGGGTAAGATAGAAATTGAAGTCTGCCGGTTTGTTTGCTATGCTAAAGAAAAATGGTGTAAAGGTGGGAGGTACCTATGCTGAAGGAAGGAAAGCTTTGGATCGGAAATACAGAGGACGGCCGGGAGGCATATATTCTGCCGGGCATGGCCAATCGGCACGGCATTGTATGCGGCGCTACCGGCACAGGGAAAACGGTCACCCTCAAGGTCATGGCCGAGTCGTTCAGCGCCATGGGCGTGCCGGTATTCATGGCGGACGTGAAGGGGGACATTGCGGGCATGATGGAGCCCGGTGCCGATACGGAGGACATGCAGAAGCGGATCGAAAAATTTGGTCTTGCCGATGCAGGATTTTCCTACAGTGGATGCCCGGTGACGCTCTGGGATATTCTTGGCAAAAAAGGAATCCCTCTCAGGACGACTATTTCTGAAATCGGGCCCATGCTTTTGGCGCGCATCCTAGCACTCAATGATCTTCAGAGTGATATTTTGTCCATCATCTTCCGGATCGCTGACGAAAGCAAGCTGCTTCTGGTTGACACGAAGGATCTGAAGGCCATGCTGTCTTGGGTGTCCGACCATCCTGAGCAGTATGAGGGTACCTACGGAAAAATTTCAAGCGCCTCAGTGGGCGCGATTATCCGTTCTATCGTTGCGCTGGAGGCAGACGGCGGGGACGTATTTTTTGGCGAGCCGGCGCTCAATATAGCCGACTGGCTCACGCTGGGCGACGGCGGCAAGGGCATGATCCATATTCTTGATTCGAGCAGCCTCATTTCCAATGGCCGGCTGTACTCGACCTTCCTTTTGTGGATGCTGTCCGAATTGTTCGAGACACTTCCCGAGGTGGGTGACCGGGCGAAGCCGAAGATGGTCTTTTTCTTCGATGAGGCGCATTTGCTCTTTGATGGCGCGTCGAAGGCGCTTTTAGATAAAATCGAGCAGGTGGTGAAGCTGATCCGTTCCAAGGGCGTGGGGGTGTATTTCTGCACCCAGAACCCGAAGGATATTCCTGACGGCGTGCTGTCCCAGTTGGGAAATAAAATTGAGCATGCGCTTCGGGCATACACGCTGGCGGACCAGAAAGCGGTCAAGGCGGCGGCCCAGTCCTTCCGTCCCAATCCTGCCTTTGACACCTATGAAGCGATTACTACATTAGGCACGGGACAGGCAGTCGTTTCATTTCTTGATGAAAACGGAGTGCCGGGAATTGCGGAAAGGGTTTCCATTCTTCCTCCGCAGTGTTCCATGGCAAGCATCAGGGAGACGATGCGGGATCAGTGTATCAAGGACAGCCTGTTGTACAGTAAGTATGCCAATGCCTATGATCCGGAGTCGGCCTATGAGTTTTTGGAGCGGCAGGGGCAGGAGGAGGCCGCAGGTCGTCTGAGGGAAGCAGAAGCGGCGGCGCAGGCAAAGGAGCAGGCTAAGCAGGAGGAAAGGGAGGCCAGGGCGAGGGAGCGGGCTGAGGCGGCAGAGTCGCGGGCCAGAAACAGAGCCATCAAGTCCGTAGGAAGCACGGTTCTTGGCACTGTAGGCCGGCAGGTGGGGCAGTCCATGGGGAAAAGCATGGGTGGCTCCTTTGGAAAAACCATGGGCGGCAATATTGGAGCCAGCCTGCTTCGCGGTATTTTTGGGACCCTTTTCAAGGGTTGAGTATTTGTAAGGAGCTATGAAAAAATTACTGACTTGTATCGCGGCAGGCTTGCTTGTTATCGGCGCTGTTGCAGAATGCGGAGGTGCAACCGTGGAAGGGTATCAAAAAATTTCTCCTCAGAAGGCGCATGAAATGATGCAGACTGAGCAGGTGGTCATCGTAGACGTGCGACAGCCTTCAGAGTATGTATCAGGTCATGTGCCGGGGGCTATTCTTCTTTCCGATGATACCATCGCTAGGGAGGCGGAGACTGTTCTGCCTGATAAGAACGCGGTTCTTCTTGTATACTGCCGGAGTGGTCAAAGGAGCAAGGCGGCGGCAGAGCACCTGCTCAGTCTCGGCTACAAGAGGGTGTATAATTTCGGAGGCATACTGGACTGGACCTATGAGACAGTCTGATGCTTCTTTTTTGGGAGGCAGCTATGGAATTTTCCGTAAAATATTTTAAGGACTATGTATCCTTTACTGTGCCTGATGCTAACGTGGCAGGGGAGCTTCTTCCCCATCCCTGCCCGGCAGTGGCCTCTGAGGAGGACGAGCTGCGCCGGGCGCTGTCGCATCCCATCGGGACCAAAGGTATCGCTGACATCGTGAAGCCCGGTGAAAAAACCGTCATCATCACCAGCGACGTGACCCGTCCCATACCGTCATGGATCGTGGTGCCTTGCGTGCTGGAGGAACTGGCCAAGGCTGGTGTGAATAATGAGGACGTGACCGTTGTATTTGGCCTTGGAAGCCATCGGAAGCAGACCGAAGAGGAGCAGCGCCGCCTTGTGGGGGACGCCGTGTTTGATCGGGTGCGCTGCATCGACAGCGATCCTGATGATGTGGTACACCTAGGGGTCTGCAAAAACGGAACGCCGGTAGATATTTTCCGAACCGTGGCAGAGGCGGACCGGCGCATTCTTTTAGGCAACGTGGAATACCATTATTTCGCAGGCTACTCCGGCGGCATGAAGGCCATCATGCCAGGCGTGTCCTCCCGGACAGCCATCGAAACCAATCATGGCAACATGGTCCGCCCTGGTTCATACTCCGGCAATATGGAGGGCAACCCGGTCCGGGACGATATGGAAGAGGTCTATCGGTACTGCCCAGCGGATTTTATTTTGAACGTGGTGTTGGACGACCATAAAAAAATTGCCTTTGCTGTAGCAGGTCACCCTGTGGCGGCACACAGAAAGGCTTGCAAGTTTTTAGATGCCATCTATAAAATAGAAATTCCCGGGCCTGCAGATATGGTCATCGTATCCACCGGCGGGTATCCGAAGGACATCAATCTGTATCAGGCACAAAAATCCATTGACAACGCAAAGCATGCTGTAAAGGAAGGGGGCGTCATGATTGTAGCGGCCTCCTGCAAGGAGGGCTACGGCTCCGATGTATTTGCCCGGTGGATTGAAACGTACAAGACCCCGGCAGAACGGATTCAGCACATTCAACAGCATTTTGAGCTGGGTGGCCATAAAGCGGCGGCCCTTGCCATGGTGCAGGAGAAGGCAGACATTTATTTTGTCACCGACATGGATGAAGACATGGTGCGCGCCGTAGGCATGCGCCCCTTCCGGGAGATTCAGACCGCAGTGGACGCAGCCTTTGAAAAATTAGGCCGCGCCGCCAAGGCGTACATCATTCCCATCGGCGGATCTACCTTGCCGGTAGTAAAAAAATAAATCAAACGAAGAGAGTCGCCGCGAGACGCCTCTCTTTTTCTGCCTCGTGTCTTCAAATTTTCGCAGGATAGGGGACAAGGTTTCTTTTTTTCTTTTCACCGGTGTATGATAAAAAACATAGACGGAGAAATTTTTTATCCGCCGGAGGATATTATGAGCATGCTGCTTGAATTATTTCTTATCTTCGCAAAAATGGGAGCCGTCACCTTTGGAGGCGGCTATGCCATGCTTCCCATTTTGCAGCGGGAGATCACGGAAAATAAAAAATGGGCAACCGAAGAGGAACTCATGGATTACTATGCGCTGGGCCAATGTACGCCGGGCATGATCGCCGTCAATGTGGCTACCTTTATCGGCTGCAAAATGAAGGGCTTCTGGGGTGGCGTGGCGGCTACGGTGGGCGTCATTACGCCATCCATAATCATCATCACCTTAGTGGCGATGTTTCTTGACCGCTTTGCAGAGAATCCGATTATTCTTCACGCCTTCGGCGGCATTCGTACCTGCGTCTGCGTGCTGATTTTAGATGCGGTGTGGAGTCTGGGGAAAAAATCGGTGACCGATGCGCGCACGGCAGCAGTATTCATCATCATTCTGCTCATGTCTCTCTTTGCGTCGGTGACGCCGGTGATCTCTGTGATTCTGGCAGGGCTGGCAGGATTTTTTTTCTGTCCGTCGGTTAAAGCAAGGGAGAACCGCTGATGCTGTGGTTTTGGCTGTTTTATGAATTTTTCAAGGCTGGTCTTTTTGCGGTGGGCGGCGGACTGGCGACGCTGCCCTTCCTTTACGATATTTCAGAACGCACCGGGTGGTTTACCACCGAGGACATTGCCAACATGGTGGCCGTCTCCGAATCAACTCCGGGCCCGCTTGGGGTGAATATGGCTACCTTTGCAGGCTATCAGACAGGGGGGGTGCTTGGCGGAATTTTTACGACTTTGTCGCTCACGATGCCGGCGCTGATCGTTATCACGGCGATTTACCTTTTTATGAAGCGGTTCAAGGAAAACGATGCGGTGCAGCGGATTTTTTACGGACTCCGCCCTGCGTCGACCGCTTTGATTGCCACTGCCGGTGTCGGGGTGGCAAAAATTGCGCTTCTTGATTTGCCCCGATACGCTGAAAACGGCGGGGTGATTTCCCTGTTCCGTTGGGATTGCATATTGCTGGTGGCAGTCATTTTCTTTTTGATGAGGCGTTTCCGCTGGCATCCGGTGATTTACATTTTGATCTCCGCTGTGGCGGGTGTTGCCTTCAGCCTTTGAGCGGCGATTTTTGCAAGGGCCCTGTTTGTTGTGGTATAATCACATGGATACAGAAGTATCGGAGGCATGCCTCCGGCGGTAGAGTACATGAAAAGAGACGCCAGCGCGTTTCTTTTTTTTATCATTAACGGGGCAAGCAGGCCCTAAGGAGGAAGTATGAACGAAGCATTTAAGGAACTGGGACTGATCCCGGAGCTGCTACAGGCGGTGGAGGATATGGGCTTTGAGGAGCCGTCACCGATCCAAAAGACAGCGATCCCGGTGGCATTGTCCGGCAGGGATATGATCGGGCAGGCGCAGACCGGCACAGGAAAAACAGCGGCCTTTGGGATCCCGATTCTGGAACGGATCGACCCGAAGCAGCCGTCGCCTCAGGCAGTGGTTCTGTCACCGACCCGGGAGCTGGCCATTCAGTCCGCCGAGGAAATCAACAAGCTGGCCCAGTACCTGCCCATTCACGCACTCCCGATTTACGGAGGACAGGACATTGAGCGGCAGATTCGGGCCCTTCGGAAGCAACCGAATATTATCGTAGCTACCCCGGGCCGTCTCATGGATCACATGCGCCGGAAAACGATTGACCTGTCCCATGTGGAAATCCTCATTCTTGATGAGGGCGACGAAATGGTGGACATGGGCTTTATCGACGATATCCGCACCATTCTGGCAGACATGCCGGAGCAGAAGCAGACCATGTTTTTCTCCGCCACCATGCCTAAGCCGATTCAGGAACTGGCCGAAACCTTCCTCCATGACCCGGAGGTCGTAAAAATTAAAGCGGCCACCGTTACCATTGATCTGGTGGATCAGGAATACATCGAGCTGCCGGATCGGCAGAAATTTGACGCGCTCTGCCGCCTGCTGGACATGGAGGACCCGGAGTTGGCGATCGTGTTTGTCCGCACCAAGCGCCGCGCCGACGAGGTGACGGAGGCCCTGAAAAAAAGAGGCTACATGGCAGAGGGCTTGCACGGCGATCTGTCCCAGCAAAAAAGAGACTCTGTGGTCCGCCAGTTTAAGGAAGGCACTATCGATCTTTTAATTGCAACCGACGTAGCAGCGAGAGGCCTTGATATTTCCGGCGTGACCCATGTGTATAATTTCGACATGCCTCAGGATCCCGAAGTCTATGTGCATCGGGTGGGCCGTACAGGCCGGGCAGGCAATACAGGTCGGGCAACGACCTTTGTCATTTCCAGAGAGATGGGACAGCTTCGGGACATTGAGCGGGTGATACGAAAACGGATCGACCGTCGGGCAGCGCCGACGCTGGCTGATGTGATTGCGGAAAATCAGAGAAGCGCCATTGAAAGCTTGTCCGATACCGCATTGAAGGCGGGGTTGGAGGAATACCGGGAGAATGCGGAGGAGTTGCTGAACACCATTGACTCCGTATCTCTTGTGTCTGCGGCGATCAAGCTTCTGACCCGTCAGCCTGACGTGACCCCGGTGCGGATTACCGAGGAAAAACCAAACTTCCGCCACAGGAAGGGCGGGCAGAAAAAAGATGCTTCCTTCGAGGGGCGAAAGAAACGGAGCGGTCACGACAGGAAGCCTCGCAAAGCAAAGGGTGACGAGAAGCGGCCCTTCAAAAAACGATCTGCCTCGGCAGGCGCAAAAAATAAAGGTGCTCACCAATCCTCATTTAAGCCCTATTTCAAGGACTGATACAAAAAATCAAAAACCTCCTTCCGTTAATGAAAGAACGGGAGGAGGTCTTTTGATGCCGTTATTTTTTGGCCAGCAGAGCTTGTTTGATTTCGTAATACTTATCTGTGAAGTAAGGAGTGAGCTGGGACTCTCTGAGGTCGTATCCGAAGGGCCTTCGGCTGATGGCAAGAAGCGGCGGTGCTTGAATGCGCTTGGCCACTGCAAAGCCCGCAAAGAGACGCCACCAATGCTCAAGGTCGGAAATAAATTCACCGGCAGTTTTAAACAGATCTGATATGCGAAGAGGCGTGCCGATACATTCCTCAAGACGGCCCTCTTCATACCAGATCAAAATATCCTCCGGCGTTTTTCGTTCCCATGGCTCGGAAAAGCTTCTGAAAAGATAATCATGATAGTCATAGATGAGAGGGTCGCCAAGCCCCTTTGTGATGTCCTGCGCCTCTGAAAGCTCTGCGCTGGGGCGTATGGTAAAGCACTTCTCAGGAATGACGGGCACGCCAAAATAGGCGTTCAGCGCGCGGCCCAATTCATAGACCTGATGCTTCCACAGATCGCCTGTCGCTGCCATAGCTCCTGCCAGATCGCCGTAGAGCGTGCCGTACCCTATGGATAACTCTGTTTTATTGGCGTTGCAGGTGAAAATACCGCCGAAGGCAGAGGACAGCCCGGAAAGAATGCGGCTACTCCTGTCTCGGGCACGGATATTTTCCCGCATGATGGGAGATAGAGACAGCAGGCGAGCCTCGTCAGAGGAAGAAATGGAAAGACCTTCTATGGTTTGGATCGTAGCGTCGGTTACCCCGCCAACAGGAACAACGGCGTAAGGAGAGGCAAGAGTATTTGCTAGCTGCTCGGCTAGCGCCTTCGTCACGCTTGTATTGTAACGAGTGGGCATGTTTACAAGAAGGACCTGATCCTTTGGAAGCACGGAACGATATAGCGCAGCATTCACCGCAGAATCAATGCCGCCAGATATGCCGATGACTACTCGGTCCTGATGAATGGAGGAAAGAAAATGCTTCACGCCGTATTGCATGGCAGGAAGGAGCAGTGATTCTGCATAAGACGGAAGAGGTTCTTCAGGCTGCAATTCTTTTGTTTCAATATTAAACGTGAAGGTCATGCGGGCCGTTTCATAGGGGTGAGCCTCTGCAAGAAGCGCGCCATCCTTTCCATAAGCGGCAGTCATCCCGTCGAAGGTGTACACATCCTTCCCATTATTTTGAACGCCTCGCTGGTTCACGTATAAAATGGGCAGGCGCAAACGGCGGGCCTTGGCCTCCAGTATGCGATGCCGCTTTTTATTTTTGCCAAGAGTAAAGGGTGAGGCGGACAGATTGATGAGGAAGTCCGCTTTTTTTTCTGCCAGCATATCCATGGGGTGGAGTGGATTATTTTCGTCCCACGAGTCCTCACAAAGAAGGAGACCGACCCGAAGCGAGCCGTCCTTTACGGGAATCACAGTGGGGGCAATTTGCGCGGCCACAGAGGTATCCATATCACGAGCCAGCGTCTCTGCGCTTGAAAAATACCGGGTCTCATCAAACTGCCGGTACGAGGGAAGGAGCGTCTTGACTGTAAACGGACGCAAGCCGTGCTCGGGAGAAAGCAGCCGGCCGTGAGAGGCAACAAAGGCAGCATTATACTTCCGCACTCGCCCGTCCGGATTGATTTTGCTCTCGTCTATAGCTGCATTGCCCCAGATGAGAGTGATGGAAGCGGAGGCAGATACAAGCCTTTGATTGTATGCGTTCAGCTCGCGCAAAAAAGCAGGCTGATCCCACAGATCGCCAATGAGATAGCCTGATAAGCAGAGCTCGGGGAAAATTAAAATGTCCGAGCCCTTCGCCCGGGCTGCTTCGATTTCCTTTTCCATGCGAACAAAATTATCTCGCACCTGTCCGGGGAGAACCTCCAGTTGGGATGTACATATGCGGATCATGGCAGCGTCCTTTCTTTTCAGAGTCAAGAGAGAGTATTTGTCTCTATTTTACAAAGACCAGAGAGGGTTGTAAAATAACGAACCTGCCCAAAGAAGGCGCGGCTGTTTTATGTACACCTGCCCTATTATGATATATAATAAATACGAAACAGTTGTGGCGCATTTTTTTTCGTGGGATGGGAGGCATGGAGCTGTATAAAGCGTATCCGAACCGCTGGAAAGACATAGCGCGAGAACAAGTGCATAAAAAATTTGTAGCTCTGCCTGCAGCCAGTCCCGCTCGGGATGATTGGTTTGCGGCGCGCTTTTTTTATCCATCGGATACACCATCGTTTCATGAAAGGGTGAGCACCTATTACAAAAAAGACAGAGGAGTTAATGATCAGCGACATGCAAGAGGCGGCGCGGCTCTTTGAACAGGACGCGGCGATGATTCCCGAAATTGCTGCTCATTACGGGACGGATATATCCGGCCGGGGAAATATGATACGCGTCACCGGCAGGGAGGAAGCGGTGGATGCCAGCCTTGCGGTGATTCATGAGCTCCGGCATATGATTTCCCACAGGATGACCATCAATCAGCGGACGACCAAGATGATTCTCCGTCTCGCTGACGAGGGGCGGCTCGCTCTTCTTCGGGAGATGGAGGAGGACGTCATCAATATCAGCCGCAGCGGCGCTCTGATACGCCCTCGTACCATCGGTCAGAAGGCGTACGCTGACGCTATACGCCATCATGCCATTACCTTTGGTATCGGCCCCGCTGGTACGGGAAAAACCTATCTGGCAGTGGCGCTGGCAGCGTTCTATTTGAAAAATCATGACGTGAGCCGGATCGTTCTGGTGCGGCCCGCGGTGGAAGCAGGAGAAAAGCTGGGATTCCTTCCCGGGGATCTGCAGGAGAAGGTGAATCCTTATCTGAGGCCGCTTTTTGACGGGCTGCTGGACATGTTTGGCCCTGAGGAATTTGTCCGGCTCCAGCAGAAGGGACAGATCGAGGTGGCTCCGCTGGCATACATGCGGGGGCGCACACTGGAGAAGTCCTTTATTATTCTCGATGAGGCCCAGAATACAACGGTGGAGCAGATCAAAATGTTCCTGACCCGACTTGGTCACCGATCCCGCATGGTGATTAACGGCGACGTGACCCAGATCGACCTGCCGCCTTCCGTAATGAGTGGGCTCATGGATGCCTGCCGCGTGCTGAAGGGACTCCGGGGTATTGCGGAAATTACCTTTAGTGCTGATGACGTGGTCCGTCATGATCTGGTGGCGGCTATCATTGAAGCCTATGAAAAGGACAGAAAGCGTAAGTGCTCCGCAGGAGGCATATATGGAAATCATGATTCATTACACTGATATGAAATATTACAGCGAAGAGACAGAGAAGCTCATTTATTCGGTGCTGGCCAAGGGCGCCGAGCTGCAGCAGGTGCCTGCGGGTGCGGAGCTTTCGGTTTTAATATGCGACAACGATGAAATTCATGAGCTGAACCGTACCTATCGCGGCGTGGACGCGCCTACCGATGTGCTCTCCTTTGCGCTGAACGAGGGCGAGGGCAGCGACCTGGAGGAAGAAAAAATGCTCGGCGACATCGTAATCAATTTGGATCGGGCCGAGGCGCAGGCAGAGAAATACGGCCACAGCCGGGAACGGGAAATGGCTTACCTTTCTGTGCACGGACTCCTCCACATTTTGGGCTATGACCATTATGAGAAAGAAGAAAAGAAAGAAATGCGCCGGGCAGAGGAGGAAATCCTTGGAGCGCTCGGACTGGAACGGGTCATCACAGAGGGCAAGGAGGGTTGATGGAAAAAAAGGATGTGACAGCGCTGCTTTCGGCGGCGTTTTCCGCAAGAGAGCAGGCCTATGCGCCGTATTCTCGATTTTCCGTAGGGGCGGCGATCATGACAGAGGATGGCCGCATCTATAAGGGCTGCAACGTAGAAAACGCGTCCTATCCAGCAGGACTCTGTGCGGAGCGTTGCGCCATAGGCGCCGCAGTGGCCGAGGGGAAGCGGGCCTTCAAGGCGATAGCCATCGTAGGAAGCGAGGCGGTTTATACAACGCCGTGCGGGATCTGCCGTCAGGTGCTGCACGAGTTTCATGTGCCTCTTGTGATTTGCGCCAGAACGAGGGAGGACTACCTCTTTATAGAAGGGGAGAACCTTCTTCCTCACGCCTTTGATGACACGGCACTGCACTCGTAAGCAGCCGGACTTGTATGATTGGGAGACAGTATGACAAAGGAAACACAATTTCATTCTGGGTTTGTAGCCCTCGCGGGGCGGCCCAATGTGGGAAAATCCACGTTGATGAATGCGGTGCTGGGCGAAAAAATTTCCATCGTATCCGCCCATGCCCAGACCACCCGAAATAAAGTCACCGGCGTGTGGAACGGGGAACATTCGCAGATCGTTTTTTTGGATACGCCAGGTATGCACAAGCCGAAAAGCAAGCTGGGCGAGGTGATCCGGCAGCAGACCATCGACGCGCTGGACGAGGTAGATCTGGTAGTTTTCATGTGCGCTGCCGATGATCCGATAGGCGCGGGGGATCGGTATATCCTGAGCCTTTTGAAGGATAAAAAGGTGCCGGTTATTCTTGTGCTGAGCAAGATCGACCTTCTTTCCAAGGAAGGCGTATTGAAAAAAATTGCTCAGTACAGCCGGCTCTATGATTTTGCGGAAACCATCCCGCTCTCTGCGGTGACCGGCGATAATCTGGATACATTTTTGAAGGTGGTTGAGACCTATTTGCCGGAGGGGCCGAAATATTTTCCGGACGATATGGTTACAGATCAGCCGGAGCGGATTCTCGTGCAGGAAATTGTGAGGGAAAAGCTTCTTACCCGCACCCGGGAAGAGGTGCCGCATGCCATTGGCGTTTTCACAGAGGAGTTCACTGAAGAGGACGATGGGAAGGTGGATATCCGTTGCACCGTTTATGTGGAACGGGAATCCCAGAAGCGGATCATTATCGGAAGCAAGGGATCTGTTTTGAAGGCCGCCGGGAAGGAAGCCCGGCAGGAAATACAAAACCTGATCGGCGCTCCCGTTTATCTGGATCTGTGGGTCAAGGTCAATAAGGATTGGAAGAATAAGGAATATGTCCTGCGGGAGCTGGGATATAAGGAGCATAAGTAAGGTCAGACAGGAGGAATGACTTATCAGCACGCATCTTCAATGGGTCGGCATCTATCTGGCGCTTGCCCTCATGGCGGCAGTGTTTAACAGATTCTGCATCATTACGAAGGTTTCCTTTGCCCGGATGCGAAAAAAATATATCGAGGACAATGACGAGCAGGATCCGGGGCTGATTGCCAAGGTGTCGCCCTATTACAAGGACACATCAGCGGTACTGGCAGGCACTCAACTGGGATTTCTTGTGTGCGCCGGACTCTATTCCTTTGCAGTGTACCGGCTCTGGCTCACACTGGCTCTGGTTTCGGCGGATATGGGCTATCCTTTGTCCATGCTTGCTCAGGCAGTGCTGGGCATTCTCTTTTTTACCCTCTGCATCATGGTTTACTGGATCGCGACGATACAGGTTCCCGGCGCGGTATCTCTCGTGTATCCTCTGCAGGAGCTGGTGGCGCATACCTGGGTGATCAGGTTCACCCGTAAATTGTTCCGCCCTTTTATTGTGACAGGGCTCCTCTTGGTGCGGAAAATTTTTAACGCGAAACAAATTCCTCTCCGAGATGAGGTAAACTTCACCTATTCCGAGGATGAAATCCGGTGCATAGTCGAGGAAAGCCATCGGAGCGGGCGGCTCAACGCGTTGGAGAATATGCTCATCAAAAACTCCTTTGATTTTTTTGATCTCTTTGTCAAGGACGTGATGATTCCCCGCAGCGATGTAGTAGCCCTTGATTATGAATCAGATATGCGGGAGATGCGCCGGGTCATATCAAAGGCGCACCATTCATGCTACCCCGTTTTTATTGAGGACAAGGACAATATTCTTGGCTTCATTCACGTGAAGGATTTTTTGGAAAGCCTTCTTCGGGGTGAGGCCAATCTAAAACACATCATGCGGGAAATTTTGACCGTCCCCGAGGTGATGCCGGCGCCGGCATTGCTTCAACTCATGCGGAACCGGCGGATTTATCGGGCCATCATTGTTGATGAGTACGGCGGCACTGTGGGTTTGGTGACGCTGGAGGATCTGGTAGAGGAACTGGTCGGCGAGATCCCGCAGGGCATTGACGCAAGACCCCCTGAAATCGTGCGCCTTGCGGACAGTGCCTATGAGTTTGATGGTACGGTCATTATAGAGGATGTGGCCGAGCGTCTTTCAGTGCCAATTGATGAGGATGAAACCAATGACACCATAGGCGGGTTTGTTTTTTCCCGACTGGAACGGATTCCAAAGGCAGGGGACGCCATTGATTTCCAGGGCTGGAAATTTACAGTGCTTTGCATGGACGGATTCCGAATTGTTCGGGTGAAGGCGGAGCGGTTGCCGGAGGCGGTTCATGCAAACAGCCGGTAGCAGAGCCATCGTACTGCGGGAGAAAAAAATGCCCTCCGGCGGGAAAATGGCAGACCTGCTGACCGAAGAGTATGGCCGCCTTTCGGTTTTTATTTCTAAGGGCGTCCTTGCCCGTTGTGGCACGGGAGCCATCATGCCCCTGTCCTGTATCGAGGGTACATTCCGCCTTTCCGAGGAAACGTCGCTACTGTCTCAATACGAAGGGACTTACAACGGCGGGATGATTGAGTTTTCAATGGAAGAAATGAACGCATGGTATTACGTGCTTGAAATTGTATTGCAGGCTTACCCGCCCTTTCAGACAGACCGGGAAGCGTTTGCTGTCCTTGAGGGAGCGGTGCGGCAAAATGCGCTTAAGAACAAGATTATCACCGCCTTTGCGGCAGCGGTCCGTTTACTGACGCTGGCAGGCTTTGATCCCTCTGTAGACGAGGTGGCAGAGCGATATGCTCTTACCGAAGGCGCTCGGGGGCTTTTAAAAACTTTCCGAGACTATCAGTTTGGCACAAGGGAAATACGGGTCTCAAAAAAAGATTTTGCCGAGGTGGCGCAAATGCTGGATCGTTTCATTCCTGACTACACAGATATATTTCTCCGCATGAGAGGCGCCTTCGCCAATGTGTTTGGGTAGTGATGAAATCTGCGAAACTGACAAGCTATATGGTAGAATAATAAAATACAGAATGACCGGGGTTCATTTGAAAATTCCGGTATCCAATCATTCCGGGGGGTACCTTCATGGAACGAGTCGGACTTCTGGCCGGTGTGGGAACACTGCCGGTAGAATTTATAAAAGCAGCCCAGCTGCAGGGATATCAGGTGGTGTGCATCGCGCTGATTCCGGGCATAGATGAGCGGCTGAAGGCTATGGCGGACAGCTATTATGAAATCAGCGCCTTCAGGCCGAATAAAATTATCAACACCCTGAAGCAGGAGGGAGTTAAAGAGGTAACAATGCTTGGCAAGGTCACCAAGGAATGGCTGTTCAAGGAGCATCCACTGCCGGATTTTCGGGCGCTGAAGCTTCTTGGCCGTCTCCGCACGCTGGATTTTAAAGATGACACACTGACGCTGACCATTGTGGATGAGCTCACCAGAGACGGGCTCACCGTTTTGGATCAGACGAAATATATGAAGCCTCTTATGCCGGGGCCACAGGTATTTACAAAGAAGAAGCCCACCGAGGCGCAGATGGCGGACATCCGGTTTGGGTTTACCGCGGCAAAAGCCATCGGCGGTCTTGATTTGGGGCAGACGGTGGTTGTAAAAAATCAGGCTGTTATGGCAGTGGAGGCGATTGAAGGCACTGACGCGTGCATCAAGCGGGGCGGCATGCTGGCAAGAGAAGGTGCGGTGGTAGTTAAAACGGCCAAGCCCATGCAGGACTCGCGCTTTGACGTGCCTGCTATAGGTCTGACCACAATACGATCCATGGTGGAAGGGAAATGCCAGGTCCTTGCTATAGAAGCGAGGCGTACCTTGTTTGCTGAAAAAGAGGAAGCACTGGAGGAAGCAAATCGGAGAGGGCTTGTGATCCTTGCAGTGGAGCAGGACGCGCCATGAGGATCATGATATCGGCTGGGGAGGCGTCGGGAGATATGCATGCTGGCGCGTTGGCAGCGGAAATAAAAAAAGAAACCCCTCAGGCAGAGCTTTTTGGAATGGGTGGCGCTTCTATGAGACGGGCCGGCGTGGAGATTATCTATGATATAGAAAATCTTGGTATTATCGGCATGTTTGAGGTCATCCGCCATCTTCCCCTGTTTTTTCGGCTCCGTTCTTTCTTGAAGGGGCAAATGGAAACGCGGAAGCCTGACGTGCTTGTGTGCGTGGATTATCCTGGCTTTAACATGAAGCTCGCCCATGTGGCCAAGGGGTTGGGGATCCCTGTGGTGTACTACATTGCCCCAACGATCTGGGCATGGCATAAGAGCCGGGCAAAAAATATCGTTCGTGATGTGACGCAGGTGGCGTCCATTTTTCCCTTTGAAGCCAAGGCGTATCAGGAAGCAGGAGCGCCGGTCACCTTTGTGGGCCACCCTCTGGCAGACACAGTGAAGCCGTCCATGAGTCGTGATGAGGCGATGCATTTTTTCAAAGCGACCTCCGAAAGGAAACGAGTCCTTCTTATGCCGGGGAGCCGGAAAAATGAAGTAAGCGGTCTGCTTCCGATCATGCTTGAGGCGGCCAAAAGGATTCATAAAGAAACAGAAGCCCAATTTTTTTTACCTAGGGCTGAAACGATTTCAAAGGAATTTCTCAAACCTTTCCTAAAGCAGGCGCCGGATCTGGACATTCAGGTCACCACGGAAAAACAGTATGACCTGATGAGCATCTGTCATGTGGCCATTGCGTCCTCCGGCACGGCTACGCTGGAAACGGCGCTGATGAAGCTGCCAACGATTCTTGTCTACCGACTGTCTCGAGTCACTTGGATCCTAGCAAAGCTTCTGGTGCAGATTCAATACGCAGGGCTTCCGAATATTCTTCTCGGGAAGGAAGTCACCTTGGAGCTTTTGCAGGATGCAGTTAACCCGGAAACCGTTTCAAGGCTTGCTCTTTCTTGGTTAACTGATGAAGAGAAGCGGCAAAAAAATATCTGTGAGCTACAGGCGGTCAGAGAAGCTGTTGGAGCGGGAGGCGCTGTAGCGCGTACCGCCCGCCTTGTTTTAAATACAGCAGGAGCCCCTTATGGAAACGAAAAAAAGTAAATTAAACAGCTACAAGAGGCTCTTGACGTATCTTAAGCCCTATTGGAAGCGGCTGATTGCGTCAGTGCTTTGCATGCTCGGCGTGGCCTTGACCAATCTGTTTGTCCCCTGGATCATCAAGGATGTTATCGATAAGGTGCTGGAAGATAAAAATCTTCAAATGCTGTACCTCATCCTCGTGGCAATTATTGTAGTCTTTTTCCTGCGGGGAGCTACCACCTTTGCGCATCGCTACCTCATGGGATATGTCGGGCAGGCAGTCATCCGGGATCTGAGGGATACGCTGTATGCCCATTTGCAGAAGCTGCCCATTGCATATTATGACAGGCGCCGGACCGGCGAGATCATGAGCAATCTCACCAACGATATTGCGGCGGTGCAAACCTCTATGACACTCGATTTCATACAGATGGTGCAGGAAAGTGCCATTTTGGTAGGTTCCTTTGCATCTATGATTTATTTGCAGTGGAAGCTGACCGTACTTTGTCTTGTCATTGTGCCGCTGGTATCGCTGACGATTAAGTTTTTTGGAGGGAAACTGCATTCCTCCGGAAAGAGCGTGCAGGAAAAGCTGGCCGATGTGACGTCCATGCTACAGGAGACCATTTCCGGCGTGCGCATTATTCGGAGCTTTAACCGCGGAGCCTATGAGGATGAACGATTCGCGCAGGTCAATCAATCTAATTTTTCAGCCTCGGTGCGGACCATCCGTCAGCAGAGCCAGCTTACTCCGGTTGTTGAGTTTTTAGCAGCTCTGGCTATTACGGTTATCATCTGGTACGGTGGTGTGTCGGTTATCGATGAGATCATGACTACCGGTGAGTTGATCGCGTTTTTGATTTATGCCATCAATCTGGCTAACCCGATCAAGCGTATGGCGGAGAGCTACGGAAATATTCAGCGGTCCCTCGGTGCGGCAGATCGTATTTTTGATATTTTGGACACCCCCGAAGAGGTACAGGACGATGCCAGGGCAAAGCCCCTATACCTAACCAAGGGGGAGGTGGAAGCCCGGCATGTGACCTTCGCCTATGAAGAGGGACATCCGGTTTTGAATGATTTGTCCTTCAAAGTAAACCCCGGCGAAACCATCGCTATTGTTGGCCCGTCGGGCGCAGGAAAATCCACCATTGCCAATCTACTCCCTCGATTTTATGAAATTGATGGCGGCCAGATTCTGATTGACGGGCAGGATCTGCGGGATGTGACCGTCGGGTCTCTCCGAGAGCACATCGGCCTTGTGCCACAGGACACGCTCCTGTTCAATACGTCCATTAAAAACAATGTCCTTTACGGCCGTCTGGACGCTACTGATGAAGAGGTGTGGGCAGCGATTCGGGCAGCCAATGCGGAAAAATTTATCAAGAGCCTTCCCGCCGGGATTGACACGAAAGTGGGAGATAGGGGGCTTGTGCTTTCCGGTGGCCAGCGCCAGCGGATTGCCATTGCCCGGGCGATTTTAAAAAACCCGGCCATCCTGATTCTTGATGAGGCAACATCGGCATTGGATACGGAAAGTGAAAAGGTTGTTCAGGATGCGCTGGACAAGCTTATGGTGGGCCGCACTTCCTTTGTGATTGCTCATCGCCTGTCTACCATAAAAAATGCGGATCAGATTCTGGTTCTTAACAGGGGAGTCATTGAGGAACACGGAACGCATGAAGAACTGATGGATAAGGGCGGGCTCTACTACGAGCTCTACACTATGTCCGCCGCGGCTGTGCCGGAAGGAGAAACATAAGTGTATTGGGTTTATAATATCTGCCTTGTGGCGTACTGGATACTTCAGGTGCCGATTCTCATATACCGGCTGATTTTTGAAGAAGGCTTCTGTGACCGGCTTAAGCAGAGTGCCGGTGTCATGCCGACGCCAACGCTTGAAAAAATCGCTTACCATAACGCTATATGGGTGCATGCGGCCTCGGTGGGAGAAGTGGTAGCTGCCAGTCCTATCGTGCGGGAGTTGAAAAAGGCATACCCTGACGAAATGGTTGTGGTGTCCGTTGTCACTGCCACGGGCCATCGGATGGCGCAGCGCATCATTCCCGAGGCAGACGGTCATATATTTTTCCCTTTCGACCTTCCGGTCATTACCAGCCGCATCGTCAATATCATAAATCCTAAAGCGATCATCTTAATCGAGACCGAACTTTGGCCCAATTTCCTTCGGCTAGCTTGGCGGCAGCATATCCCGGTGATGATGATGAACGGGCGAATATCCAATAATTCTATGAAGCGGTATTCACTGGTGCGGGGATTTACGTCTCGCATGCTGCTGCAGATCCAAAAATTCTGCATGCAGTCCAACGTGGACAAGGAGCATATTATTTCCATGGGCGCCCTTCCGGAGCGGGTGACCATCACAGGCAATACGAAATACGATCAGACCTACGCCATAGTGTCTGAGGAGGACAAGCATTCCCTCCGTCAGGAATTCCGCTTTGGCAATGATGGGCCAGTGATTGCTGCTGGCAGCACCCATGCGGGAGAAGAAGAAATTTTGATGAAGGCTTTTGCCAAGGTGCTGGAGACCCATCCCAAGGCGAGACTCCTTTTAGCCATCCGGGAAATAACTCGGGCGCCGTCAGTGCGGTTCATGGTGAAGCAGTATGGCTTTTCTGTCCTTCGCCGCTCCAAAATGGGCAGCGACGAGGATGACGGCAAGTGTGCGCAGGTGGTTATTCTTGATACTATCGGCGAGTTGGGCCGCCTGTACAGTCTGGCGGACGTAGTTTTTGTGGGCGGCAGCTTCGTCAAGGTAGGCGGTCATAATATTCTCGAGCCTGCGGCGCATGGGAAACCGGTACTCGTAGGACCCTACATGTTCAACTTCCAAGAAATATTTGAGCTCCTGTCCAGCCGGGGTGTGTGCCGCATGTGCCAGAATGAGAGGGAGTTTACGGACACTCTACTTTCGCTGCTGGATCATCCTGATGAAATCAGGCAGATGGGAAAGGCGGCGCTAGATGTGGTTCACGAAAATCAGGGAGCCACCCTTAGAAATATTGAAGCCTTCCGGGTGCTGCTGAAGGAATACAAGGTTCATTTGGGAGGAGCTCATGATACATGATGAAAGAGCGGCGCTAAAAAAAGGAAACCAATCCGCAGAAAGAAAGCTGGAGGCTTATGCGCTGTCTGCTATGAGCGGTAAGAATACAAGCTGTATTGCCGCAGGGCTTCGAAAAATAATGTCCTCTCTTGAGGTATTCTATAAAAAAGGGGTTCTTTTCCGAAAAGAAAAGGAGACAGCTTCTGCAAGAGATGCAGGGCTTCCAGTGATAAGCGTAGGAAATATTACAACGGGGGGCACGGGAAAAACGCCGTGCATTATCAGGCTGGCCCAGATGCTCATGCAAGAGGGATACCACCCGGCGATTATCAGCCGTGGATACGGCGGGCAAATGGAGCATGATGGTGGCGTTGTATCTAATGGTGAAGATCTTCTGGCTTCACCGGAGAGCGCTGGCGATGAGCCTTATATGATCGCGGCCCGTCTTCCCGGAGTGCCTGTTCTTGTTGGTAAGGACAGAGTGAAATCGGCGGAGAGAGGCAAGTGGCTTGGCGTTGATGTGCTCCTGTTGGACGATGGCTTTCAGTACTGGAAAATGAAACGGGATTTAGACATTGTCCTCATTGACGGTACCAATCCCTTTGGCTACGGCCACGTGCTTCCCCGGGGACTGCTGCGAGAGCCCTTGGAAGGATTGGCCCGGGCAGATGTGTTCATTATTACAAAAAGTGATCTGATTGCTGATGGCCAACTGACGAAAATTACAGAAACGCTGGCTCAATATAATTCAGCAGCACCTGTTTTGAAAGCGATCCATAAACCAATGGGCGTGCTACCTTTTGGGGACTGGCAGGAGCGCAACGAGGCCGCTCTCATTTTGCCGGACCGGTCGCCGCAATACATCCTTGTGACTGCTCTCGGGAATCCTGCCTCAGTGGAGGAGAGCGTAAAAAAAATGGGATACCCTCTTCTTGCCTGCAGAGATTACCCGGATCATTATAAATTTAGAGAGAAAGACATTCTTTCCTTGTGGGAGATGGCATGCCGTGAATACTCGAAATATTTTGGTGCCGGGGGGGAGGATTTTTCAGACAAAGATCTTTCAGAACAGGGCCGGCTGCTGATCACTGAAAAGGACGCAGTCAAAATGATCCATCTCAAGCAGACCCGGGCGCTCAAAATGGGCATCGATGTGTTTCTTATGGAGTTTTCCTTTGTCGATGAAGGAGAAGAAGGCATAAAGCAGAGATGGGAGGCGTTTCTATGAAAGCAGTATGCATTATTCCTGCCCGTTATGGCTCGACACGGCTGCCGGGGAAACCGCTTCGGATGATTGGAGGCAAGACGCTGATTCACCGGGTGTATGAGCAGGCTTCCAAGGCACGTATCCCGGAGGCGGTCATCATTGCTACGGACCACGATGCGATAAAAAAAGAGGTGGAGCAGTTCGGTGGCAAGGCGGTCATGACTGCGGAAAGTCATCCCACCGGGACCGATCGGCTGGCCGAGGTCAGCGCCGCTCTTCCTGAGTACGATATCATCGTTAATGTGCAGGGCGATGAGCCGATGATTGATCCTAAGGTCATTGATCAGCTGGCAGAGATGCTCATGAAGGATAGCACCCTTGCCATGGGTACTGTAGCCACGCCCCTTGCCGAGGACGAGTATGACGATCCGTCGGCAGTGAAGGTGGTGGTCAGCAGACAGGGAAGGGCGCTTTATTTTTCCCGTTCCCTCATTCCGTATCCGCGGCATAATTTTGCAATGCCGCCGCTGAAGCATGTGGGTATTTACGCGTATCGGAAGGAATTTTTACAAGAGTTTGCTTCTCTTTCTCAGACGCCCCTTGAAAAAACAGAGTCTCTGGAGCAGCTCCGGGCACTGGAGACAGGACACGCCATTGGAGTGATCGTGACAGATACGGATGACATCGGGATTGACACGGAAGAGGATTTAAAAAAAGCGAACGAGTATTTTGAAAGGAATCACCTATGAAAACCATTCAAGTAGGAAATCTTACCCTTGACGGAAGCTGCCTGTTTTTAATTGCCGGCCCCTGCGTGATTGAAGGCTATGACCGGACGCTGATGATCGGGCGGGAAATCAAAAAGATCTGTGAAAAATTGAACATCCCTTATATCTTCAAAGCGTCCTTTGATAAAGCGAACCGATCCTCATACCATTCGTTTCGGGGTCCGGGCCTTGAAGAGGGGCTCGAAATTTTGGTAGCGATCAAAAAAGAATTGCAGGTGCCTGTACTGTCTGATGTGCATGATGTGAGCCAGCTCGACGCGGCAGCCAAGGTGCTGGATATGATGCAGATCCCTGCTTTCCTCTGCCGCCAGACCGATCTGGTATACGGCGCGGCAAAAACAGGGAAGCCGGTGAACGTGAAAAAAGGACAGTTCATGGCGCCGGAGGATATGAAAAATGTGATTGAAAAAATGGAGGAGGCCGGCAATCCAAATCTGGCCGTCACAGAACGAGGCGCCTCCTTTGGATACCACAATCTGGTGGTGGACATGCGGTCTTTCCCGATCATGCGTCAGTTCGGCTATCCTGTGATTTTTGATGCCACTCACAGCGTGCAGCTTCCGGGCGGTATGGGGACCTCGACCGGGGGGCAGCGTGAATTTATTCCTTATCTGGCTCGGGCGGCGGCGGCCTCCGGGGTGGACGGATTCTTTATGGAGGTTCATGACAATCCGCCGGAAGCGTTGTCAGATGCGACGAACATGCTCTATCTCTCGTCGCTGGAAGCATTGCTTACTGATTTGATTGCCATCAATGACATCGTGAAGCACGACAAGTAGCATCATCGGCCCGCAAGGGACGTATTGTATAATAGTAGAGAAGCCTTTACTCGATCCATTTACCATATAGGAGGAGTCATGCCGGTCATAGAAATCGCGTCAAGAGTTCTTCGTGACGAGGCCAGAGCCGTTGCGTCTCTGGCAGATAAGCTGGACGTTCGTTTTGAAAGGGCGGTCGTCCTGATTGAAGAATCACCGGGAAGAGTTGTTCTGACTGGAATGGGGAAATCCGGACACATTGCCCGTAAGGTTTCTGCCACTATGGCTAGCACCGGAACTCCTTCTTTTTTCATGCACCCGGCAGAGGCCATTCACGGCGACCTAGGTATGATCACCGCTGACGATGTGGTGATTGCCTATTCAAATAGCGGGGAGACCGGGGAAATATTAAATATTCTTCCATCGATCAAACGAATCGGTGCCAGATTGATTGCCATTGTTGGAAAAACAAAGTCCACCCTTGCAAATAATGCGGACGTTGTCTTGGATGCCGGCGTTGACAGGGAGGCGGACAGCCTCGGTCTCGCGCCGACAAGCTCAACTACGGCAGCCCTTGCCCTAGGAGATGCCCTCGCAGTGAGCTTGATGGAACGCCATCATTTCACAGCCGATAAGTTTGCAGTTTTTCATCCCGGCGGATCCCTTGGAAGAAAGCTTCTTCTCACGGTGGACATGGTCATGCATGCCGGGGCAGATAACCCGATTATTTCCGGCGACAGAACTGTCAAGGATGCGCTCTTTGCCATGACAGCCCAAGGTCTTGGCGCTGTGTCTGTCACTGACGCAGAGGGATATTTGCTAGGGCTTCTGACTGACGGAGACGTGCGCCGGGGACTTGAGAAGGGAGTGGAATTCCTTTCGTTCAATGTGCAGATGGTGATGACAAAGGCGCCTATGACGATTACTGCAGACCGTTTGGCTGCAGAGGCGCTTCGCTTGATGGAAAAGCATCAGCCTCATCCCATTACGGTACTGCCTGTTGTAGATGATGAGATGAAGGCCATCGGCATGGTGCACATTACGGATCTGCTTCGGCAGGGAGTGATGTAATGAGAGCCGCAGAAAAAATAAAGCTCATAGCTTTCGATGTGGATGGCACACTGACGCCGGGCACCTTGGCCATTGGTCTTGACGGGGAAGCGTGGAAGCTGTTTCACGTGAAGGACGGCCTTGCCATCAGTCTGGCTCATCGCATGGGATACAGGACCGGCCTTATTACAGGACGCGCGTCCCAGGCAGTCCTGCAGCGGGCCAGAGAATTGCGCATGGATTTTGTCGTCATGGGCGCAAGAGATAAAGTGGCCGCCATGGAAGGCAAGCTGAAGGAATGCGGGCTCTCTTGGGAGCAGGCCGCCTATATGGGCGATGATCTGAATGATATTCCTCTTCTCAAACGATCTGCCTTTGCAGGAACGCCTGCAGACGGAGCGGCAGAGGCAAAGGCATCGGCGGATTTCATAGCCAAGGTAGGCGGCGGACAGGGTGCAGCCCGGGAATTTATAGAAGCGATTATGAAGGCGCAAAGCCGGTGGGACGAGGCGGTTGCATTCTTCGGTCAAGTGAAGCCGGACGAGCTTCGTCAATGATTTTAACGATACAAGGTAAGGAGTAGTTTCATGTTTTACGGCCTGCGATACGGGATTCTTAAAGGATTGAGCGCATTCATATGCACCCTTTCCTATGAACGGGTGCTCTCCATCGGGCGCCTTCTGGGTCCCTTCATCTTGAACCGCATAGAGAAACAGAAAAAAAGAGGGCTTGAGCAGATCATGACCGGCATGGGCGTGGACAGAGCAGCGGCAGAAAAATTGCTACAGCAGGTCTATCAGCACATCGGCATGTCTGTGCTGGAAATGCTCTACATGCCAAGACTCTGCCGGGAGAAGGCGCGTATCAATTCCTATGTCACCATTAACCACCCGGAATATCTTGAGGCGGCGTATGCCTTGAAGCGGGGCATTGTTGGACTCACGGCGCATATGGGAAACTGGGAATGGCTCGGCGCAGGCCTTGCGCTTCACGGCTATGACACATCAGCGATCGGGAAAAAACAGAAGGATGCAGCGCTGATGAAAATGATCAATGCTTATCGTGCCGAGGCAGGGCAGCATATTTTTCTTACCGGCACCGGTGGCTATGAAATGATTGCGGCAGCTCGGGCGATGAGAAAAAACTACATTCTCGGGTTTCTGTCTGACAAGGATGGGGATGAATCGGGGGTTCCTGTTGCATTTATGAACCGCATCTTTTCATTTCCACAGGGACCTGCCGTGTTTGCAAAAAAATTTAACGCGCCTATCCTTCCTATTTTTATCACGAGGAATCAAAACAAGCCGGGGCATACGATTCGGGTGCTCCCCCATTTCTTTTATGAGGACACAGGGGACAAGGAGAAGGATCTGCTGGCCAACTCCCAAAAAATGGCATCAGTCATGGAAAGTTTTATCCGGGACTATCCGGAGGATTGGCTCTGGTTTCAGCATTTATTTTGGACTAAGCCGGAGGACATCAAGCTGTTTCGCCAAATGACTATGGGCGAGAAGGATGCCCTAGTGTCTCTGTTCCACAGAGAAGCAAAGAATAATGAGGGGACTGCCTATGAGAAAACATAAATCGCTCATTCTGACAGTGCTTGTCATTCTGCTGGTGGCGCTGGCATACTATTTGCTTTTTTCCGGAACCGGGACGGATCAGAAACAAACGCTGCCGCCCTCGGCCATGGAGTTTGATAATCTGGATCTTAAGGAAGAGACCGACGGTCAGCTTGTATGGAAATTGAAGGCCGCCCATGTTAAGATGGACAATGATAAAAACACGATCCGCATGGATGGAGTGGAGATTTATTTTTCCAAGGACGGCAATGAGCTTCATGTGACTGGCGACTCGGGGATGCTGAAGCAAAAAGAAAAAACAGTGGACATTACTGGACATGTGGAAGGGAAAACCGCAGATGGCATGATCTACCGCGGGGACAATATTCATTACGACGGGAAGACTCAAATTTTATCGTCAGACCGGCATTTTAGTGCCGAAAGAAACGGCCGGGTGCTGACAGCGGAGTCTTTTAAGGCCGATCGGATGTTGGAACGAATCGAAGCAAAAGGAAATGCCCGGCTGGCAGATAAGGAGGGTGGAGAATGAAGGGCACACAGATATTGATGGCGGCGGCCCTGTTTTTTGTACTGGGCGTCTCATCGGCTCTAGCCGATGACATTACCGCAGATGTTCTGACCTATGACGGCAGGACAAAGATTGCTACTGCCACGGGAAATGTAGTCATTCATGCCAATGAGGGTGCTGTTATTACAGGCGAGAGCGGCGAGTATCATTTTGAAGACAGGACGGCCCACCTGACCGGCGGGGTTTCCTACAAAAAGGACAGCGTCACCATGACCTGCGG
The DNA here is from genome assembly GCA_034180505.1 of Dialister sp. Lineage (GTDB taxonomy): Bacteria > Bacillota > Negativicutes > Veillonellales > Dialisteraceae > Dialister. Next base: position 84,168 of record JAXFOE010000017.1, read on the forward strand.
GGAAATGTTTTTGTATACCGATAAAACTGCCCGAGGCATCGGAAATGTAGTGATGCATGATACCGTGCAGGGACGGGTGCTAAAAGGAGACGATGTCACTTATAACTCAGATACCGGTTACGGAGTTATTAGCGGGAACGGGTATCTGGAGTCCCCTGACGGGAGCGTCTTCGCGCCGCATATCGAAGGGAATTTGAATGAGATCCGCATCGTAGCGGACGGCGGCGTATATTTCCAAAGCGACCTGCATGACATGACCGGCTATGGAGATAGGGCGGTCTATACCCGGACAGGGCGGGATGGGAATGACGGTACCCTTGTGCTGACAGGGAATGCCCATGCCACGCAGAATGGAAACTCCTTTGATGGGCCGGAGCTTGTAATGCATGAAACGGATCAGATGGTGGAAACAAACGGGCGCAGCACCCTGACCATCACCAATACCCGCGCCTCCGGCGGAGATACTGCGCAATGAAAATAGAAACGCATAGTCTGGTCAAGCGTTACGGTGACCGGGTCGTGGTGAATGATGTAAATGTTGAGGTGGAGCAGGGCACCATTGTCGGCCTTTTAGGACCGAACGGCGCTGGAAAGACAACCACCTTTTACATGATCGTCGGCGTGATTGCGCCGGACGGCGGCGACGTGAAGGTGGACGGCGTGTCTCTGTCGGGCATGCCCATTCACAAGAGGAACCGCTTTGGGATCAGCTATCTTCCCCAGGAAGCATCGGTATTTCGCAAAATGACAGTGGAGGATAATCTTCTCTGCCTTCTGGAAACGAGGAAGGAGCTTACCCCGGTAGACCGGGAGCGGATTACAGATGAGCTGCTGGAGGAATTTCATATCGCCCACGTACGGCATACCCGGGGAGATGCGCTGTCCGGCGGAGAACGTCGCCGCGTGGAAATTGCCCGTTCTCTTACGCTGAATCCCTCCTTCATTCTTCTGGATGAGCCATTTGCCGGCGTTGATCCGCTGGCGGTGGAGGATATTCAAAGCGTGGTGCTTCATTTGAAAACGAGAGGTATCGGAATACTGATCACCGACCACAATGTAAGAGAAACGTTACGCATTGTGGATCGGGCGTATATCCTGTCAGAGGGAAAAATTCTTCTGCAGGGCACTTCCCGGGAGGTGGCGGATAATCCGCTGGCAAGAAAATTTTATCTGGGAGCCAACTTCAGCCTATGATGTTTGTTTATAAAAAAGGGGAATTCCGATGCGCCGGCTGGACAAGTACATATTAAGCGAATTCCTAGGACCTTTTTTATTCGGTGTCGCTGCTTTTACAGCGATATTTCTCGGGTCGGACACGCTTTTAAAAATTGCAAGCTATATCACCCGTTACGGAGCGTCTACACTGGCGGCAGTGAAAATGTTTTTCCTCGCCCTGCCGCAGATCGTAGTGTACACTTTCCCCATGGCGGTACTCATGGGAGCCTTGATGTGCATTTCAAGGCTGTCCGGCGCCAGCGAGCTGATTGTTATGCGTACCTCCGGGCAGAGCTTCACTCGGCTTGCGATGCCCGTATTCATTACCTCGCTCATTATCAGCGTTTGCGCGGTGGCATTCAACGAATTTGTGGTGCCTTGGGCAAACAATCAATACCAGTACACGGTCAATGTGGAAATTAAAAATAACATGAATCCCGGGGTAACGGATCACATCGTCCTCAGAGATGTGCAGGACGGTCAGATTTCTCATCTTCTCTATGCCCGCCGCTACGACCCGAAGGCAAGGGAGCTTCAAAACGTCACCATTCAGGAGTTTGACAATGAAAAGGTGATTCGCATGGAAAAAGCGCCGCGGGCAGTCTGGGAAAGCGGACGGTGGACCATGGAGGACGGGACGATTTATGATCTGTCTGCAGAGGATGGGACCCAGCGGGTGCTGAATTTTAAACGGCAGATCATTCCCTATACCCAGACGCCGGAGGAAGTGCAGCAGGAAAAAAAGGACCCTGATGAAATGACCATCCGGGAAATGCTGGACGCAGTGACCGCCTTTACCGCGGCTCATGAGGACACGACCAATCTGTGGATGGAAATCCATCGCCGGTTCTCTCTTCCAATGGCAAGCTTTGTATTTGCTATCGTCGGGGCGCCTCTCGGAGTGCAGCGGCAACGCTCGTCCTCTTCCATTGGGTTCGGCCTGTCAGTGATTATTATTTTCTTGTACTACGCCATCATGACCTTCCTTGAAGCGATGGGGAAGGGCCATGTGATGCCGCCGGCTCTTGCGGTATGGCTGCCTAATTTGATTGCCCTTGTTGTGGGAGGCGTGCTCATTCACAGAGCCAACAAATAAAACAGATCAGGCGGGAGGCCTCCTGCCTTTTAATGCATTTACAGCATATGATGCCGGAGGAGGGCAGCTATGTTTATCGGCGCGCTTATATTTATAACCCTTATGGCTATGGGCGGGATCATCGCCTTTTTAGGGGATAAGATCGGATCCAAGGTGGGCAAGAAACGGCTCACCCTTTTTGGGCTGCGTCCCCGGTACACATCGGTCATCGTCACAATTATTTCGGGGATTTTAATTTCCACCATGACCGTGGCAGTGTTGGCAGTGCTGAATGAAAATGTGCGGGTGGCTCTCTTTGGCTTGAGCCAGCTTCATGCAGAAATGGATTCTCTCGGACGGGAAATCCAAGAAAAAAATAAAGAGCTGGAGCAGGGCAAGACTGATCTGGCGATGCGCACGAAGGAACTGGAGCGGGTCGAAAGCCAGCGGGCCTATATGGAGACGGAGTTGGCATCGGTACAGGCTGCCTACGATGAAGCGAAAGAAGGCGTGGCCCGGTCAGCGGAGGAAATTGCCGAGCTGGAGGCTACAAGAAATGAGCTCACTGGAAATATTGACAAGCTGAATCACGAAAAGGAGACCCTGATTTCCGGCATCACCGCTATCCGGGAAGGAACGGTCGTATTCCGGGCGGGGCAGGTCTTGACTGATGCGGTGGTAGACGGCGGTATGACCCGTGAACAGTCTGAGCAGGTTCTCGCAAGCATTTTGAATGACATCAATAACATGCTCAAGGATCGAATGAACATCACCGATGAAAACGCTTACCTTGTGCGCATTCCTCAGGAGGCCTTTGATCGGGCGGTGAATGAGGTCACCGGCGCAGAGAATAAAAAGCTGGTCCGGGTAGTGGCAGCAGGCAATTTGATTTTGGGCGAGCCGGCAGTGGTGGAATTCGACGTGTATGACAACAAGCTTATTTTCGGCAAGGGCGAGGTCATTTTCACGCAGGACATGCAGCAATACAAGGAGCTGAAGAGCTACGAAATGCAGGTACTCCGATATTTGAAGGATTTGAACCGGTTTGCTACAGGCCGGGGTATGCTGCCGGATCCGATTACAGGAAACATCGGTCAGCTGGAGGGACAGGAGCTTCTGGGCGTGATCAATCAGGTGAAGGAATGCGGCGGGAAGTGCAAGCTGTCTGCCATTGTGAAGAAGGATACCTATTCCGAGGGGCCGCTTCTGATCGACGTGAAGGTGGAGCGGACGGGAGCGGGCTCATGATTCTTGCCATGGATCCGGGAAAGGATAAAACCGGCGCGGCTCTTGTAGAGGAGGACGGCTCTCTTCTTTGGAAGGGCATCATTGCCAGCGCCGCCTTAGAGAAAAATATTCGTCCTAGGCTTGCAGAAAAAACACCTCGGGCGGTGATTATGGGAAACGGGACGCGGCATCAGGACATGAAGCGCCGCATGGAGGAGCTGCTCAAAAAGGAAGGGCTCTCCCTTCCGGTGCTCCTTGTAAATGAACGATACACCACGGAAATGGGCGAAGCGGCCTATTGGAAGGATCACCCCGCGAAGGGATTGTCCCGGCTGATACCGAAAGGCATGCGGACGCCGCCAGTGCCTGTAGATGATTACGTGGCGTGGATCATAGGACGGATTTATCTGGGTCTCGTCAAAGCGGAGGATGTGGGCCACAAAAAAGTATAAGCGTTGCAAAGCTGCGTGCTCAATGCTGCGTTGAGGCGCAGTTTTTTTGTGGCATAAATTGTTTAAGCTGCCAAATAAAAGCAGCAGGGAAAAAAGAACGCGGCGTTAAAAATTTTTCATGATGCAGACAACGCTGCTAAAACTAAGAGAGGCGACATTTTGCTATAATACAGGTATACGGAAGGGTAGAAAGCAGGTAAGGAGAGGTCATGTTTATTATCGGCTGTCATTTATCAGTAACTAAGGGCTATCGTCACATGGCGGAGGAGGCTACGTCCATTGGGGCGAATACATTTCAATTTTTCCCGCGCAACCCTCGTGGCGGCGCGGCAAAGCCGCTGGACGAGGCGGACGTGGCGGAGCTGGAGAAATGGATGGAGGCCCACGCCTTCGGTCCTATTCTTTGTCATGGGGCATACACGATGAACGGCGCCTCCACAAAGGGATCGGTCCGCACCTTTGCAAAAGAGGCGGTCCGGGAGGATTTGGCCAAGGTGTCGAGGCTTCCCCGTTGTCTGTACAATATGCACCCCGGCGCTCATTTGAAGCAGGGCGCGGAAATCGCAGCAGCGCAGATTGCAGATTTGCTGAATTTTGCCATGGACCAGGAGCTGCGCACCACGGTGCTGCTGGAAACTATGGCAGGCAAGGGGACTGAGGTGGGCCGCTCCTTTGAAGAGCTAGCGAAGATTATAGAGAAGGCGGAGCAAAAGGACAGGCTGGGCATCTGCCTTGATACCTGCCATGTGTACGACGGCGGCTATGATATTGTGAATCATCTTAAGGACGTGCTAAGCGAATTGGATCAGATAATCGGTCTGGACAGGCTGAAGGCGATTCACCTCAACGATGACAAGAATCCCATGGGCAGTCATAAGGACAGACATGAAAAAATCGGGGAAGGGACCATCGGCCTTGAGGCTATGGTGCGCATCATCAATCACCCGAAGCTTTCGAGCCTTCCCTTTTATTTGGAAACCCCTAATGATCTGGCAGGGTATAAAAAGGAAATCGCCCTGCTACGTTCTCTTCGTAAGGAGATAGTATGAAGCAATGGATACAGGAACGAATTTATCGGAGCCTTAGAGGGCTGGCGCGGTTTCGCGCGGCCTCTCTGCTGTCATTCCTTTTCTTTTTGACCGTCTTTTTTTATTGTATTGCCGTGGATTATTTGGACGAAGCCCTCCGGGACGAGGCAAGTCAGACGGCGCTGCAGATCATGGTCTCTCTGGGGCTGACCGCTTTATTTTCTCTGTTTTGGACGCTGTATCGGGAAAGCCGGGACATGACGAGCACCGCCCTTTCCTTTGCGCCCATTCCGGTGCTTTTGATCAGCTTCTCCTTTTGCCGCTACATGCCGATGACTGACTATTTCTTTATGTACGTGGCAGGCATGGCTCTAATTTTGCCCGCTCTGTCTATGGCGGTACTGGCAAGGTCTGTGAGGGGACAGCTTTTTTCCTTCATTTTCCAGTCGTTTTTTGAAGCTCTTGGCATGGGGGCCCTTGCGTTTTTAGCCGCCGCAGTGCTGGTGCTGGGCATTCAGAACCTTCTTACAGAGATTTCAAACGACTGGTACGATGTGGCTTTTGCCTTCGCCTTTGCCATTTTTGGGTTCAACACCTTTTTATCCTGTCTCCCGAAAAAGGGAGACACTGTGGCCGCCGGGGGCATGCTCACCCTTTTGGCTCGGGTGGTCTTTCCCTTTTATGCGGCGCTGCTTCTCATTTTGTATCTGTACATGGGGAAAATCGTATATCTGGGCCGCATGCCTGAAGGAATGATGAATTGGTTCGCTTCCTTTGCGCTTCTGGCGTATGCGCTCTTTTATTTCTGTCTGTCTGAAACGGGAGAAAAAAGACATCAGATGTGGCTGGCGGCGGCAGGTATCGCCCTTCTGCCGGTCATGACTATGCAGGCCTATGGCGTGTATATCCGTTATGCGGCCTATGGGCTGACGTCGGCCCGCTATGTGTCCATGGGCTGTGATCTTTTTGCGCTGTGCATCGTCATAGCCGGTATCGCAAGGCGCAGGACGAATCTGTTTTACGGGCTGGCGGCGCTGCTTGTTTTTCTTTTTACCCTGACGCCGCTGAATATCATTGATATTCCCGTCCGCGAGCAGGGGGCGCGGCTGGAGCGCATTTTGAATGAAAACCAACTCCTGCAGGACGGCGTTTTTCGCAAAGAAAAGCCCCTGTCTCCTGCAGATGAGGACGCCCTTGTGAGCGCCTATACCTATGTATTTTACAGCGAGGGAGCCTTCCGTTTCCCGGTGGCGGAACAGCTTTCCAAGGACGATAATTTCCGGATCTTTGTAGATACCCATTACGGACGGGACGAAAGGATTACTATTTTCCGTAAGCTGTGGGACATGCCTGTGTCCGGTTACAGTCATGTGTACCGCTTCCATCTGAATGGCACCGAGCCCATAGGGGATATGTACATTCCCGCCGGAAACAAAGAGGTGCTCTTCCGTGGTGGTGATTATGCTGCTTACGTGGAGCAGGGGCGCCAGATGAAGGATGAGAGCGCTCTTCTCATGTGGGACGAGGATGAGGGCCGGCTCTATTTTGAAGAGGTGGTGCTCCGAAAAGAAAAGGGTTACTCTTTCTCAGGGTATCTGCTGGTGAAATAGAAAGGAAAGGCTATGAAATTTATTCATACTGCGGATTGGCATTTGGGAAAGCTTTTGAAGGAGCATGCCATGACAGAGGATCAGGAATGGCTTTTGGAGAACCGTTTTCTTCCTCTGCTGGACCGAGAAAAGCCGGACGTGGTGCTTCTGGCAGGCGACGTGTACGATCGGTCCTTTCCGCCGGAGGAAGCAGTGGAGCTTTTCGACAGAATGACGGAGGAAATCGTGGGCAAGCGGCGGATTCCCTTCATCGTCATCAGCGGCAATCATGACAGCGCGGAGCGTCTCTCTGTGGCAAGCCGCCTTTTGTCGAGGCAGGGGCTCTACATTTTCGGCCCCCTAGAATTGCTGCGGCCGGTGTATATCAAGGACGAATGGGGCGAGGTAGCAGTGATTCCGCTGCCTTATGCGGATCCTGCCCGGGTCCGGGTGATGATAAATCATAAAGGCTTGCCCGATGCGGACAAGGTGCGCACCTATGAAGAGGCGGAGCAGGCTATGGTGGACTATGGGCTTTCCCTTTTGCCAGAAGAGAAAAAACAGCTCCGCAAGGTGGCAGTGGCCCATGTGTTCGCGGCAGGCGGCACGCCGGCAGAATCAGAGCGGCCCCTTTCCATCGGCGGCTATGACCGAATTTCTGACGCTGTGTTCAAGCCCTTCTGCTACACCGCACTGGGCCATTTGCACGGCCCTCAGAAAACGACGGCCCAATCTGAGGCGATCCAATACTCCGGCAGTCTGCTGCGGTATTCCTTCGGCGAGGTGAACCAGAAAAAAGGGGTCATCCTGGGACAAATAGATGATGCGGGCCATGTGTCCTGCCGATTTGAAGAGCTCACGCCCCGCTATGAGGTGCGGCAGATGACAGGCACCTTCAAGGAGCTCATGGACGATGATGTGCCATCGTCGCCGGATTATTTACAGATTATCCTCACCGATTCGGAGCCTGTCATCGACGCTATGCCAAGGCTGCGGGCAAAATATCCTAATGCCCTCGGAGTGGTGCAGGATATGGGCTACCGCGAGGACAGCGGCAAGCGGGACATTTATCTGGAAACCATGAGCGATCAGGATATTTTCAAAAAATTTGTGAGCCAATTCAGAGAGAGCGGGCTTACTGAGGACGAGGAGCAGCTTGCCAATCAGGTGTGGGATGCGGTGTACAAAAAGGAGGCGGAGCGATGAAACCCTTGAAGCTCACTATGACTGCCTTCGGCCCCTATGCAGGGCGGACTACCATTGATTTTTCTGCTCTTCACGGCAGAAATCTTTTCCTCATCTGCGGAGCCACCGGATCGGGGAAGACAACGATTTTAGATGCCATGTGCTATGCCCTTTATGGCAAGACTACCGGCGACAGGACCGGCGCAGACATGCGGAGCGACTATGCGCCGAGCTCGGTGAGGACAGAGGTTATTTTTGAGTTTTCCTTAGGCAATAAAACCTATCGCGCCACCCGCGCGCCGGAGCAGTACGTGGATAAAAAGCGGGGAAGTGGGCAGACGCAGGCGGCGATGCAGGCGTCCCTAGCCGAGTTGGAGGAGGGTAAGGAAATTTCCTCGATTCGCACCGGTGTAGAGGAAGCGGCGGCCGATCTGATCGGGCTGAATGCGAACCAGTTCTGTCAGGTAATCCTGCTGCCCCAGGGGGATTTCCGCAAGCTGCTGGTGGCAAAGCCCGACGAGCGGGAGGAAATCCTAAAAAAATTATTTAAGACCCAGCGGTTTTCCGATTTTCAGGAGGAATTAAAAAATCGGTGGAACGCGTTGGAGGCCAAGCGGCAGGATGAGGAAACCGAGCGGCTGGCATTGCTGCGCGCCGCCGGAGCTGATGACAGAGACGCTCTCCTGCAAGAAATGAAGAGCCTCGGGGGAACTGCGGCTGTCAAGGAAGCCCAGAAAAAGGAGCTGGAGGTCCGGGCTGCCGCCTTTAAGGAGGAATTAACTAAAGCCGCCGCCTTGGCTGCCCATTACGAGTCCATGGAAAGAGCAAGGGCTCGGCGGGATCTGCGGCTGAAGGACAAGGCGGGTATGGACAAAAAGGAAGATGAGCTTTCCCGGATACGGAAGGCCAGCGGGCTTCAGGCGTATTTTGAGCGGCTGGAGTCGCTGCTTGCGCAAGGGAAACAGCTTCGTAAGGAAGCCGATGAGGCAAAGGCTACGAGAAATACATATGCCGAGGACGAAAAGAAGATGGCCGCTCTCATGGAGGCAATCACCAAGGAGGAGCCCCTCCGGGAAAAAGACCGGGATACTGTCACAAAGCTGGCGGAGCTGGAGCCGATGGTAGACCAATACGGCGCGGCACAAGAGGATTTTCGCCGATACAGCAAGGCCTATGAGGCGACCGCAGCAGAATATAAAAAGCTGGAGGACAAAACAGAGGTCTGCCGGAAGCAAAGCGAAGCACTGGAAAAGGAAGCGGTCCGCGTGCGAGAGGAATACGTCAAGGCGCAAGCGGCGGTGCTGGCGGAGAGTCTTTCTGAGGGCATGCCCTGCCCGGTGTGCGGAGCGACGCATCACCCTATGCCGGCCGTGGCGGAGGGGAATTTTATGGACAAGGCCATGCTGGACAAGGCAGAGGCCGCCGCTGCCAGTGCCCGGTATGATTGGGACAACGCAAGAAATCGCAAGGACGCGTACAATGCGGGCATTCTTGCGGATGCACTGAGGAAGTATTCCACCGCAAAAGGTGTTTTAGAACAGGCAGAGGCGTTCATGGCCAAGGTACCCGAGGAGCTTCGGGAAAAAGAAGCGCTCCTCAAAAGAATCAACGACCTCAATGCAGAAATTCAGGATTTTACAAAACGAAAGAAAAAAGCTGAAGCGGACCGGGAGGACAACGCAAAGCGACTGTCTGTTGCCGAGACAGAGGCGGCGTCTCTTCAAAAGCAGCTCCTTGCGGCGCGAGGTGAGTACATCAAGGCAGAGGAAGCACTCAATCAGCGGGCGAAGGAAGCAGGCTTTGCGGACAAAAACGACTGTGAACGATGGATCCGCGAGACTGGCGACATGGAGCGGATGGACAAGGAGATCCGGGAGTATCGCACCGAGATTTCCGGCCTTGAAAGAATGATTGTCGATGAAAGCATCGCCGTGAAGGGAACCAAGAGACCCGACATGGATAGCCTGGCAAAGCGGGAGGCGGCCATGGAGGAGGAACGGAAAATTCTCGTGCAGGTCCTCTCCGATGTGGAAAGCCGGAGGACCTCTCTGGCTCGGATAGACAAGGCGCTAGCCGAGCTGGAAACCGTCCATGGGCATACAATGAAGGACAGCGGCCTGGTGAAGGGCCTGTATGACCTCACCCGGGGTGACAAGTCCCGAATCACTCTGGAGCGGTTTGTGCTGGGCGCGCTCCTTGACGAGGTGACTGGGGCCGCTAATTCCCGGCTGCGGACAATGACAGGCCATCGGTTCTCGTTGCATCGCATGAAGGAAACGGAAAAAATAGGGAAGGGCGGGCTGACCCTTGAGGTGTCCGACAGCTACACCGGGAAAAGCCGTCCCGCCAATACGCTTTCCGGCGGGGAAACCTTTCAAGCCTCTCTGTCGTTGGCGCTCGGCCTTTCTGATGTGGTGCAGGCCAAGCAGGGCGGTATCCGGCTGGACACGATGTTTATCGACGAAGGCTTCGGCACGCTGGATCCGGAAGCGCTGAACTCCGCCATGAATACGCTCATCGATTTGCAGTCCAGCGGGCGGCTGGTGGGCATCATCTCTCACGTGCAGGAGCTGGAGGAGCGCATTGACGCAAGACTTCGGATCACGGCAGGAGAAAAAGGAAGCGTCTCCCGTTTTGAAGTGGTGGACTGAGCGGTAAAAAGGAGATTGTCATGGGATTGATTCAAGCCTACGGCAAGAGAGAAAAAGAAGAGCGGTGCCGGCAGATCATAGACATTGCAGGCCAGCTTTTTCATGAATTGGGATACGAAAGACTACCTTTTCGGAAATAGGGAAACGGGCTCATTTTACACGGATCAATTTGTAGCATTGTTAAAAAAACAAGAACAATATTTGGGAGAACGGCTTCTTCAGGATATAGCAGCTATGGGACGGGATGCGGATCAAACCTTTGCAGAGCCGGTGACTGACTGGGAGTGCTTTGTAGATACATAGACAGCACTGATGCCTCGCCATGAACGAATGATAGCGATTTTCAGCATAACTAACACCGTGCTATTGTTTTTTATATCACAATCATTTACTAATAGCTCATCGAGAAAGGCAGGAACTCCGGAATTTTTCATGAACGTGTACTTTCGTACAAATACCAACGAAGGTACGATGGAGAATATATTCGGCTTCATTGACCCCGCCTACGATGCGCTGTCGGCGTAGCCAGCCGGCGAGTTTGAATTGGCAAAACGGAGAAGCATCGTGATTGAAATGGAAAAAATCATGATAAATGATGCCGGTATGATTATTTTGGGCGACCCCAAAACAAATAGGATAAGCAGCAAGCGCATCCTCAATGCGAATGCATACCCCTGCGATTACTATTGGATCACCAAGGATATAAATCCTGCGACATAATAGGCAATCAGAGATATCGTCATCCGGCGGCTCTCTTTGTAAATAGATTTCATGATGAAAGGACAGTAATTGGCGGCTGTCCCTTCACACATCAAAAAAGGAAGACCTATGTAAAAGGTCTTCCTTTCTTGATGTGTTTTTTATTTGGGGTTGCTCTTTATTTGCAAGAACTATGCATTAATGGCGATGGAGAAATAGCTTTTCTTGCCCTTGCGGATAATAATGAACTGTCCCTTTGTATTGGGGTGAGCAGAAATTTCTGCGTCTATGTCCGTGATGGGCGCGCCGTTGACGCGGATGGCGCCGTTCTTCACGTCCTCCCGGGCCTGACGCTTGGATTTTTCCACGCCCCCTTCCACAAGGGCGTCAATGATGGAAATCGGAGCGCGGGACACGGAGCCGCCCTTTGTATTACGGAAGGCGCCTTCGATTTCTTCTCCGGAGAGGTCTGCAATATTCCCCGAGAAGAGCGCTTCTGTGACTCTCCTTGCCTGAGCCAGGCCTTTCTCGCCATGGACGAAGGCGGTGATTTCCTCTGCCAGCCGGCGCTGGGCGTTCCGTTTTTCCGGATGGTCCGTCACATCCTGTTCGAGGGCGGCGATTTCTTCCTTGCCAAGGAAGGTGAAGTATTTCAAATATTTCACTACGTCCCGGTCGTCCTGATTGAACCAGAATTGATAGAATTCGTAGGGCGATGTTTTTTTCGGGTCCAACCACACCGCGCCGCCGGCGGTTTTTCCAAACTTGGTGCCGTCTGACTTCAGCATGAGCGGGATCGTGAGGCCGAAGGCATCCCGGGCGTCCTCGGTTTTGCGGAGCAGTTCAATGCCGTTTGTAATATTGCCCCACTGGTCCGCGCCGCCGATTTGCAGCCGCACGTTATAGTTGTCGTAGAGCATTTTATAATCGATGGACTGCAGGATCTGGTAGGAAAATTCGGTGAATGAAATGCCTGTTTCCAATCGGGAGGCGACAACGTCTTTAGCGAGCATGGTATTGATGCTGAAGAGCTTGCCGTAGTCCCGCAGGAAATCCAGCAGGGTGATTTTCGAGAGCCAGTCGTAGTTATTCACCATCTGGAAGGAACCGTCTTCGCCGAAGAGCTTTTTCATCTGCGCCGTGAGGGACTCTGCATTGTGCCGGACTTGCTCGGCGCTTTGAAGGGTGCGTTCCGTTTTCCGCCCGCTCGGGTCGCCGATGGCTCCCGTGCCGCCGCCGATGAGAATGACCGGCTTGTGACCGGCCAGCTGGAAGCGTTTCAAAATCATGAAGGGAATCAGATGGCCGATATGCATGCTGTCGCCGGTGGGATCGATGCCGCAGTAGAGGGAAATCGATTGTTTTTCTACCAGATCATACAGCCCTTCCTCGTCGGTCTGCTGATTAATGGCGCCCCGCCAGGTGAGCTCGTCGATAATATTCATATAACTCCGCCTTTCTGTATTGCTCAGATTTGTAATAACTATATCATATCAGGCAGTCTTTGTCAGAGCGGATAGCTTGAAGGCGGGGGAAAATATTTCGCTCTGTTGGCGGTTTTGAGCGATGCGGGGCACGGGAGTGTGGTATACTTGTATTATAAATTTCGATATAGTGAGGGAGCGCCATGAAATTTACATTCAATCACAGCAATATAAACGTGCAGGATCTGGACAAGAGCATCACTTTTTATGAGGAAGCCTTGGGATTATCGGTGGTGAAGCAGTTTCAGCCGCCGGACGAATCCTTTATGCTGGCCTATCTCAGCGACGGGACAACAGCCCATCAGTTGGAGCTCACATGGCTGGCGGGACGGACCGCGCCGTACAATCTGGGAGACAATGAATTCCATCTTGCTTTTGCGGTGGACGATATGAAGGCGGCTCATGAAAAGCACAAACAGATGGGCTGCATCTGCTACGAAAATCCCGACATGGGCATTTATTTTATCAGTGATCCTGACGGGTACTGGCTGGAAATTATTCCGGAGGCATAGCGGTGGACACCGTATTTACCCGCACAGAGCGGGTGATCGGGGAAGAAGGCATAGCCCTTCTTTCAAAAAAGACGGTGGCCGTCTTTGGTCTCGGCGGCGTGGGTTCCTATGCGGCAGAGGCCTTGGTGCGGGTCGGTGTGGGACATCTGATTTTCATCGACAAGGATGAGGCAGATGTGACGAATATGAACCGGCAGTTGGTGGCGGATCTTTCCACGCTGGGCAAGAAGAAAGCAGACATCATGACCGAGCGGGCCCATCGCATACGGCCTGACATGGACGCAAGAGGACTGTCCCGGTTTTACAGTCCCGGCGACGGAGAATGGCTCGCGTCGCTTCATGCGGATTTCATCATCGACGCCATTGACGATGTGCCGGCCAAGGTGTCGCTGGCCGAGGAATGTGCCAAGCGGCATATCCCGGAGATTTCCTGCATGGGCACAGGAAACCGTCTCGATCCTGGCCAGCTTTGCATCGAGGATATTTCTAAAACCTCCCTGTGCCCTCTGGCAAGAAAAATGCGCCGCCTTTTAAAAGCGCGGGGCATCGATCATTTGCCGGTGGTGTACTCCAAGGAAAGCCCGGTGAAGCCGAGCGGCGAGGGACATGCGCCAGGATCTCTGTCGTTTGTGCCGCCGGTAGCAGGATTTCTTATGGCAGGATTTGTTGTGCGGGCGCTGCTGAAGGAGCTCCGGCCCGCTGATTGAAATAGAGTGAGAGCTATGGAAGAACGTATTATCCACCCTGAGTGGATCACTCTCCGTATCTACGGAAGACTCCATGTGGGCTATGATCAGGACTGGTATCCTGAAAAATGGCAGCAGCTTGCGGGCTGCGGACCTACCGCAGGGACGGTTATGGCTGCGTATATAGAACGAAAGCAGCGGAGGCTTGCCATTCATACCGTGGAGGAGGCCCGCAAAAAAATGATGGATCTCTGGCCATACGCCACGCCCCGCATGCACGGCCTGTATAAAACAAGATGGCTCCGGGAAGGGCTTGAGGCCTATTTGAGGGATCAAGGATTGGCGGGCAAGGTGGAGGCCTTGTCTGTACCGTCGATTCGATTTCTGGCGCCGAAGCTGCCTGAGGCGGCCGCCTTTATCCGGGAGGGACTGGCAGCGGACTGCCCCATCGGATTTTTAAATTTGCACAGCGGCGGCGAGCCCATTCCCTACCATTGGCATTGGATGGTGATTGTGGGAATTAGAGAGGAAAAGGGGCAGTTCTTCTGTCGCTTCTGGGATTCGGGGAAAGAATACACTTTTAATCTGGGCAACTGGATCGCCAATACCCGCTTCGGCGGCGGATTTGTGCGGGCCCTCGAGACAGGAAGGACTAAAGAGTAATAAAAATTGAAACAGTTCCATGATTGGCCCTTGCAACATGCGAGGTCGAAACAGGTATTCATGAAAAGGAGGACATACCTTGAAAAAAATGACCATTGCCGCGTTGGTTCTGGCAGCGGCCTGCCTGATGCCATCGGCAGCTCTCGGAGCGAAGAAAGTTACCTCATCAAGCCTGTATAATGATTACGACAAGTATCCCGTAGTCTATGTGGACAAAACGGTGCGGGTCTATGCGGACGAGGACACGGTGCTGCGGGACAATGCTTCTGCAGGCACACTTCCGGTGCTGCGGGCCACCTTGTACGTGGAGGTGTACAAAAATCCGATGACCTGGCCGGATTACGGCAACTACACCATGGTGGACTGCGTGTTGCAATACGAGACCGCTGTCGGCGCGAGCCAGTTCGGCAACGAGAATATCCGTTATCAGGTGCTGAATAAGCTGACAGGCGCCACAAGCCCTGACGGAAAACCAATCAGCTATAACGGAAGCATTCCGTCTATGAACACAGAAAAAGCGGCGCAGGACATTTATATAACTCTTTACCGCCTGTCCAAGCCAAGCTACTGATGCAAAAACTCCCTGCGGCATCATGCCGGGGGAGTTTTTGCGGCCTTTCCTGCTTTTTATATCTAAGACCATCTATATACCAGCAAAAATACTGACAAAAACAAGAAAAAAGTCGGAAAAATGCAAAAAAACAGGGCTTACCCACTTGGCAGCAGAGGCCTATTTGTATTACAATATAAAAAACGCGATACCTGCGGAGTTTTGAAGGTTTGCCTGGAGGGTCTATGAAATATTTTTATCCCGCTGTATTCACCTTTGACAGTACGTCGGATATGTATGACATTTCTTTCCCTGATTTACCCGGATGCCGCGGGAAGGCGGCGACCTGTGCTGACGCATACGCCAAGGCAAAGGAAACGCTGGGTATCTATCTCTGGGAGCTGGAGGACAAGGGCATCGACGCGCCGGAGCCGGGCGATTGGGACATGCTGGGACGAGAGTCCTATGACAGTCAGGTTTGCGTGATCATGCTGGACATGGACCAGTTCAGAAGTTACCGGGCTTATAAAATGAAGGCAGCTCGGGAGGACGCAAAGCGGTGGGTAGAAAAGGCAGCCAGTCACAAGCGGTGGGGCATTCTCTCGCGGGTTCTGGGCATTCAATAACTATACAAGCAGGGCAGGGCCCTGCTTTTTTCCTGTCATTTTTCCAAGTGCCGCCAAAACGGCAGCAGCTTTAAAAATTACGCAGTGTTTTTGCACAAATACCCAAGATGTTTTTTAGATAAAGAAGCATACCCGCAAAGTAAGGCATATATTTTTTATCGGGCAAAAAATAGACGGTTTTTACGGTTCATAATGGCAGGCGCTGCCAATGAGAGCCTCAGGGAAAGGCATTTTTATTTCTGGCGACGTATTTTTTGGTCGTGACATTGCTAACATCACAGGGACAAAGGCTTTACAATAGGCAAGAATCCCTTATATACTGAGAGCAGATGCGTGGGTTACCGCCTTTTCTTCAGGGTGCATTTTCGGTGGGCCTCGTGCCTTTTGAATAAGATAAGCGGAAGTGCGATTAAAGGGGTAACTGGATATATAAGGATACACAAAGCGGGTAGGCCGAAGAGCGTTAAAAGAGGTGAGGTCATGGCAGGAAGAGATTTAGACGAGACGGATATCAAAATTATTGCGGAACTGCGCAGAAACAGCCGCATTTCGATGACTGATATGGGAAAACGGGTGTTTTTGACGAGTCAAGCCGTGAAAAATCGGCTCGAGCGGCTACAGGATCTGGGCGTGGTCGAGCGATACACGGTGAACGTGAATTGTCCCATCTTCGGGTATACCGTGCACGGCGTGTTTGATGTGGACATGCCCAAGGAGTGGGAGAAATCGTTTTGCGATTTCGTGCGGGGCACGGAGTTTCATATCCTTCACTGCTACCATGTGGGGGTGGGACAGTTTCGTATTGATGCCCATTTCGTGACCGGCGACGAAAAAAAAGCTTTCATCGGGGCGCTGGAAGCCTTTGGTAAGGTGCATGTCTATGATGTGCTGAACGAGGTCCACGGCATTCACGCGCCGGATGAATAAAAAAGAAGCCGTCATGCATGGGCATGGCGGCTTCTTGCGGGACTCCGGGCTCTCCCGTGGTATAATGACAATACGGCAGACATGCCATCGCAGATGAAAACAAGGCGGCGCGTCCCTCTTGCGCTTGCTTTACAATGGAGAACCCATTCCGGGAGGAGACGGATGTTTGATTTTTTAGATGTAACAACCTTACTATACCGGGTGCCGGCGCTTTTAATCGCCCTCACCCTTCACGAATACGGTCATGCGTACGTGTCGGACTCGCTGGGAGATCCCATGCCCTCTCTGACGGGCCGGCTGTCAGTGAATCCCCTGCGCCATCTGGACGTGATGGGGACCGTCATGCTGGTCATATTCGGCTTCGGCTGGGCCAAGCCGGTAGAAATCAATCCGCGGTACTATAAAAATTATAGAACTGGCATGCTCAAGGTGGCGGCTGCCGGGCCGGGCATGAATTTTTTTCTTTGTTTCATCGCGGTATTTTTAATATCTGCTCTGAATCGCTTTGGTCTTCTGGAGCTGGCAGGGTATCAGTTTTTGTATTGGATCATGCTGTATAACGTGTGGTTTGCTCTGTTTAACCTGATTCCCATTCCGCCGCTGGACGGCTCTAAAATATTGGCTGCCTTCCTGCCGGGGGATCTGGCCTATAAATTTGAAGCCTTCAATTACCAGTATGGATTTTTTCTTCTGATGTTGGTGGTGTTTAGCGGCTTGACCGGACGGGTGCTGGGTCCTTTATCCAATGGCTATGTTCAGCTGTGCTACCGGATCAGCAGTTTTATTTTTTGATGCATGGTTATAGGGAGGTATAGGGTTGGAGCTGACCTGGAACCTGTTTGAGTGGCTAGGAACTATTGCATTCGCGTTTTCTGGAACCATGGTAGGCATTGTGCACCGGATGGATATTTTCGGTATTGTCATATTGGCCATCACTACCGCTGTGGGCGGCGGCATGACTCGGGATGTGTTGGCCGGGCTCACGCCGCCCACGGTTTTAAAAAGTCCTGCAGGTCTTATCATGGCCGTTGCTACGGCGATGATCGTCTCGCTGGCATATCGCAAAGTGCGTCTTCCCAAGAGGCGCCAGCGGCTGATTACCTTTTTTTACCAACTGTCTGATACGATTGGGCTGGCTGCATTTACCGTGACGGGCGCGCTTATGGGGCTTATTCTTTTTCCCGATGAGCATCTGGTGCTTCCGGTGGCGCTGGGGTTGATTACCGCGGTCGGTGGTGGGGTAATACGGGATATCATGGCCCAGCAGATCCCTGCAGTGCTTCGGGCGGATATTTATGCGGTGGCTTCCATCGCAGGCGCCATTGCTCTCTGTATGGCATGGCAGTGCATGGATCGGGTGGTGGCTTCCTGGATCGGCTTCTGGGTCACCGCGGGTCTTCGGTTTTGCGCCATTTACTACGGCTGGCAGCTGTATCGGCCCATTCGCAGAAAAGATCCATAAAAAAGAGATGAAAAAACATCCTGTCAAACTATTTTTGATTTGGCAGGATGTTTTTTGCTTACTTGCCTGTGTTTTGGGTTATCACCGGAGGGAGCTTGCTCTCAATCATGAGGAAGAGGGGGATGAACGCATGCTTTACGGAGAGGAAGTACAGCGATTTTCCTTCGCTGCTTATGCATTTATTTCCCTTGCGGTCATAGACGGCCAGCTTTTCTGGCTCCAGCAGACAGTACGAGCAGTCTCGCTTATCTCCATGGAACTAGGCGCTGTATTCGGAGAACCATATCTGACGGATTGGACGCATGGTCCATGCGGTACAGGGGGCAATGGATATTTTGTAGGCTGCTGGGATAATCCACGGTTTCCGCAGACATAATCGTGTCCATGTCCGCACAGGGGACGCTTGCCTTGCCGGAATCAATGATGCGATACCGGATCGGGAGGCGCATGAGCGTATCGCTGTCCACGGTAGCGGCAGTTCCTGTTGCGGGTAAGGAGATTGCAAAAGGGGCGCAGAAAGTAATTTTTCCATAGTACCCCAATGTTCTATACCCCAGTATAGCATAGGCGAGAGCGGATGAGAGGGGAATAAAAAAAGTCCCGTCACTACTTTGAGGTGACGGGACTGCAAATGATGATGCTGTCAGGAGAAAAGCTCGTCCGGGAGGACCTTGTTTTTCCCTTCCTCGATCGTAAATACGGAGGCGAGGAGTTTTTGGGAGTATGGAGCCTTAGCCTCATTCAGATCGTGAATTTGTTCTATTACTTTCCCGTGCTGCATGACGACGATGGTGTCGCAGAACATATTGGCCAGCGCTAGGTCGTGACAGATAAATAGGTATGCCACATGAGTTTCCTTTTGGAGTCGGTTCAGCAGCTCAATGACCGTTTTCTGGACGGACATGTCAAGAGCAGAGGTTGCTTCGTCGCAGATGATGATCTCCGGCTTCAGCACAAGGGCTCTGGCGATAGCGATACGCTGCCGCTGCCCGCCGGACATGTTGTTTGGATAACGGCTGGAAAATTCTTCAGGGAGATCTACCAGCCGGAGCATTTCCTTTGCCTTCTTGTCGACCTCGGATCTCTTGATGAGTCCGTAATTCTTAAGAGGCTCGCAGATGATGTCCCGCACCCGCAGCTTCGGATTGAACGCGGTGGATGGGTCTTGAAATACCATCTGAATATGCTGGCGGTGCTTGCGCAGCTCATCGCCCTTGATATTGCTGATATCCTTGCCGTGGAAAATAATTTGTCCGCTCGTTATGGAATACAGGCGCGTGAGCATTTTGGCAAGGGTTGATTTTCCTGAGCCTGACTCGCCTACGATGCCGACGGTTTCACCTTTGTGAATGGTTACATTTACATGATCCGCGGCGATAAGCGTTTTTCCCCCTCCCAGATCAAAGACCTTGCAGATATCCTCCAGGCGGAGTATTTCTTCGCCGTAGTTCTTCACGCGGATTCACCTCCGTCAATGGTTTTATCAAGGGACGGGACAGCGGATAGGAGGATCCGGGTGTACTCCTGTTTCGGGTGATAAATGACATCCTCCGTCTTTCCATATTCTACAACCTCGCCGTTCCGCATGACCATGATGTTGTCCGCCATGTATGCGGCGACACCAATGTTATGGGTGACGAGGATGATGGCAACGTTCATATTTTTCCGAACCTCCATCATTTCCTTGACGATGGTAGCCTGGGTTGTCACATCCAGCGCGGATGTCGGTTCATCAGCCAGAAGAAGCTTCGGGTGGAAGGCCATGGCCATGGCGATGCCTACCCGCTGGCGCATGCCGCCAGACAGCTGGAAGGTGTAGCTTTTCAGGATTTGTTCGGGATCAGTAAGGCGCACTGCATTAAGGCTTTCAATCATCATTTCACGGGCCTTTACAGTATCGGTGACGCCATGAACGGCCAGAAATTCCCGGAACTGGCTGCCGATAGGACGAATGGGGTTCATCATAGTTCCGCTGTCTTGAAATATCATGGATACGTCAGTGCCGCAAAGGCTTCTATGCATTTCCGGAGTCTGAGTTTGAGTATCTTCACCCTCGAAAATGACCTGTCCCTCTGCAATATGACCTCCGCCGGGAAGTACATGCTGGATGGCACGGATAACCGTTGTCTTTCCGGATCCAGACTCGCCGACGATGGCTAGGATTTCTCCCTGATCTAGATTGAAGGAAACATGCCTTACAACGGGTTCGTTTTTTCCGTATGCGATTCCCAGATCTTTGACTTCCAGTAGCATATGACGAACTCCTCTGAAATAGTACAACCTGAGGAGAGTGGGGAAGGGATTGGCCCTTCTCGCTCCTCTATCAAATCATATTAGTTGGCCGGAGCGATGTCCTTGGTTACCCAGTAGTAGTCACAGGGCTTAATATCCGCGTGGACAACAGAGGTGTTGGACACCATATTGGTCTGAGGATACCCGAAGATAATCGTGGCCGCGTCATCTTGAATGATCTTTTGCATCTTGATAATGATTTCTTTTCTCTTAGCGGGGTCAAATTCGCCTGCTAGCTGATCTGAGAGAGCATCGTATGCAGGATTGGAATAGCCTGAGCCGTTCTGTGGGTTGCTGCCATTTATATTGGTCTTCCAGTACTGGTTGACGAATACCTCCGGATCGCCGGCCGGTTTCGTCAGGATGTTGGAGATCAGGAGATCATATTCGCCCCGGATGCCAATGTCATCAAGAACGTTGTAGTCCACGTTTTTCAGATTGACCTTGATACCGATCTTTTTAGCATCCGACTGGGTGGCTTCCGCAAAGAGAGGAAGCTCTGCTCTGCCCGAGTAGAAGATGAAGTCGATTTCAAGCGGTTTACCGTCTTTATCCACAATGCCGTCGCCATCGGTATCCTTCCAGCCTGCTTCCGCAAGAAGCTTCTTGGCGCTTTCCACATCATACTTGTCAGGATATTCCTTCATCAGGTTGTCAAAGTCATAATCCAAGGACGGAGGCAGAAGCGGGCCGCCAGCGGTGAAGGTGTCCATCAGCAGGGTTTTGCAGTAGGTTTCCCGGTCAAGGGAACGGATAAGAGCCTGACGGACTTTCTTATCAGCCAGTGGTTTTCCTTCCTTAACAGAAATACGAGCCAGCACGTCCCGGATCGAGGAAATGGAACTGATAGTAAACTTGCTTTTGTCCTGGAACAACTGGAGATCGCCGGGCGCCACGTTTACTGCGATATCAACTTCGCCCTTCTGAAGAGCCATGGCCCGGGTATTCGGATCGTCAATGGTATTGACCACGAGGTGCTTGAAGGGAACCTTGTCATAGTAGTTCGGGTTGGCATCCAGCTCACTCTTGGACTTAGAGAAACTCTTGACCACGTATGGGCCGGTGCAGATTGGGCCGGCTTTTGCAAAGTCTACCTTACCTTCCTCCGTCACGTCCACGATGATAAAGAGCGGGTCAGCCAGCATGCCCGGAAGCGTAGCCACCGGATGTTTGGTATAAATCGTCACGTTCTGTCCATCCGCATCGATATGATCCAGCTCAAACATGGCCTTTGCACGAGGTGCCTTGGCAAAGGTACGCTCAATGGATTTCTTGACAGCTTCGCCGGTTACCTTGTTACCGTTGGAGAATTTGATATCCTTAATTTTAAATGTCCAAGACATCTTGTCATCGGATATCTTCCAGCTTTCAGCGATCCAAGGCTCCGGCTCCATCTTGTCGTCGAGGTGAACCAGACATTCGCCGACACCATAGCGCATGACCTGCCAGCCGAAATAGTTATCCGTCGGCTCCAGGCTGTCAGCAAAGTTGGTCACGCCGATGGTGAGGGTCTCTTTACCGGCACCGGGGCCGGTCTTTTTATTATCGCCGCATCCGGCCAACGCGAGAGCTGCTACTGCGGTCAAGGCTATGGCGGCACCCTGCTTGTAAATGGATTTCATGCACGTTTCTCCTTTCGAAAACAGGAAAATATAAAAGTAGTATTGGACTGCCGAAAAAGCGAAAACATGCTTTGGCCTCGGCAGAGACAATCAGTAAGCATCAATCCTGCCGCGGGTCGAGGATATCCCGGAGGGAGTCGCCCCAGAGATTGGATATAACGACTGTGAGGAAGATCGCAAGCCCCGGGAAAAACATGAGCCAGGGCGCGGTCTGCAACTGCTGACGGCCTTCATTCAGCATAAGACCCCATTCCGGCGTCGGTGGCTGGCTGCCGAATCCGAGGAAAGAAAGGCCGGCTAGCTCCATCATCATGGCACCGATATCCGCGGCGGCAGTGATAACCATGAGGGGAAGAATATTTGGCAAGATATGCTGCCAAAGAATATGGGCCGATGTACCGCCAGCTACGATTGCCGCATCAACGAAGTCGGATTTCTTAATTTTGAGAGCCATTGAACGGGAGAGACGAGCGTATTTCGTCCAAGTGACGCAAGTCAAGGCGATCATGGCGTTGATCCGACTACCACCCAGAATACCTGCGATGGCGATGGCAAGAATGATACCGGGGAAAGAAATCATAATGTCGGCGATACGCATGATGATCGTATCGACGATGCCGCCAAAGTAGCCGGAAATGATACCCAGTGTGGTACCTATGACGAAAATAACAGCAACCAGTGCAATTACGCTGGTTAGAGAGTACATGGCACCGTAGAGAATGCGGCTGAACACGTCTCTCCCCAATTTATCTGTGCCAAACCAATGTGAGGTGCTAGGCGCTTGATAGGCATCTTTCATAATTGCGTCTAACGGATCATAAGGGGCGATGACTGGGGCAAGAATTGTAATAAGGAGAAGTAGGATCACTAGGCAGGAGGTAATGCGAAACGCTTTGTTACGATTAAAGCCTTGGATAATGTTTTCCATCGTTACTTACCTGCCTTTCTGAGTCTTGGATCCAGATGACGGTAGGACAGGTCTACCACTAGGTTGATTACCATATACATGAAAGCGATCCACAAAACAATAGCCTGTACCATCTGGAAATCGCGGTAGGTGATAGCCTGCACGACGGTGTATCCAAGGCCGGGCCACGAAAACACAATTTCCACTACGGCAGCGCCACCCAGAAGGGATCCAAAGGCAAGCCCCAGCAGCGTGATCAGCGGGAGAAGGGCATTAGGGAGTATTTCCTTCCACAGGATATGGAATTCAGAAAATCCTCTGGCTCTTGCCCCCGTAACGTAATCCTGATGCGATTCCTCCAAAACGGTGGCACGTACCTGTCGGGTATACTTTGCTGTCATTACGATGCCTAGGGTGACCGTGGGGAGGACAAGGTTTTTCAAAGTAACACTACCGCCAACGATAGGGAGGAGTCCCAGCTTCAAGGCAAAGACCCAGAGAAGTATAAGCCCCATCCAGAAATTTGGAACCGAAACGCCCACAAAAGTGAGACCCCGGACGGCGTAGTCGAACCAGGTATTCTGTTTGACCGCAGTGTAGATTCCAAGGGGGATGGAAAAAACAAGCATGAATAGAGATGAGGCGAGGGCTAAAATGACTGTAGCAGGTAAGCTATCCATGATGGCGTCAACCACAGGTTTCTTCATCATGAAAGAGAAGCCGAAGTTGCCGTGAAGGACTCGAACAAGCCAGTCCAAATACTGGAAAATAAACGGCTTATCCAAGCCAAGCTCTTGACGGAGAGTATCAATTTCGATCTGGCTGACAATAATCTCTTCGTTACCGGCGATCATTTGACGGACCGGATCGCCCGGCGCCAGCATGACCAAACAAAAGGTGATGAAGCTGATGCCGATAAGAACAACTATCATTCCGCTAAGGCGGATGGCCAACTGTTTTACTGTCACAAACACCATCTCCCTGACTGCATATGAACAGGAAAAATAAAGGATAGTCCAAAGGATGTAAGGCATGCCGCGGCATTGGTGCATATGCTCACGATCATCCAACGTTGATATTCATACTCAGTATAGCATAATGATTAGAAAAGCAGCAAATTCTTTTAACCGGAAAGTCATATATCGTAATTATTTTTTCTAATTCCTTATCATCAAGTAATAAGAAAGATACCGGTATGGGTATATGGTGAACGAATCGCACTTTGTGCTTTTGCAAAATGGGCAAGCAAAAAAGGAGAAAGAAGATTTTTCTTTTTCATAGCCCATCTACTTACAGGGGAACTTGAAGGAGCTTGAAGGCCAATATTCACCTGATTGACAGATATGATTTATGAGTTTACAATTAAAGTGCTAGATAGGGACTATCTTTTTAATGGATTCGGCACCACAAGCAAGAACAATAATAAGCCGGACTATATTGTTGGGGATCGCGCTGCGCGCCAATGAAACGGGAAACCTCTCTGAGACCTGTCAGGTTTTTGATTGGTTTCTTTTTTGTGTGCCCTGATTCGGGGCAATTCGATTTGGAGGAATATATGAGATATACATGGAAGCGACTCGGGGCAGCGGCGCTGCTCAGTCTGGCAGGAAGCGTTACGGCCGCGGCGGCGATGCCGGACATATATTCATTGGACCCGATCGTGGTCACTGCGGAGCGTACGGATACAAAAGAATTAAAGACCCCCTCAGCGGTTGAGGTCATAACGGCGGAGGATATGCAGCGCACTGGCGCGGTTAATGTGCAGGAAGCGGTCAAATATTCTATCGGCATCATTGCCAGCAGCCAGGGACCGAAAGGATTGGCCCAAGGCACCATGACTGCAAAGGCGGTGATTCGGGGCGTAGAAAAAGGGACTCTCGTCCTAGTGGACGGCGTGCCGATCAATCAGAGCGGCATGTACAACCTGCAGGATATTGCTACCGACTCGGTGCAGAAAATTGAAATTGTCCGAGGCGGCGGCGCTGTGCTGTATGGATCGGAAGCCTCTGGCGGCGTGATTAATATCATCACAAAAGGAGTCCGCTCAAATAAAATCAAGGCGGGACTGGGCAATTACGGACAGCAGAGCTACGCGGTAAGCGTCCAGGCAGGAGATGCCTTTGGCATTACCTATGCCTATGATCATCTTGGGAATGTCAATCACATTTCCCATCCCGATGGAGGCCGCCCAAAAGGGATGTACTACAATACTATCCGGTCAGAGCATAGCAATGTGGACTGGCGATATAATATCACCCATGACCTGTACTTCACTCATTCCTATTCGGAGAACAACAGCCATTACGTCTATCGCTGGGACGGGCGTAACGGAAAATTCAAGGGCGCGGATTATCAGGACGTGATTTATAAAAACAAGGAGCATATCGCAGGATTCCACTATGACACCGGCGACCTGAAAGGGAATTTCTATTACCACAAAAGAAATATAGCCACGAGAAAATGGAAGGCGAGAAATTCTCCTGCCAAGGGAAATAAATTTGATCCCAATGACAGGATATACTCACGTACTGAAAACAATGATGAGACCATCGGGTTTGAACTGTCCAATCGCTGGCATTTTGAAAAGGGTTCCTTCATGATGGGCGCCGATTTACGCCGAGACATGGCCGATGTAATTGACAAGGAAGCAAATCATTATACCAGAAATATGTATTCTCTCTACGGACAGCTGGCGTATGAGCTCACGGACAGTTTCAGAGTCAATCTGAACCTTCGGGAATCTTGGTATGCCAAGGATGATGGAGGAAACAAATATAACAAATTCACCCCGGAGCTGGTCATCGTGCATGACGCGGGCAAGGAAGCCATGGTGTATGTAAAGGCGGGCAAATCCTTCATGATGCCTACCTTTAGCCAGCTTTACGGAGGCGGAAAAATCATAGCCTCCCCGGGACTTAAGCCGCAGAGCGGCACTCACTATGAGGTGGGATATAAAAAGAATCTTGGGAAATCCTCATGGCGGCTGGCCGTATTCCACTATAAGATCAAGGACAGCATGGAAGCAAAAGTGAAAGCAGGTGTGGTAGATGAAATTCACTACACCAATGAGGACGTGAAAAATACGGGCATTGAATTGGAATGGAATCGGAACCAGAATGAAAACCTGAATTATCATTTAGGACTTACCTTGGGACGGCCCCGGAAGCAGTCCCGGAGCGAGACAGGTGTCCTCGGGAATTGGCATGATTACTATGGAAGGGTACAGTTTAATGGCGGAGGCAGCTACATCAGAGGCAAGCTGAGGACCTCCTTTGAGTTTTCTCATTTGGGACAGCGTCACCGGGACTATCCACCCTATGAATCCTTTAAGAGCCAGTGGTTCACGGATCTGGACTTCTCCTATCAGGCGAATGAATCCTGCCGCGTCTTCCTGAATATTGACAACGTATTCAATCGGAAGGATATCGTTTCTACGTCATCTTCCTCGTTCTACAACCTGGGGCGGAACTTTATGGCCGGCGTGGAATACACCTTCTGATTTTTTATGAACATACATCCATAGATCCCGCAGTCAATAGCAGTAAAAAAGGCACATGAGAACCAAATCGTTTTCGTGTACTTTTTTGTTCATTCCTTGGGCGGGCCATACAAAGAACATCCTTATTCTACCGATGATGGATATATTGATTTTCTTATGACTTCAATGGTGCAAAGCGAAAGGGTGGGGTGCGGGGAAAACGTTTGGCGGGCAGTACAGAAAAATATCATCAGAGGAGAGATCAGCATGAAAAAAAGGAAAGTATTGGCAAGCGCGGTATGTTTGGCGTTGGTGGGGGTTGGCACAGCAAGTGCGGCGGAGGTGTATGAACTGGCGCCGATGACTGTGACGGCGTCCCGTTATGAAAAAGAAGATGTGGATGTTGCTTCCAGCACACAGGTTATTTCTGAAGAAGCACTGCAAATGACCGGGCAGGATAATCTTCAGCAGGCGCTTGGGTTCTTGGATAGTGTGAGTTATGTGGGAATGGGGCCTAATGGATCGGCAGTCAGCTCTATGACGAGTAAGATCGTTATGCGCGGTGTGGTAGACGGTACACTTGTTCTTGTGAATGGAACGCCGCTGAATTGGCGCGGTAAGTATAATTTGGAAGATATCCCGGCGGATAGTATAGAAAAAGTGGAAGTGATCCGCGGCGGCGGAGCTGTTCTTTATGGATCTCAGGCTACCGGCGGCGTCATCAATATTATTACTAAAAAGAAATTGAATAATTCCGTTTCTGTGGGACTTGGTAATTATGGACAGCAGAATTATAAAGTGGCTGCAGGATTGGGTGATTTTTCGATTGCCTATAATTATGGCAAGTGGGGAGATACCGGACTTATTTCGTCTACTTGGCCGGGGTCATATAAGTCGGGAACAACAGAAATGCGACATCGTTTCAAAGGATATGAGAAGCATGATTTGTTGGCGTCTTACGCGATCAATGACAACATGGAATTCCTCTATAATCACAATGAGTCAAAGAATAAATATGATTACACGTTCCAACGGGGCAAACTGGAAAGTAAACTCGGCGGAAAGACAAGATATGACCGTACTTATGAAAGGGATAAAGATTTCATTCAACTGAATCTCCATGATATGAGCGGATGGAGCGGACATCTTTTTTACAATAGGAATACATTGAAAACGAATGGAACTGATTATTATTCCGCAACCGGGAAAAAGAAGGATAAAGGGGTAACCTATCCGCGGGATGCATACAGCAAGGAAAAGAATCTGTCGTACGGCTATGATGTCCAAAAGGTTTGGGAAGAGGCGTTACAGACTTTCCTTGTGGGAACCTCTTTTGAAAGAAACGAATACAATGATTATGCAGAAGACAATCGCAAGCGAAATATTTTCTCCATTTTTGGCTCATGGGATAAAAAGTTATCGAAAAAAGACAATATTGTACTGTCCGGTCGTCAAACATGGACAACCGGCGCAGCAGAAGACAAGAATTTCCACAATTTCAGCGGACAATTCCAATACTTACACCGATTGGGGGAGGGCGAAAGTCTTTATGCCAGCGTAGGACAGTCTTTTGTTCTGCCGATGTTCAGCGCTATGTATAATAAGGCGAATCGTCCGGGGGGTACGCTCATCGGAGATCCCAATCTGAAGCCGGAAAAAGGCATGCATTATGAATTGGGCTGGAAGAAAGAAATGGAAAAGCATCAATACAAAGCGGCATTCTTTGTAACGAGAATTAAAGACAATATTTCCTATTCCAAAGGCACTGGAGCCAATAGCGATAAATCCTATGCAGCCAATGAAGACTTCAAAAATCACGGCATTGAACTGTCAATGACGGAAAAAGCTACTGATAGTCTGACGTGGCATGCAGGGATTACTTATCAGGATCCGAAAACGAAAGTGAATTCAGAAAAAATTGGAGCGAAGACATACTGGGACCGTGAGTATGGAAGATTTATCTTGAATGTGGGACTGTCGTATGAAAAGAATAAATGGAAAGCTTCTCTTCAGGCAAACTATATGGCGGATCGTGTTTTAAGTCCGTCCAGTAAGCATTCTTTTGATGAAAAGCCATATCTCCTTACTGCATTGACAGTGAAGTATGCGCCCAATTCCCAAAACGATATCATTCTTACCGTGAATAATATCTTGGATCGTGATGACAATATCGATCATGGTTCCAGTCATTACGGTACGGTACCGACGAATTTTCTTCTAACCTATAATTACAGATTCTAAGTAGGGGACATTAACAGATTACAAGTTTTTGGAAATTTGCTTGGAATAGATCAGAGGAGAGATCAGTATGAAAAAAGCAAAAGTATTGGCAAGCGCGGTATGTCTGGCGTTGATGGGATTCGGGGGGGCAAGCGCGGCAGATGTGTATGAACTGAATCCGATCGTAGTGACGGCGCAGAGAACGGAAACAACGGAGCTCAGTACGCCGGCGACGGAAACCGTGGTGACTGCGAGGAAAATTGAGGAAGCAGGGTATAAGAATGCTTTTGACATCATTGAAAGCCAAGTGGGACTTACGAGTACAGGTTACGGTGATGGCGGACAGGATTTTGGGTTCAGCTCGGGGCGCACCATTATTCGCGGTTATGACAGAGGCACGCTTGTCATGGTTGACGGAATTCCGATGAATTTGAAGAATTACAATTCGCTTGACGGGATTCCAGTGGAAATGATTGAAAAGGTGGAAATTATCAAGGGCGCGTCCGGTACCCTTTATGGAAGTGAAGCGATGGGGGGCGTCGTGAATATCATTACAAAGAAACCGGGCGAAGGAAAGAATGGCTTTACCGTCAAAGGTACGGTGGGGAACTATTATAAAGACTTCGGCATTTCGTATGCGGGAGATCGATTCATGGTCAGCCTGTCCAAGGAATATTCGGATGACTATGAACGTGCAAATGACTATCCCCGCGGGTCCGCCTATGACTGGTGGAATGGGAAAGGGCAGAAGAACCGGGCAGCAGTTGTTGGTAGGTTAACCGATGAATTGTCTTTCAATTTTATGTTCCAGGATGGAAATATTACCAGAGGGGACAGTAAGGGAACGAAGAAACCTAATAAGTATAACTATATTTATCAGGATAGGCGTATCACTACGGGATTGTACTATGATGGGAAAGACAATAGGATTCATGCGACGCTTGGGTACAACTATCGGCAGGTAGACGGATGGGATCGGAAGAAAAACATGCAGATTTCATCTACTGCTGATCTGGAGAGCTATATTGCCGATGTTCAGAAAAAATGGAATTTGGGAGAAAAGGACACTTTAATCACTGGGTATAGTTTCAAACGGGAAGATTATAAGAGCCTTGTAAAAGCGGCAAATAAGGCGCACCGTACCAATAACGCGCTTTACCTATCATGGGGTCATGCGTTTACGGACAGGTTCAGCACGACGATTGGACTTCGTGGAGAAATGATTGATGATCCGTTGGATGATCAGCGGATCATCAATCCGCAGTTCCAGACGCTGTATAAAATCAATCCGACAATGTCTTGGTACATAAATGTAGGAAGAGCTTTCCAGATGCCTACGGTGGATTCCTATTTCAATAACAAGGTGGTGAAGGGAAAACTGGATCCGGAAAAGGGCTGGACGTATGAAACCGGTGTGAAGAAACTGTTTGGGAATGACAGCAGTTTCAAGTTTGCTGTGTACCACATGGATTTCGATAATAAGCTTGGCTGGTCAGATAAGGATCCTGACACCGGTTTGCAGTATGCCATCAATAAAGGGGAGTTCAGAAATACCGGGGTAGAAGCAGAATTTGCAAGACGGATCAATGATCATTGGGATTACTCCTTGGGTTTAGGGTACGGCAATCCGGAAATCCGTGATCCCTCCAAGAAGGAGCCGCAGTGGGAACAGGATGCGGGGCGTATTGATGTGTCTGCTGTTTTGACCTACCGTGCGGACAAAGTACGGAGTACGATGACGTTCAAGTATCTTGGTGATCGCGAAAGCTATTCGACCTATGGTGATGTACCATCACGTGTACGTCTGACGTGGAATACCATTTATGATATGACGCCGCAGGATACCATTTCTCTTACGTTAAATAATTTGCTTGATCATAAAAACTACGCCAATCGATATGGTAATTTAGAGCTTCCCTTTAACTGGAGACTGTCCTATTCCCACAAGTTTTAATCAGCAAAAAGGACCTGTTGCTTTGGCAGGTCCTTTTTGTGCTTGAAAATCAATATATGGTAGAAAATAATTCATCCCTAACAAAATAAACACCAAATATTGATGAAAGACTGTTGACGGGTCCTTGATTTGGTGTTATGATGAACTCACATTTGAAGGATATGCGGGACTGACGGGAGTGGAATTGACCACGTGGACCGCGTATTTATAAGAAGCCGACCGTCTGGGCAGGGGAACTTGTTCAGGCGGTTTTTGCGTCTCTAGATTCCCTTTATTTTCACAAGGAGGCAAGTATGAAGAAAAACAGGTGGCTCATCGCATTGGCTGCGGTGGGAATCCATATTTGTATCGGCAGCGTGTATGCCTGGAGCGTGCTTACTCGGCCCGTCATGGCAGAGATGGGGCTTTCTCTTACGGCGACGACCTGGGCCTTTTCTATCGCTATTTTATTTCTTGGTTTGTCTGCAGGATTTTTGGGTGGCCTTGTGGAGCGTCTTGGTCCCGCAAGATCCGGGCTGGTATCGGCATGCTTTTTTGGCATGGCCATGTTTGGGACGGCTCTGGCGATTTATTTGAAGTCTTCTGTCCTGTTATATATCTTTTACGGCTTTATCGGCGGGATTGGTCTGGGGACGGGGTACATCACGCCGGTGTCGACGCTGGTGAAGTGGTTTCCCCAACATCGGGGCTTTGCTACAGGGCTGGCCATCATGGGCTTTGGCTTTGCGGCGCTGGTGGCAGGGCCGGTGATGCAATACCTGACTGCGTCCTACGGCCTTGTGACAAATTTTGTTGTCCTTGGCATTGCCTATACCCTGATTATTTCCTTATCCGCCTCGTATCTGCGGCCGCCTGAGGAGGGGGAGATCCCGGTCATGCTGGATGAGGTACTTCGTCAGGAAGCGGGGCGGGGCATGAAACGGGCCGTGCTGGGTCCGCAGATGACTCGCAGAGAGGCGATGCATACATGGAAATGGTTTGCTCTGTGGTGGATATTTTTTACGAATATCACCTGCGGCATCGGTCTTCTTGCGGTGGCGTCCCCCATGGCGCAGGAGGTCATTGGTATGACGCCGAAGGAGGCAGCGTCTCTGGTGGGCATCATCGGCATCGTGAACGGCGCGGGACGCATCGTGTGGTCTACCATTTCTGACTGGATCGGGCGGGGCATTACGTACATGGTATTTTTTGCGCTGGAGGTGCTTGCGTTCTGGCAGCTGTCCATCACCACCGAGAGCTTAACTTTTCAGCTTCTGGTGCTGGCGATTATTTCCTGCTACGGCGGCGGCTTTTCCTGCATGCCCGCGTTCCTGTCAGATATATTTGGTGTGAAGCAGCTGGCTGCCATTCACGGATCGATTTTGACGGC
The DNA here is from genome assembly GCA_034180505.1 of Dialister sp. GTDB lineage: Bacteria > Bacillota > Negativicutes > Veillonellales > Dialisteraceae > Dialister. Next base: position 116,041 of record JAXFOE010000017.1, read on the forward strand.
TTGGGGCATTGCCGGCGTGGCGGGGCCGGTGATTCTTACGCTAATGAAGGAGGCCACCGGCGGATATGAGGCGACGCTTCATTTATTTTCTGCCATGCTGGCGCTGGCTTTTCTGATTTCCGGGTTTCTGCAGTTTCGGAATCAGATGGACAAAAAGAAATATTCCGAAGATATGATGAAAAAAGCGGAGCTCTCGCATCGAGGGAAGGATAGTTTGTCAGAAACGTAACGAAAGAAAGACAGAGACAATAAAAAAAGCGGACATGGTGTCCGCCTTTTTTATGCATGAGCTGCTTCGGAAAGCTTTTCAAGAAATAATTTTGTATTCGCCGTAAGATCCGGGCCTTCTGTTTGAAGTGCTCCGCCCACAAGAAAAATAGAGTCCGGTCCGTAGCTCTGATACATACGTTTGAAAAGTTGCCACCGCATGCCACCGGAGGGAATGGGGAAGGCAGGCTTCAGCCATGCCATTTTTGTTTCTGTAGCCTCTGCGATTTTTTGGCATGCGTCCTGAGGGAACGCGAATCGTCCGCCGAAGCTTGTAAAAATTACCGCATCGGCACCGGCCAGTCGCGAGAGCTGTCCGTAGTAGCAGAAGGGAGATATGCCGCTGTCGTGAGACAGCACCAGCGCCCCGGAGAAGCAGGGGTGAAGGAAGATGGGCAGATTGAAATCCGGATCTCTTGCCAGGTCCCGTATCATAGTGAAGCCTACCAGAGACGGCGCGGCCATGATGCCGCCTGCGCCAAGGTCCTGCGCCTCGTAGGCCCGCTCCAGAAAATGAATGCTGTCGGTGGTGCAGTTCGCAATGTAAAGAGAGTGGCCGCCGGTTTCTGCATTGGCTCTTGCTACAGCGTCAGTGCATTGAAGGACCCGCTCCCGGAAGGGAGCATAGGTCTGATTCATCAGGCTGTGATCATCCTTGATGAGGGGGCAGCCGCCGAGAGCCAGCTTGTACGCAAGAGTACCCAGCCCCTTCGGAGAACGGCCGATGGGCTTGATGGCGCTCATCAGTATAGGACCCCGCTGCACATGGCACAGCTCCCGTATTCCGCTTCGGCCAAAGCGAGGCCCGGGATAGTCCTCGTACATGGACTCAGGCAACTCGAAGGACATGAGCCGTATCCCCGGCTGAAGGCTTGTATTTCCAAAGAGCATATTGAGGAGCTCTGTCATTTCGTGCCCTACGGCAGAGGGAGCGTAGGAAATCATCGCATACCAGGCGCCGTCGGGAGATTTTTTTATATCCTCAATCTGTCCGACCAGCGTGTCGGCTATAAAGGTGCCCTGGATGAGCTCGTAGGGACATTCGATGGTTTGTTCCACCGCGATGCCGAAGGCCAGCTGCCGGGCTTCTTCATAATCGGAGGCCGCAATCCGGTAGGTGGCAGTGAAACGGGAGGACTGCTTCAGGTCCTCTGTTAATTCTACAAACAGTGAGCTTTTAAAAAAATCAGCTTCATCACTCAATTGATGGGCCCCCTTTTGTAACGGATGACTCATGGGACTTGCGATAGGGATTCTCCGAAAGAGTCGCCGTATCGCCGGACAACCAGTAAAGCGGGCGCTGTCGGGTTTCTTCAAAAATGCGGCCGATGTATTCGCCGATGACGCCCAGTCCCATCAGGTTCATACTGCCAAAGAGGGAAAGGAGAATAGTCATGGTGGACCAGCCGGGCACAGTAGCGTCGGTCAGATAACAATAAATGACATGCAGAATAAGAATGCAGCCCGCAAGAGCCGCTAAGAGGCCTATGTAAAAGGCAATGCGCAGGGGCAGGGTGGAGTTGGTAATAATACCGTCCATTGCAAAATGGAGCATCCGCTGCATGGAAAATTTTGACACTCCCGCGTGACGGGCAGGTGCTTCAAATTCGATGGAGGCTTGACGGAAGCCGAGACCACCCACGATACCCCGTATGAAGCGGCTATGCTCCCGGAACCGCTTAAACGCGTCCAGCGCCTTCCGATCCATGAGACGAAAATCGCTGCCGCCGGGGACAACCTTTGAGGTGGATATGGAATTGATCACGGCGTAGTAGCCGGAGGAGGTCAATTTTTTTACAAGCCCCGCGTCCTCGGTGGAGGTGCGGATGGTCTGCACGATGTCATACCCTTCCTGCCATTTTTCAATTAGCTTGGGAATCAATTCCGGCGGGTGCTGCATATCGCCGTCCATGGTAATCACCGCGTCGCCTGCCGCAAAATCCATGCCGCAGGTGATGGCGATCTGATGACCGAAATTTTTTGCGAAGGTAAGGGCCCGCACATGAGGATCGCCGGCGGCCAGCTGATGAATCAGAAGGTCTGTCTTATCGGAGGAGCCATCGTTTACATAAATCAGCTCATAATCCATGGGGATCTGCTTCATGACCTTTGTCACGGCATCATGAAAAAACGCCACATTATCTTCTTCGTTATACACAGGGGTTACGATGGAAATCATGAAAATCCTCCAGGTGAATTCCGCAATACACGTTTATTATAGCACAGCCCTATTTATAGACATTACAAATAGAACCAAGAGGAAAGGGTTGTCAAAAGCAGGCGAAGAGATGGAAATAAAGGAGGTCGAAAAATTATTGCTTCACCGTATCGTTTCGGGCAACGTGATGCGTCGCTCATGAGGCGCATTTTTTGTACTTGACGATCAAAGCTGTCCGGCGAGGGGACTCGGTTTATTTTGCGGAGCTGATGCTTGGTGCGCATCCAGTCCATTTCATGACTAAATCCGTATAGGCCAGCATCGACGGATTCGGTATGGACGGTGCCGCGTATACCGTAAAAGGCAATGCCAAAAGACATAGGAGGAGCAACTTTTGTATCAGGAGTCCTCCTTGTTTGAACCGCTCTTTGTTTTTGACTCCTTGATGGTATCGGAGGGACACAGATGCTCAAAGAGAGACAGCTTTGCATTCATGAAGAGGGCCATAGCAGAGGCAACGTAGCCTGTGAGAAGGCCCCCAAGAATATCTGAGGGGTAATGAACGCCAAGATAGAGGCGGGACAGCGCTATGAGAGATGCCATGAGAAGAGCAACGATTCCCATAGGTCTTGAAGACAGCTTCCAAAGGGTGAAGGCTGCCGCGAAGGAGCAGGCTGCATGGCCGGAGGGAAAGGAAAAATCCGAGGGCCGACCGATTAAAGGAATGATGTCAGCAAATTGCGCGAATGGACGAGGGCGGGCAGCAAGATTTTTTATAATCCCGTTTGTCAGCGCCGTATCAATTGCAATGGCAATGAGCATGATAAATCCGATGCGCCTTGTGCGCCGGCGTACGAGAAGGAGAAGGTCCCACAGGATCCACAGGAGGCCCAGATTTCCCAAATCGGTAAGAGTCTCCCAAAAGGGGAAAGCCCAATCGGCCCGAAGGGTGTCCTGTATAAACAGGAGCACTGAGTAATCCAGAGACAAAAGGCTCATGGCCGTCTCCTTTCATGAAATCGGGTGAATGAACCAGATGGTGTACTCCCCGGGGAGTATAATCTGACGGGACGCTTCAGAGGAAGCCTTGGCCATGGCTGTCGCGAAGGGCTGATTATTTTTATTCTGCGTCAGGATGATTGCTTTTTTTGACAGGGCCTCTTCCTCTGCAATCAGGGGCATCACATTTTTGGCGTTCCATGACAGCGTGCCCGGCCGCATGGAATCAAGCTCGCTGGCAGGCACCGCGTTGTAAATCATCTTGCCGCTGTAAAAAACGGCAGAGGTTCTGTATTTATCCACAGAGCAGATCAGCCTGCCTTCGGTGTCGATTTGCCGCAGCGCAAGGCCTACCTCCTTGCCGGAGGAATTCATCATGATGCTGGGGGCGATGAAAAGAGCAATGATGGCATACACCGGCAGGCTCACTAAGGCGGCCCTTTTAATCCGAAGCGGCACGTCCCGGTAAATCGTGGCTGTCAGGATGGCGAGAGAAAACAGCGCTGGAAAGGTATAGGTCGTGTATTTCGTAGCCACAAAGGCAAAGAAGGTCTGCACTGTCACCGCATAGATGAAGAGAAGCTGCGACGCCGGCGCCGCTTTGCGCAGGCTGAGGGAGCGGCTTTTCCATTTTCGATACAGCGACACCGGAAGGAAAAAGCTCCACGGGAAAAATCCGATCAGATAGACGAGAATATAGAAGTACCATGTGTTTTGAGAAGGATGCTCCGACACGGTGGCCCGCAGAAAATTATGAACCCCGAGGAAGTTTAGAATGAAATCATTGCCATGGAGCATCCACATGGGGCCATACCAGATGGCCGTGATGAGAAGAAATAGGAGCAGTCCTGAGAGGAGATGGACTCGTCCCATTTCCTTCAGATCCTTGCGGTAGAGAAGGAAGAGGAATACGCCGAGGCCGGGAAGAAAGAGCCCGATTGGCCCTTTTGTCAGCGTGGCCAGCGCGGCAAACACATAGCAGCCGTAATACCAGAACCGTTTTTCCGTATAGCCCAGATAGAAGCAGGCCACGGCGATGCTCATGAAGAGGAAGAGTGTCGCATCGGTGATGATCGCCTTGGACAGAAGGAAGCATTCCACGCTGGTGGATAAAATAATCGATGCGATCCACGCCGTTTTTGCATCGTACACCCGGCGGGTGAAATAAAAGGTAAAGAGCACTGAAAGGATGCCCATCACTGCCGAGGGGAAGCGGGCGCCAAATTCATTAAAACCGAAGAAGGAAAAAGAAGCCGCCAGCTCCCAGTAATAAAAAATCGGCTTGTCATACCAGTAGTTCCCATAAATTTGAGGAGAGAGCCAGTCTCCGGAGAAAACCATTTCCTTGGCGGTGAGCGCATAATTGGACTCTGCCGTGTCTGTGACAGGTAGCAAATGATTGCCTATCAAAAACAGAAAGGCGGCGAAGAAAAATAATACGATATAGGGATGTTTTTTTGCGAACGCTGTCATTTGAGTCCTCCTGGGTTCTACTTCATTCTGCCTGCAGTATAGCGGTGGAAGTTAAATAAAAAGGAGGATCAGTGTTAAACAAAAGGTAAATAAAAACTGACGCACGAGGCGAAGGGATATTCAAAGCAAAGACACTCAGGTATGATGAGAGCGTAGAGAAAAAGTGTTGTTGAACATTCTTTAAATAATCGTTAAATACTGATGCTTTCGGCTTGCGCCGCCGATTGTTTCCGCCTATGCTGATAGGGAAAGGGTTGCTGGGCATAGCTGATCTGCCGGCAGGAGGGTGTACCATGCTTCATTTGACTGTACGCACGAGACTGATTATCTCCTATATAGCCATATTTCTTGCGCCTACGCTGATCACTCTTGTGCTTCTTGTGTCGGCGGCGCTGGGGCTTTATACCTATGCGCGAAACGGCAATCATCTCATGGCGGAGAGCTCGTTCCAGTTCAACGCCATTGCCCAGGGCGTGCATACCGCAGTGTTTCATTACATCCGCCACTCCGGGATAGAGGCTGATTTTGCGTGGGCGGTGGAGCTCATTGATCCGGTGCAGAATTATGTGGTCGTCGATCAGGACGGGAAGCCCTTCTATGTGTATGGCAATGATAAGCTGGCGCCGGCAGTCCGCTTTCTTCGTGAGAAGGGCATCGTAGATAAGGTTGATAGAAAGAAGGCCCGGAGCATTTTCAATATGCAGGAGAACGGAGCCTATTATTTTCTTGAGAAGCAGGAGATCCAAGGCCACGCGTATCATTTATTCCTGGTGAGTCATGAAATGCCGCCAGGCTCCGACTCAGCTATCGAGGAAGCGGTGCGTGGCACCTTGAAGGTGCTGGCAGGGATATTTCTATTTTGCCTCATCGGGGCGGCGTGGTTCTTGTCCAAATTTATCATCACCCGCATCACGAAGCCGCTGGTTGCCTTGGAGCGGGGCGCGAAAAAAATCAAAAACGGCGAGCTGGATTACCGGATTTCCTATGACCGGCATGATGAATTTACGCCAGCGATCCAGTCGTTCAATCTGATGACGGCAAAGCTGGAGGAGTCTCTGTTGGAGCGAGAGCGGCAGGATGAAAACAGGAAGGAGCTCATCGCCAGTATTTCTCACGACATACGGACGCCGCTTACAGTGATTAAAGCGTATGTGGAAGGGCTGCTGGACAGGGTGGCAGACACGCCGGAAAAACAAAGGCAGTACCTTGAGCTGATTAGCGGGAAGACCAATGTGCTGGAGGATATGATTGAGCAGCTGTTCCTGCTGTCAAAAATGGATCTGGGTGATCGAGCGGTTCATATGGAGACGGTGGATCTGGCCAAGGAGGTCGTCCGGGCTGTGGAAGAGGGGCGGGAGTCCTGGGCGAGGGACGGCGGCCGTTTGTCTCTTCAGCTGGACGGAGCTCTTCCCATCAAGGGCAATCCTCTTCTTATATCCCGCATCCTGGCCAATCTGATCGGGAACAGCATTAAATATAAAACCGCGCCGGAGACGCATATCACCATCGCCTGTTGGGAGGCATACGATCATGTGCACATGACTGTGACTGATGACGGCCCCGGCGTGCCTGAGGAGGCCCTGTCCCGCCTGACGGAAGCGTTCTATCGGACTGACAAGGCAAGGAGCCGGACAGAAAACGGAAGCGGGCTGGGGCTGGCTATCGTTGATCGGGCGGTGCACATGATGGGCGGCTCGGTGCAGGTGAAAAATGCGGAGCCTCACGGCTTGGAAATTCAGATTGTACTGCCGATGGCATAAGGAGTAACCATGAAAAAAATACTGATCGTAGAAGATGATGACGCTATCGCAATGATTGAGAAGGATTACCTTGAGGTCAGCGGATACGAGGTGAAGATGGCGCTGGACGGCAATCAGGGTCTTGCCGAAATTTTGACCGGCGAGTATGATTTAATTCTTTTGGACGTGATGCTCCCGGGAATTGACGGCTTTGAAATTTGCCGCAAGGTGCGGGACAAGGTGGACGTGCCCATTCTGATGGTGACTGCCCGCCGGGAGGACATCGACAAAATACGAGGTCTTGGCTTTGGCGCCGACGATTACATCGAGAAGCCCTTTTCGCCGGGCGTGCTGGTGGCGAAGGTAAAGGCCTCCCTGTCACAGTATGAGCGGATCAAGGGACTCCGCAAGAAAAAGAATAGCCGCATCACCATTGACACTATCACCCTGGAATCGGATACCCATCGGGTTTTTGTGGACGGGGAAGAAAAGAATCTGCCCAATAAGGAGTTCCAGCTCTTGGAATTTCTCATGACGCATGCCGACGTGGTGTATTCCAGAGAGGCTCTTTACACGCGGATCTGGGGCATGGATTCCTTAGGGAATACAGCCACCGTGCCGGTGCATATCAACCGCCTCCGAGAGACTATTGAAAAGGATCCCTCCAATCCGCGCCATCTGATTACCATCTGGGGCGTGGGCTATAAGTTTCAACCCTGACAGTATGGCCAAAAGGCCATTTTTATTTTTCAAAGGATGAGACTATGAAAAAAACCGGCTCAGCCATGACGTTTATTTGTCTTATGGGTGTGGTCAGCTTATTTGCAGATATGGTGCAGGAGGGGGCTCGAAGCATTTTCGGGTCCTACCTGTCCTTTATGGGCGCCTCGGCGGCTATGATCGGTATCATTACCGGCGCTGGCGAGCTGGCAGGCTATTCTTTGCGGGCTCTTACAGGCTGCATTGCGGTGAAAACAGGGCAGTACTGGCTGATGACCATCGTCGGCTACAGTTTAGCGGTCCTTGCCATTCCCTGTCTGGCGCTGGTGCCGGACGGAAGCTGGGTGGGAGCGGCATTTTTCATCATTCTGGGCCGTATGGGCAAGGCGATCCGCCAGCCTGCCAAGAGTACCCTCCTTTCCTATGCAGGCTCTCAGGAGGGCGTGGGAAAAAGCTTTGCCATTCAGGAATTTTTAGATCAAACCGGCGCTTTTTTGGGACCTGTGATGCTTCTTCTTGTTTTCCGGCACGTGGGAACCGAAGCGCCTTCGGCCCTCTACCACGAAGGGTTTGCCCTTTTGCTGCTGCCTGCTCTCTGCTGCATCGCCGCAGTAGTTCTGGCAAAAATAAAATTTCCTCACCCCGAGGATTTTGAAGTGGAAGCAAAAAAGGCTGCCCCCTTCCGCATGGAGAAATCCTTTTTTCTGTACATGCTGGGCATCGGTCTGTTTGCGTTCGGATTCATGGATTTCCCACTGATCACGCTGCACGCGTCGCGGACCGGGCTGGTGGCAGAATCCACGCTGCCTTTGCTGTATGCGGTAGCCATGGGCGTTGATGCCTTTGCGGCGCTCGCCTTCGGGGTGCTTTTGACCGCTACGGCATTCCATCGCTGGCCATTTCTACGCTGGTGGCACTGCCCTTTACGGCAGTGATTTTCATGGCCTCTTCGGCGTCGATGCTCTATCTCGGCGTTATTTTGTGGGGCATCGGCATGGGTGCCCAGGAATCTACCCTGAAGGCGGCGGTGAGCACATTGGTTTCCAAGAAGGTAAGAGCCATCGGATACGGTATATTTGAAACAGGCTTTGGCATCTGCTGGTTTATCGGAAGTGCCATGCTGGGATATTTATATGACCAGTCCGTTTTTGCCATGGTAGTGGTGTCGTCGTTGGCGCAGCTTTTGGCAGTGCCCTTCTTTTTGTATTGCCGCCGGGCAAAATTCATGTAAGTGCTGTGGGCAGTTTTATTTTCATAGAGGCAATAAAAAAGCATCCGGCAAATTTGCCGGATGCTTTTTGTTTTTTAATGTTCTGCGTTTTTCAGAGCGATTCTCCAGTCGTGATCTTCGGGATGAGTTGTATCGGTATCCATTTTTTCACGTTCCCGATTTTCAACCTCCGCTTTTTCCTGAGCGGTCAGATGAGTATCCTGATTCTGGTCAGGACTTCCCTTTTGACGAGCATTGTGAAGGGCAATCCGCCAGTCGTGGCCCGGATCGGCGGCTCCATTTTGCATATCAGCAGCATAGGTGTCGAAGGAAATGCACGAGGCTGCAACGCCGGCAAGAATAAGAGCAACAACAGTTTTTCTCATAAGAATCCTCCTTTTTTAGCTACTCACGTACAGTGGAGCATTTCTTCTGGCCCCATAGCCGTGAGTGTACTGGTTGTATCCTATTATGGTACAATTGATGTCCCTTGATAAGAGCGAGATGTACAGTTCTTTTCTATAGGCACGGCGGAAGACTTCATGGAGCGGATTAATGTCCGTAGTAAAGCCGGTCAGTCCGATTCATGTGCCGCCCGTCCCGATGATCTTTATGGTCTCTATGATCTTGATGGTCTTGAGGATACGGTTGCCAGCGACAGCCCCGATCTCTGTCCCGACATTCCTTTTTGTGGTGGCGGCGATGCTCTCCGTGGTAGTCGCCCTTTTCATAGCTGTGGTGTCTCTTGGGGTGATTCTCGTCAATTTTCAATAATTCACGGATTTTTTTGGCAGCCCTTTGATCCGCTGTCTCCCGTTTCAGTTTGCTGCCGTCTTCGCGGTTCTGCTTTTCCGTGTTATCTTCGGGCAGCGTCGCATTTTTTGCCTGCTCCAGAGCGATATGGTAGTCTCTGCCGGGATTCTCCTGATAGGATGCCTCCTCGGCTCTGGCGCCGAAGGAAAGGGCTGCAGCAAAGGCAATGCCGGTCAGCGCGATGAGGATTGCTTTTGTTCTTGTATTCATTTTTCTTGACCTCCTAGTGTTCTTTTAAGGATAGTATGTCATGCGCTATGTAAACATGGCTATCCTCCTTTTCATTGGGGGCCGCCATGGAAATTTGATTGTGCCGCTTACTTTTTGTCCTCCGAAGGGGCGTTTGAAGGAGTATTTGAGTCTTCCTGCGTTTGTGCAGCTGCGCCCTGGCCCGTGTCACTTGCTTGCTGCGGCAGAGCGGGACGATTCTTTTCCTTTGTATCCATTAGCGGTGCCTTCATGCCCGGGCGGCGGTCGTCGTCGCGATGATGATCTTTTTTATAGCGATGGCCGTTTCTGTCAAAGCTGTCCATAATTTTTGGCTTGTTCGTTTGTATCCATGACCGGTACCTTCCAATATCATTGGTCAGGAAGGATCCGATGGCCAGCAGGAGAGACATGAGGGATATGACCATGCACACAATTATTTTTGTCATTTTTCATCGCTCCCTTCATTTCCAATTACCCCGGCCGGATTGGCTGTATTCAGCCGGCTGCTCTGATACATCCTTCTGCCTTCCCGTCCCATGAAAAATATAGAGAGCCCGGCAAATACACCGCAGAGGGCGAGAGCCACCAGCGTCACCGGATGAAGCCCCGGCAGAGGGGCAGCCTGTGAAAAGGGCTGATACTGGATGGACAGCAGATACACTACAAGGATGGTCACGCCAGCGATAAGCAGGCCAATGGTGCCGCAGAGGAGATAGAAAATTTTTACCAGAAGCGAGGCGGTTGTTTCTGCGGCGTTTGGAATTTTTGGGGAAATATCCTGCCAGGTTTCCTTTGCCTTTTGCGATGCTTTTTCCGCCAGTGTCTCCGCATTTCCTGTAAGGCGGCTTGCTTTGGAGCCCTCCTTGATAATTCCTTCGGACTGGTAGGATTCGTAAATATCCTTCGGATGACCCAGCTCAGATGCAATTTTTTCCTCCGGGATGCCCGCCTTTCGTCCCTCGGCAAAATGCTCCTCATAGTCAGAGAGGATGTCGTTCAAAATGTTTTGGTCTGCCTTGCGGAAATAATATCGCAGCAGATCTAAAAATTCGCTTTCATTCATTGTCATTGCCTCCTTCGGCCAGTAGCTTTTGCACTGCTTTAGTAAATTCCATCCATTCCCGTACAGAGTCGATATACTCTGTGCGGCCGGCGGCAGTGATCCGATAATATTTCCGTGGCGGTCCGTTGTGGGATTCAGCCAGATAGGTTTCAACCAGCCCGTCCTTACGAAACCGGTTGAGGAGTGGGTAGATGGTGCCTTCCGACATCTCTACGTATTTGGAAATGGCGGTGACCAGCTCGTAGCCGTAGTGATCCTTCCGACGGAGCAGGGACAGAACCATGATTTCCATGACTCCTTTCTTTAACTGAATGTTCATACCCGTTCCTTTCTTAATCATTGGTTGATATCTGTAATTTATCACATGGTACTTTGTATTACAAGGTATCGTGTGATAAAGAAAGTATAAACCTTTTGATCTTTGGTTGATTTTGCGCGAGGTATTCAGGTGAAATACTTTTTCAAAGCGTTGCATGAAAAAACTTTGACGCCCTGTCTCGAAAAATTGACAAGCCCGAACGGTCTGAGGTATAATCGGCGTATCATACATAATGCGATGAACGAGACGAAAGCATAGAGGAAGCTGCAGAGAGCCGGTGTATGGTGAAAGCCGGCGCGGAGGCTGTGCGGACTATCACTCGCGAGCATCTGGGTTTGAATAGAGTAAAGCCCGGCGGCCGTCCCCGTTATGGATAAGGTCACTTGAGTATAATGCAGGGTGGTACCGCGAACTTCGCCCCTGTCCGTTTAACGGGCAGGGGTTTTATGATATCCATCTGCTCAAGGGACGGAGTGATAAATGCAAGGTGGTACAGCGCGAAGGCGCCCTTGCCCGGTTTGATACCGGGCAGGGGCCTTTTTTGTTTAGCTGAGACAGCAGAAGAGAATCTGCGGAAAGGAGAAGCAATGGCATATGAAATTAAAAAGAATGTGAGAAGGAGCAAAGCGTTGGTGGAACGGGACGCAAGAGTCGTGGCACCGTGCCAGCATTTATCCTATTATCCCTTCGCCGTGGAAAGCGGGGACGGGGAAATTTTAAGAGACGCTGACGGAAATGAGTACATTGATTTTCTTACGTCTGCCTCGTCCTTAAATTTGGGAAGCAGTCATCCGGTTGTTACAAAGGCCATCGAGGGGCAGCTGAAAAAATGTACCCAGTACACGGCGGCTTACTCCTATAATGAACCGATGATTGCCTATGCGGAGCGGCTCACGTCAAAATTTCCCGGCGGGATTAAAGCAAAAATTGCTTTTGGCAACTGCGGATCTGACGGCAATGACGCGGCGATTAAATTTGCCCGGGCCTTTACGGGACGGACCAAGATCATCACCTTCATCAACGGGTATCATGGCAATACTTACGGCTCATCGTCTATGACGACCTGCACTACCCGGATGCGAGCAAAAATGGGGCCCTTCCTCCCGGAAATATATCACTTCCCTTTTTATGGAGAGGATGTGTCCGACGAGGTGGCCGAAAAGGAATCCACCCGGGCCATCGAAACTGCCTTTTCTCACTACATGCCTGCGGAGGACGTGGCGGCAGTGATCATTGAGCCTATTCAGGGCGATGCGGGCATTCTTCCGGCGCACCCTATCTTTTTGAAAAAGCTCTACGAGCTTTGCAAAAAGAATGGCATTCTGTTTATTGACGAGGAGGTGCAGCAGGGCTTCTGGCGGGCAGGTTATTTCTTCGCCATCGAGAACTATCCCGGCATTATTCCCGATGGCATCATCATGGGGAAATCCATCGGCGCCGGCTTGACCTTGGGCGCTTTTATGGCAAGGGCAGAGATTATGGACTGCCTTCCCGCGCCGGCTCATCTCTTCACACTGGGTGGTAATGCCATCGCCTGTGCCGCGGGCAGCGCGGCCTTTGATTACTACGAGAGCGATGAGTTTCAAGGGCTGTACCGGTCCAACTGCTGCCAGATGGAGAAGGAGCTGGAGGAGCTGAAAGGGAAGCATCCAGAGCGGATTTCCTTTGTCCGGGGCAGGGGCATGTCAAGGGCCATCGGCATCGTGAGACGAAACGAAAAGGGACAGCTAGTGCCCGATAGCGACGGAGTATTTAAAATTTGCTTCCGAGCCTATGAAAAAGGGCTCATCATTATTACCCTAGGTGAAAACATTTTACGGGTGCAGCCGCCGCTTACCATTCGGCCCGCATCGCTTCGCAAGGCTTTCGGAATCCTTGATGAAGCGATGAATGAGCTGGAGCGGGGGGATATATCGGATGAGGTTTTAGAATACCGGCACGGCTGGTAATCTAAAGCGCGGTATCTTTTTGAGAGAGGGTTTTACATATGGGAGACGGACAGGGTATCAAGGGGGCGCTGGTGCGCTATATGCTGCCGGGGATCATTCTCCAGTCAGTACTCATCGGAGGCGGCTATGCCACGGGCCGAGAAATCGTGGAGTATGGTGCCAAGTTTGGAGCCATGGGATGGCTTTCAGGGCTGGCCACCTTTGCAGGCTTTGCTCTGGTCAGTGTTCTGTCCTTTGAGCTGGTGCGGCTGTATAAGGTATATGACTTCAAATCTTTTTTGAAGGAGCTTATCGGGCCGCTGTACCGCATTTTTGATCTGGTGTACCTTTTGTTTATGGTCATCATTATCGCGGTCATGGCATCGGCTACAGGTGCCGTGGTGGAGCAGATGCTGGGATTCAATTACTGGTATGGCGTCACGGCAATTACCATCATCGTCGGGGGTTTAAATTTTTACGGTGAAAAAATGATTGCCTATTTTGAAACCTTTGGCACCATACTGCTTTATGTGGGCTATATTTGCTTTTCTGTGCTGGTCATTTCTCACGGGGAAGGAAACATCGCCCGGGTGTTTGCGACGGCGGATGTCTCCTACGTGCCGGATGCTTCCATAGGCGCTGCGCTGTGGACAGGCGTTTTATACATGGCCTACAATCTCGTGGTATTTCCGGCATCATTCTTTACAGTGCGCATGCAGACCCGACGCAGACATTCAGTTATTTCAGGAATCATCGCGGGCCTCCTTATGGTAATTCCCTGGTTCCTCACCTATTATGCGGTGATGGCCTTCTATCCGGACAAGGAAATCCTTTCCTCGCCGGTGCCCTGGGTAGCCATGATGCAGGCAGATAATGCGCCAGGGTGGCTCCTTCTTCTCTTCAGCATCGTCATGGGATGGACGCTCATTGAAACAGCTACAGGCATCATTCACGCCATGCTTACAAGAATCGACACGGGCCTCACCGACAGCGGGAAGGAACCTCTGACCCGAGGCAGGCGAGCGCTGCTCACACTGACCATACTCATCGCCTCGGTGATTTTTGCAAAGGTGGGGATCATTGATCTCATCGCGAAGGGTTACAACATGCTGGCCTACGCCTTCATCCTTCTGTACCTTTTGCCTCTGCTTACAGTGGGGACGTGGAAAATTTTGAAGAAATCCTGAGGACATATTGAAAAGCCGCGGCTTGCGCTGCGGCTTTTTTGTGATGGAGATACATATTTTTCATTCGAATCATGGTAACAGAGATTCTTGCGCATCACGGCTCCCGGCAAAATACATGGAGATAGTTGAAAACGCTGTCACGGACCGTGTGAAACAGGGAAGGAAGTAATGGGCGGCCATGCTTTTCAGCCTTTAGGGGACACTATGAATGATTGGAATCGATTCATTGTTGGCGTAAAATAAGGCATTAGGCGGAACAGAAATCACAGGGAAAAATAGCAGTCAGGAGGTTGAGGCTCGATGTCCTTAGAAAGCACACACAGGCAGAGGCCATGAAAATTCGCCGCGAGCTGGTTGGAACAATTGCAAAAATCAAAGCGGTCGCCTTGGAGGAAAAGGTGGTTGACGGCAAAACACTTGCAGAGTGGGAAGAACGATATAAAACAGAGATTTGACGACGGTTTAAGTGCGCTAACAGCCCCGAACATTATGTGCGTTGATGGGTATGGTTCGCTATGGTGGGGAGATTTTGCATTAAGAGGCGGTCTAGAGAGAAACGATAGCGAAGAAATCAAAGGCTTTATTGAGGAATATCTAGAAAGCGAGCGAAAAGCGGATAAAGTAATAGAGGAACGGGCTCAATACTTCATGAAATGACAGCCAAAAGTCGGCGAAAGGCTGCCTTTTGTATTGCAAAAAGGAAGATGAAGATAGGAGGCGACTATTTCTGCGGCGTTTTTGCGGCGAGGACAAATATATTTTTTCCATGTATAATGGGATGTGTATAGTTCCTTAGCCTAACAGGAGGGATGAATATGTCTAAAAAAACAGCAGTATTTTCTATAGCGCTTCTGGCTTCTGTCATGATGGGCGTATCCGCTGAGGCGGCGTCCTGGAATTGGTCGAGCCTCGGGGTGGATGCGTCGGAAAAGGTCAGCTCTTTCAAGAGTGACGATTTCATGGCCAACGGCGCCCATATGATGACACCGTATCTGCAGCCGGTGGAGGGCAGCACCTACATCGCAAATATCAATGCGGCCATTGCCCGGGAAAAAGCGGCCTTCCAAAAACGGATGGAGCAGGATAACGAGACTGAGAAAACCGAGGGCTGGATGGTCTGGCACGAGGGCATTTTGCCAAATCCGACGGAGGGCACCTCGTACTCGTCGCTCACGTCCATCGTGCTGGTGGAGCAGGTCCTTCACGCAGGCCGGGCTCATGGGGAAACCTATGCCAAGGGTCTCACCTTTGACGGCGAAGGGAATGAGGTCACGCTGCTGGAGCTGCTTCCGGATGTTACGGTGGATCATGTCAATAAATGCATTGAAGCCAATGCCAAGAAAAAGGGTATCAATGTATTTGAAAATGCAGAGGTGACAGAGCTGCCGGACAATTTTTATGTAGGGAAAAATCATGTGGTTTATGTGCTGTTCCAGCAATACGACATTGCGCCCTATTCGGAAGGGGTCATTTCCATTCCGGTTGGAAAATTAAGCTGACAGCTCATCAAAAAAGCCGCGCCTGAGGACGCAGCTTTTTTTATTTGCATAGTGAGAAAAAATTTACAAGCGGTAAATAAAAAACAGGAGCTCTTTCGGGGGTCCTGTTTTTGCGTGAATTTATTGGATTTCAAACACCACAGTGACCTGAGTTTCTACAGCGGCGTCTCCCGAATCAATCGGCGTTGAGGCTTCACCGCCGGCAACCTTTGTGGTGACCATCATGTTGGCCACACGGTAAGGGGTGAAGCGATGAGAGGCTTCGCTCACGGAAATCACGTTAGTCACATGTTTGCCCAAGGCCAGGGCGATGATGTCCGCTTTATTTTTTGCCGCTAGGCTTGCCTTGCGGAGAGCCTCGTCCCGATATAGCTCGGGTTTGCTCACAGAAAACTCCACGTAATCGATCCGGCTGGCGCCTGCGTTGATAGCAGCATCCATGACAGCCGCGGTCTTTGACAGGTCGCTCACGGTGACTCTCATCGAATTATCCGCCTTGTAATACTTAATTTTAGGTTTTCCTTTCCCGTTATATTCGGTGACCGGATAGAGGGAGTACCCATTGGTTTCCAGCTTACTTTCCTCAGCGCCCGCAGCGAGGATGGCCTGTCTCACAGCAGTCATCACGTTGGCGTTTTCCCGGCCGGCAGCCTTCGCATTAGGCGACTCGGTTTCCACGGAAATATTCAGCGTAGCCGTATCGGTTTTTGCGACGACCGAGCCGGAAGCGGATACAGTAATGGTCCGATGAAACTCCTCTGCCATGGCGGGCATGGAGGAAAAAGCAAGAAGCAGAGCAGCAGCGGAAAGAGCAATTGTTTTTTTCATATAGCACCTCACATATAATACAAAGATGTGTCCAGTGTAAAATATTTTCAACCACAGGTCAATATTATGGCTCGTAACGTGCTATAATACACCTGTCCAGAGTCGTGATTTCAGAAAGGACAGCGATGAATACAGCGGTCTGGCTTTCATTTCTTGGTGTATCCATCCTTCTTACCCTCGCGCCGGGGCCGGACATTATGTATCTTTTGACAAAGAGCATTTCCTCCGGCGGACGGGCGGGCGTGTCTCTTGCCATGGGACTCGCATCGGGACCGATTTTTCACACCTGCCTTGTCATGTTCGGCGTGTCCGCATTCTTTCAGAGCAATCCCGTGGCCATGAAGGGGCTCGCGTTTTTTGGTGCCGCTTACCTTTTGTATCTTGCATTCTCTGCGCTTCGTGCAAGGCCGGAGGTAATGACCAGGGAAGAGGAGGGCGGGGGAGCCGGATTTTTTTCTCTCTACCGCCAAGGGCTCTTGATGAATGTGTTAAATCCTAAGGTGCTTCTGTTTTTCCTCGCCCTATTTCCACAGTTCATTGATGAAAATGGGCTGCTTCCGCCAGCGATACAGATTGGCGTGTTAGGGCTGACCTTTTCCGCGCAGGCCTGCCTTGTTTTTTCTGCGGTGGCGCTCTGCGCATCCCGGGTGCGGGCTTTACTTGTCACATACCGATCGTTTCCGCTGATTATGCATCGGATCGAAGGGGTCATTCTTGCGCTGCTTGCGGTTGGACTCCTGTTTCTATAAAAAATCCCTGCGTGTGGCTGGTTCTTTTATTTGAAGACACAAATCGAATCAAGAGGCAGCTTAGGAACGACAAAGTCTCCGTCGTCATTCAAATAGTAGGCGAGGGACTCTCCTTCCTTTACGGTCACAAGGTGGCTTTGCACAGCCGGGTAGCCAAGGGCTAATAAAAGTCTGGGCCGCCAGTCCGCAGGAAGAGAAAGAACGGCGCTGGCTTTTTGGAAATCCACTGCGCCCAGCATGGCCGAACCGATGCCGTGAGACATCGCATTCAGGCTGATCGTCCTTGCGGCGATGCCGACGTCAATGTCTGTCCATGCATGACCTCGGCCGAGGGTAGAGATCAGAATGAATGCCACCGGCTGCTGCCCTTTTTTGGGAGCCCCTTGTTCCTTAGGAAGCGCCTTTGCCCAATGGATCAGCGGCTGCAACTGTAACACAAGAGCAGGATTTGTCACGACAGCGTAGCGGAGAATTTGAGCGTTCATGGCGCAGTTGGCAATCCGCAGGTTCTCCATGATTTCCCGCAGTACCGCCGGATCGATGGGGGTGGTTGAAAACCGGCGTAAGGTGCGCGCCTTTTGGCAGAGAGAGGAGAAGTCCATGGCTATTTCCGAAGCGCCATGACTTCGATTTCGCAAAGCCCATCCTTGGGAAGCGCCGCCACAGCAAAGCAGCTCCGAGCAGGCTTGCTTGTAAAATGCTTGGCATATACGTCGTTGAAGGCATTGAAGTCGTCCATAGTGGCAAGGAAGCAGGTAGTCTTCACCACAGCGTCCATAGAGAGGCCTGCTTTTTTCAAAATGGCCGCAATATTTTTGCAGGCCTGCTCCGCCTGAGCAGTGACTCCGTTTTCTGCGAGAGCTCCTGTTTCAGGATCGATGCCGAGCTGACCGGAAAGGAAAATAAAATCGCCGGCAGCGATGGCCTGAGAGTAGGGACCAATCGCAGCGGGCGCGTGCTTCGTGTGTATGGCTTTCATAAAAAGCGCCTCCTTTATAGAAATAGGGAATGCGGCAGAACCGCTTATCTTCATTTTATCACAGCAGGCAGTTTTTTCCTTGCTAGGTCTTTTCTTTTCATGAAAGAGAGACGTAAGCAGAAATCTGAGAGAGCCTTGAAGGAAAATAAAGAGTGGAAGACATAAAATCCACTTGATTATTTCGAATAAACTCGATATAGTATAGATGGAAGCGGGAGACCGTTTCCACTGGGCTCGTGATTAAGGCAGATATCTGTCTTATCAGTGTAAGCGGCATAGCCGCAGGAGGAGTGGATACTATGAAGGTGTATCGTGGTAAAAAGTGTGGGAAATTAGTATGGCTTTTGCACGAAGGAGAAGGTGACCTGGCTTGCTGCGGCGAGCCCATGGAAGAGCTGGCAGCCAATACTACTGACGGCGCAAAGGAAAAGCATGTGCCGGTTCTCGAAAAGGAAGGCAATCTTGTGACTGTCACTGTAGGCAGTGTGCTTCATCCGATGTTGCCGGAACATTATATTGAATGGATCATTCTGGAAACAAAGAAGGGCATCCAGAAGGTGGATCTGCAGCCGGGCATGAAGCCGATGGCACAGTTTGCTCTGGTAGATGGTGATGAAGTGGTGGCAGCCTATGAATATTGCAATCTCCACGGATTGTGGAAGGGAGTTTTGTAAATGAAAAAATACGTATGCAAGCTTTGCGGCTGGACCTATGATGAAGCAAAGGGCGATCCGGATAACGGCATTGCGCCTGGCACTAAGTTCGAGGACCTGCCCGCCGCTTTTGTATGTCCCGTATGCGGTGCTGATAAGGAAGAATTTGAAGTGTACGAGGGCTGATTCTCCCAGCACAGGATAAAAAATCGCCAGCCGATGCGCTTCATCGCTGGCGATTTTTTATCCTGTGAGCAGTCAAACCAAAAACCTCCCGGGGACGGGAGGCTTTTGGGGAGATGTAAGGTATAGAACTTTTCAAAACAATGAGAGGGAACCATCACGGCCAATGACGGTTCTCTTGTTTACAGCTTCATCATACATCGGGGCGCAGGAATTGTCAAGAATGTGCAAATTATAAAATTAACAATTGCAAAAAAACAAGCCGGGGCATTTTTTTACGAACGGCAATGCATTTTTAGCTTGCTTTATCTGTATTTTATGATATGATTGATGGAAATCGATTTACTTTCGCTGTGTGTGGAAGGGAGCCTGTAAATGAGTTTATTCAGCGAGTTTAAAGATTTTGCCATGCGTGGGAATGTGGTAGACATGGCGGTTGGCGTTATCATCGGCGGCGCCTTTGGAAAAATTATTTCCTCTCTGGTGGAAAATGTCATCATGCCGCCTATCGGAATGGTTTTAGGAGGCGTAGATTTTTCCAACCTGTTCATCAATCTTGGGGACGTGCCGGTGGCTACGCTGGCAGAGGCCAAGGAAATGAACGTGCCCGTTATCGCTTATGGTCAGTTCTTCAATTCCGTCCTTGATTTTCTGATCATTGCCTTCGTCATTTTCCTCTGCATCCGTCAGATCAATAAAATGCATCCGAAGCCGGTGGAAGCGCCGAAAAGAGTGTGCCCTTTCTGCAAGGAAACCATTGCAGACGATGCGACACGCTGTCCCCATTGCACGGTGGTGCTTGACAAATAGTTTCATGAAAGCTCTGCGATCTCGCAGGGCTTTTTTTTCATGGCCACGATACGAAATAAAATAAATGAATAAAAATAATTATACTTTATAGGCCATAGGAATTCAATATTCATCGAAATAACGAAGATAAAAGTCATAATTATAGACAGAATGATATTGTATAACTAAAGCAGGACGGGTACAATTGAATCAATATGTACTTGCTTGCACCGGCAGCATTATCAGGGAGGGGACGTTATGAAGAAAATACATAAGATGCTGGCAGCCAATCGCGGGGAGATTGCTATCCGCATTTTTCGTGCCTGCAACGAACTGGGCATACGGACGGTAGCAATGTATTCCCAAGAGGATATTCTTTCGCTTCATCGCAACCGGGCGGACGAAGCTTATCGGGTAGGCGAGGGGGACAAGCCGATCGATGCCTATCTAGACATTGAAGACATTATCCGTATCTGTAAGGAGCACAATGTAGATGCCATTCATCCGGGCTATGGCTTTTTAGCAGAGAACGCAAAGCTTGCGAAGCGCTGCGAGGAGGAAGGGATCACCTTCGTAGGGCCTCGCGTGGAGCACCTCATCATGTTCGGCGACAAGGTGAACGCAAGAATTCAGGCAGAAAAAGCAGGTATTCCGATGATCCCTGGCACTAAGGGGACAGTGAAGGACTTTGCGGAGGTCAAAGCCTTCGTGGATACCTACGGCCTTCCGGTCATGATTAAGGCAGTGAACGGCGGAGGCGGCCGGGGCATGCGCAACGTGGATCGCATGGAGGATCTGGAGGAGGCCTATCATCGGGCCAAATCGGAAGCAAAGATGGCCTTTGGCGACGATGCGGTGTATGTAGAAAAATGCATCATGAACCCGAAACACATCGAGGTGCAGGTCATGGGCGATGAGCAGGGCCACGTGGTGCATCTGTTTGAACGGGACTGCTCCATTCAGCGCCGCCATCAAAAGGTCATTGAAATGGCGCCGGCTTGGTCTCTTCCCGAATCACTTCGTCAGAGGATCTGTGACGCTGCAGTGAAGCTCATGAAGAACGTGAGCTATGTCAACGCGGGCACCTGTGAGTTCCTCGTAGACGAAAACGAAAAGGATTTTTATTTTATCGAGGTTAATCCGCGGATTCAGGTGGAACACACTGTCACGGAAATGATTACCGATGTGGATATTGTGAAGAGCCAGATTCTCATCGCTGAGGGGTATTCGCTGGAGAGTCCGGAGATTGCCATCGGGAAGCAGGATGAAATCTGGTATAAGGGGGTGGCCATTCAGTGCCGCATCACCACAGAGGATCCGCAAAATAATTTCATGCCCGACACGGGGAAAATCATCGCTTACCGATCCGGCGGCGGTCCCGGGATCCGTTTGGACGCAGGTACCGCATACACTGGGGCAGTTATCACGCCTTACTATGATTCTCTTCTCGTGAAGGTCACCGCTCATGCGCTTCATCCGAAGGATACCATTTATCGCATGCTCCGATGTCTGGATGAATTCCGTATCTCCGGCGTCAAGACGAATGTATATTTCCTGCAAAATATGCTCCGCACTCATGAATTTCAGGAGGGCCACTGCGATGTGAACTACATCGACCGCAACCAGTGGCTTCTGCAGGAGCCAGATATGGTGGGCGACAGAGGCACCAAGCTTCTGCGTTACATCGGGGACATTACAGTTAACGGCTATGCCGGCGCGGGCCATCAGGATAAGCCCGCTTTCGCGCCGCTTCCGAGGCTTGATGCAGAGGGGGAAAGCTGTCCGCCCGGCACCCGGCAGATACTGGATGAATTGGGGGCGGAAAAATTTTCCAAGTGGGTTATGGATCAGAAGGAGCTGCTCTTCATGGACACCACCTATCGGGACGCACATCAATCGTTGCTTGCGACCCGGGTCCGCACCCACGATATTATGAAAGCCATTCATTACACGGCGGTCCATGTGCCGCAGCTGTTCTCCTTTGAAAACTGGGGCGGCGCTACCTTTGACGTGGCCTATCGGTTTTTGGACGAAAGCCCTTGGGAACGGCTTCGGGCTATGCGGAAGGCGGCGCCGAATATTCTTTTCCAGATGCTGACCCGCGGCGCCAACACCGTAGGATATACGAATTATCCTGAAAATGTGGTGCGCCATTTCATCGATCAGGCAGCAGACAACGGCATCGACGTATTCCGCATTTTTGACTGCTTGAACCAACTGTCTCATATGACCATTTCCATCGACGAGGTACGGAAAAAAGGAAAGCTGGCAGAGGCCTGCTTCTGCTACACCGGCGATATTATGGACCCAAAGCGGCAGAAATATTCGCTCAAGTATTATACGGATCTGGCTAAGGAAATGAAGTCCGCCGGCGCCAATATTATCGCCATCAAGGACATGGCAGGCCTTCTGAAGCCGGAGGCAGCCTATGCGCTCATTTCTGCGTTGAAGGATGCCGTAGATCTTCCGATTCATCTGCACAGCCATGAGGGCGGCGGCTGCACGCTCTATACCTATGCCATGGCAGCCAAGGCGGGGGTGGACATTGTGGACGTAGCCACCAGCGCCCTTTCCAACGGAACCAGTCAGCCCTCTATCACCGCTATGTACTATGCGCTTCAAAATAATCCCCGCCAGCCCAAGCTTGACGTGGACGCGCTGGAAACCATCGACCGCTACTGGCAGGGGGTACGCCCCTACTATGCCGGTGTGGATTCAAAAATGGCGAGCCCCAATACGACCCTTTATCAGCATGAAATGCCGGGCGGCCAATTTTCCAATTTGCGTCAGCAGGCGACAGCGGTTGGGCTGGGCGACCAGTGGCTCGAGGTATGCCGTATGTATGCCAAGGTCAATATGATGTTTGGCGACATCATCAAAGTGACTCCTTCCTCTAAGGTCGTCGGAGACATGACATTGTTCATGGTGCAGAATCATCTGACTGAGGATGACATTTATGAAAGAGGTATGACCATGGACTTCCCGCAGTCAGTGAAGGAATTTTTTGACGGCAAGCTAGGCACTCCCTACGGAGGCTTCCCGGAAAAATTGCAATCCATCATTCTTCGCGGCGAAAGGCCTCACCTCGAAAGCCGTCCGGAAAATGTGGATTTCGAAAAAGTCAAAGAGGAAATGCGGGAGAAGCGCCTGTCCACCCGGGAAGAGGACGTGTCGTCTTACTGTATTTACCCGAAGGTGTTCACCGATTACATGAATCGGTACCACGCCTACAGTGATCTATCCGTGCTTGATACGCCCACCTATTTCTTCGGTATGAAGCCGGGCGAAGAAATACGGGTTCTGCTGGAGGAAGGGAAGATGCTCCTCATTCGGCTGGACAGCATCACGAGACCCGACGGTGATGGAAATCGTTTGGTGCAGTTCGAATTAAACGGCATGCCAAGAGAAATCAAGGTTCATGACAAGCATGTAGCAGAATCGGCAGTGAGTGGCCGGAAGGCGGATAAGGATATCTCCGGGGAGGTGGGAGCCACCCTATCCGGCTCTGTGGTCAAGATGCTTGTAGAAAGAGGTGCCCGGGTGACTAAGGGCGACCCAGTGATTGTGACCGAGTCCATGAAAATGGAGACCACCATTACCGCGCCTGTCAGCGGTATCGTTAGTGAAATACACGTAAAGGCAGGGCAGCGGATCGAGTCAGGCGACCTGCTGACGATTATTGAATAAGATCAATAAAAAAACTCCCCATGGGGAGTTTTTTTATTGCATTAGATGCGTTAGCCAAGGATTTTTTTCACCAGTCCCACGTGAAGCTTTACGCCATTAGGAAGCGCGGAATGGTCAAAGTGCATGTTCGGATCATGGAGTCCGGGCTCAGCGTCCTCGCCTAAGGCGATGAAGCCTGTTTTTACATGAGGTCGTTCCTTGGGATACCAGAAGAAATCCTCGCCGCCGGCGGTGGTGATAGGCGGGACAAGAGCCGCCTCGCCCAGTTCTTCCTTGATGACGTCGGCAATCAAATCAGTAATCTCCGGAGTGATGATAGAGGCAGGGGTGCGGTGAAGAACATGCTCCTCTGCTTCAGCGCCGATGGAGGCGGCTGCCTGGGTAGCCGCCGCAGTGAGACGGGCCATCATCAGATCCATGACCTCGTTGTTCTGGCTGCGGAGATCAAAGGTGACCGAAGCGGTCCCGGGAACTGCATTGGGAACCCCTGCATCAGCATGTATCTGAGTGGCCTTCAGATTGTAGACCACATTGGAATCAAAACGGAGTGCATTGGCTGCGGCTACGATGAGGCACGCCGCATCAAGAGCGCTTACGCCCAAGTAGGGGCGGGCGCCATGTGACTGCTTCCCTTTGATATCGTAGCGGATGTGAGTGGCCGCGCTGTAGTATAGAGCCGGCGCTGCCTCTCCTACCCGGCATTCCTGTATGGGACGGCCGTGCATGCCGATGAGAATATCTATATCATCGATGACGCCGCCCTTTAGCATGGACAGAGCGCCCTCGCTGGTTTCCTCTGCGGGCTGGAACAAAAGCTTTAGCGTTCCTTTTTTTACAAGCTGATTCTCTTTTATTTTCTTAGCCGCTGCCAGAAGCATGGCCATGTGGCCATCATGACCGCACAGGTGAGCCGCGCCGCCGTCAGCAGTGCCCAGCGCATCCATATCTGCCCGAAGACCGAGGATAGGACCCTCCACATGGCTGTCATACACCGCCATGACTCCCGTGCCTCCTGCAATATGATCGGTCACGTCATAGCCCATCTGCCGGAGATGATCAGCGATATAGGCAGAAGTTTTGAACTCCTTCATGCCCACCTCAGGCATTTCATGGAGCTCGTTAAAATACGTTAACACATCATTCATAGTAGTTCCTCCTGATTTGCGTAGGGGTGCATTAGCCAAAGATAGCCATATATAGCTTCATGGCAAACATACCGACTGCCGCATTAAAAAGACTGATAAGCATCAGCATGGGCCAATACTTTTTAGGTACATCTGCCGTGCCGAGAAGGCGGCCCATGTATTGGATCTGAGAGGCCATCAGAAGAAGAGCGGGCATGAGGATCGCGATATGATACCCATCGATGATGCCCTGTGAATAAAAGGAAGCCGCAATGCCTACCCCAGCAGAGCAGGACAGCCAGGTAGTCAAAAGGATGACCAGCGCCTGCCCGGGGAGATCGAAAATGGCCATGATCGGCCCGAACCAGTGCCCGATGAAATCCATAACGCCCAAAATATTTAGGATATAGGCAATGACATAGGCCATGAGGATATTGGGCACCAGATTATTTGCGCCGATGGACCATCCCTTGCGGGCACCATCGACGAAAATATCAAATACGTTTGGCTTGTTTTCGGACGGTTTCGCCTGTGCCTTTACAATTTCAGTTGTCATGGTTGAAATCTCCTTTATAAATCGTGTTCAACGCGAAGCGGCAAATGATAGCGCCGACGAACTTCATAATAAAAATAATTGTCAGCGGAATCAGAATCGGGCATGCCATAAAACTGAAAAGAGCGCCGGCGATGGCAAAATAGTTACTGATCATGCCTGCCCCGGAATACTGCCAGGCAGCAATAATCGTTTCCTCCCGCTTATCAATCAGGCCTAGGTCATAAAGCTCCTTGGTCAAGGCGGCGCCCGCGTCGGTACTTTGCAGATCTGTAATTAGCGTGAGCCCTACTAGGCCGGGCACGTCCATAAGCGGCTTGAACAGAGGCGTCATGATTTTCTGCGCTGCCGACAGAGCGCCGTAATGCTGCAGGATATTTACAATCCCGAGGGCCAGCATGATGGATGGAAACAGGGACAGGGCAAATATAAATCCTGACCGGGCACTGACGCCGCCGACACCGACAAAGGTGTTATGCGCCGGATCCTTCATGGTGCCAAATTTTCCGATTAACGTGCTGTAGTCAAAGGCACGTAGCCATTCCTGACCGGGAATGTTCGCAAAAACACCGGCAAAAATCAAAATTCCCAAAATCAATGCAATGGTGCCTGCCAAAGTGAATTTGGGAAGGGTGGTGAATTTCTTCGCCCGCTCCTCGTCCAAAAGGGAAAGCTCCTTATCTTTTTCTTCCATACTCCTACCTCCCTGAATAAAAAACGATGAATTGACAACGCGTTACAGACGAAATATGAGATAGCCCGAAAGCTTTGCAAGCGCCTCCCTTCGCTTGTCGGCAAAAAAGAACCGAATGAAATCAGAGCATGGGTCTCCGGTTTCTGCGGTTTCGCGTTTACTCCTTCCTGTCGCCTGTAAAGAATAGCTGGTCTATAGTGTAGATGATTTATCGCTGCATGACAAGACTTTTTTGAAATACCGCACGATGATAGCAGAATATTTTAAGAAATAAAGCACCTCTTTTTTTTGCTTCATGTCAAAGAGAGAAAAAATTTATACCGCATAAGAGAAGCAAGGCTTCCATGATTTTTGTGCGGCTCTGGTCGGAGTGTATTATAATAAAAATATAAAAGAATAATGCAATCATATAATGGTATTTCTTGTTAAAGGGGGGGAAAAAAATCAAATGATTGATGCATTGACATTGGCGAAATACGTTGTTTCTAAATGCGTACAAGAGGATTACCCGATTAGTAATCTGCAATTACAGAAAATTCTTTATTGTATCCAGATGTTTTTTTTGCAGAAAAAAGATATCCCTGCCTTTTATGATGATATAGAGGCATGGCAATTCGGCCCGGTTGTTCCGATAGTGTATTATCATTTTTGCGGCTTTGGGGCTATGCCTATTTTCTCTACCTACAAAATAACAGCGCCTTTGGAAAATAAGGAGGACATAGACTTAATCGTTGAGGAAAAGAGAATATTGAAACCGTGGGATCTTGTGGAAGAAACTCACAAGCCTGACGGAGCATGGAGCAAAGTATACCGGAACGGAGAGGGAAATCATAAAATCATTCCAGTTGATTTGATAAGGAAGGCTGGATAAATGAATTTATCAGAAGAAAACAAAAAAAGGGAAGAGTTTCGGGAAATACTAAGGTATTTATCTAAATCACAAAATGCGTTAGAACACAAAAGTGCCCGTGTCCAGATATACAGAAAGCTTGAAGGTCTGTATAGCACTCCTGCCAAAGAGCATGGATTCAGGCACTTTTATTCTGATATTTTTGGGGTTTTGGCCGAAATAAAGAATAGGACAGTCCCGGGGGATATAAACATACTTGGTCAGAATTTGAGGGAAATCAGAAAAGGATACCAAAGCCAAAATATGGGAGAGGATGGAAAACTTATTGATATTAGTGCTAATATTACCAAGTTATACGACCATGTTAGCCTCGATGTTGCAAGGATGGAATATTCGGATAAAGGCGATTGGGAAGTATCGGGGAAAAAGTCAGTACATGAAATAAAAAACAAAATTAAAGAGTTAGAAGAAGCAACTGATAATATTCAAAAAGAAAATCGAAAGATACAGGACAGTAGCCGCAATATGCAGAAAGACTATGTTGCTATTCTTGGGATTTTTGCGGCGGTACTGATGGTGTTTTTCTCTGGGATAGGATTCTCCTCTTCTGTATTGGCAAATATTGATAAAGCCTCAATATATCGAGTAAGTTTAGGAATTATGCTATTGGGGATTATTTTATTTAATGTTATCTGCTTTTTGTTGAGTTTTATCAGAGAAATGGTTAATAAAAATTCTATAAATAAATTTCTTATTATTTCAGGGAATGCGGTTTTTATGGTTTTACTTGGATTGATATTTCTAGCATGGAAATATAGTTGGTTAGGAGATGCGGGGTTTTAATACATTATTATTTTTACATAAAATAGAATCCATTATCAGGGGATTTTTAATTCCATCTTTACGGGGGGGGATGACAATGATATTCATTTATCCGGCAATTATCCATCAGGATACAGACGGTATATGGGCAGAATTTCCCGATCTGGAAGGCTGCACCACATTTGGAGATACGATGGCGGAGGTTTTAAAGGGTGCGGCCGAAGCGATGGAGCTGTACGTTTTGGGACTGTTAGAGGACGGGAAGAAACCGCCGGCTGCTACGGATATTAAAACGGTCAGCGGATTAGATGAGCATTCATTCGTAACGCTGATTCAGTCTGACGTGGCCTTGGCAAAGAATACAAAGTCCGTCAAAAAGACACTAACCATCCCCGCATGGTTAAATCAGCGGGCCCTGGATAAAGGCGTAAACTTTTCAAAAGTTCTGCAAAAGGCTTTAGTGGAAGAAACTCACAAGCCTGACGGAGCATGGAGCAAAGTATACCGGAACGGAGAGGGGAATCATGAAATCATTCCAGTTGATTTGATAAGGGAGGCTGGATAAAGAAAATGAAGAATGGCAAAATTGGCACGATTAGGCAGAATTAGCATTTTAAACGTGGTATATTGGTATTGTAAGAAAGTATAGGCAGCCATAAGGCTTTCCCTCCTAGATGCTTTCTTCATTCCAATCCGAGCGCAAAGGGTCGGCGCCTTTTATTTAGTTTATGTGATTTTGATATAGCCGGCTCTTTGCAAGACGATTACGCACTCTTACGAGTGCTTTTTTATTGCTCCCGTTCCTTCCGGGGAGGTGGTGAAAGCGTATCAATGAACGATGAAAATTTAATACCATTATCCCGGCGAACAATGAGCGAGCGGAGAAAGATTGCAAGAATGGGAGGCATTGCATCCGGGAAAAAACGAGCGCAGCTTAAATCATGGAAAGAGGTTATCAATGCGTTTTTGAATACGCCGCTCAAGCCGGGAAGGGTTTCCGGAACAATAAAGAGCCTTGCAGAGGCAAGGGGTATGAACCTAAGGGCGCAGGACGCAATGGTATTGATGCAGATTGCGCAGGCCATGAAGGGAAACACAAAGGCCTTTGAGCTTTTGGTGGGACTATCGGGATTATTTAACGAGGAACAAGGCGAAATTACGCCGCTGGCCATTCCCGATGATACGGGGCTGATTATTCCGGCCTTCGACGGATTGGCTGCCGATATAAAACGGCATTTACATACCCATTATTGGATAAAGGGCGGGCGCGGCAGTACAAAATCATCGTTTATTTCTCTGCAAATACCAAAGCTTATGATTGCGCACCCCGACATGCATGCGGTGGTGCTCAGGAAAGTCGGGAACACCCTCAAAAACTCCGTTTACCAGCAAATCGAATGGGCGCTAGAAAGGCTGGGTTTGCTGGGCGAGTTTTCCTTTAAAAAATCGCCCATGGAAATCACGCTGAAGCGCACAGGGCAAAAAATCCTTTTCTTTGGAGTCGACGATAAAGCAAAGCTGAAATCACTAAAAATGCCCTTTGGCTATGTGGGCCTTCTCTGGTATGAAGAATTAGACCAGTTTGCGGGCATGGAAGAAATCCGAAACATTAATCAGTCCGTATTGCGAGGCAGTTCGCTTTCGTGGTGTTTCTATTCATTCAATCCGCCCAAAAGCCGTGACAATTGGGTCAATGAGGAACAGCTTGTCGATTATTCTGACCGGCTTATAACGGCCGCCAATTATACGCAGGTGCCGCCGGAATGGCTGGGGGAACAGTTCCTGCTAGAGGCAGATAAGCTAAAGGCAAGGAATGAGACCGCATACCGCCATGAATACATGGGAGAAATCACGGGAACCGGCGGGGCGGTATTTGAAAACATACAGGAAAAACATTTTTCCGCCGCCGACATGGCGCAATTTACTGCTTGCCGTTACGGGCTTGACTTTGGTTTTGCCGTGGATCCGCTGGCATTTGTGGTTATGCATTACGATGCGAAAAGGGAAATCCTTTATATTTTTGATGAGATATACGAGCCAAAGCTGACCAACCGGCAAGCAGCGGCAAGGATCCAGAAGAAATTGCCGGAGGGCGCTGGTATTCATTGCGACAGCGCAGAGCCGAAAAGCATAAAAGAGTTAAAGGAATTGGGACTTAAGGCTATCGGGGCAAGGAAAGGCATTGATAGTGTTGATTTCGGGATACGCTGGCTTCAGGGGCTGGAGGCTATCGTTATTGACAAAAAACGTTGCCCGAATACATACCGGGAATTTGTCACATACGAATATGAGCAGACGAAGGACGGGCAATATATATCGGCTTATCCAGACAAAAATAATCACGCCATCGATGCGGTACGGTTTGGCCTTGATGGGTTCCATGCGGTATCTATGGCAGGCGTGCCGCCGGTGCAGATCTGGCTTCCCGATTTCAACACCGCCGGGGCAGTCAAGCCGGGCGAGGTGGAAATGGTGGCCGCCGTTGCGCTTAAAGCTACTAAGGCCGCGGCAGTGCTGAGAGATATTAAAGTGAAGTAAGGAGGCAGGTATGGCACGGATTATTGCGCCAAATAAGCAATATACCGGCATAAGTGCTTCCGTACCATTTAATCGGGGCGTTGGTGAAACATCCAGCGCCTATCTGATTGAATGGTTCAAAAAGCATGGTTACACGGTAGAAGATGAACCGGTAGAAGAAACGGAGGCGCCGGAACAGGAACAGGCAGAAGATATAACAGAGATGCCGCAAGAACCGGTGAAGCGCATGCGGAAAAGGGCGGCGGCTAAGGAATGAGTATATCCGACATTATTTACAAGCACATCCGGCAGGCAATCAAGGAAAGTGCAACTATAATCGCAGAATATGCACGGGAGAATCACAGGTTCAAGGCACACACCGGGCAGATGGAGCGATCTGTAGTGCCTGAGAGTATCAGTAATACATCTGCTGTTATTCGGCTTGATACTGCCGTTGCGCCGTATGCCGCCTATGTACATCAAGGGACGGCGGCGCACCGCATTGTGCCACGCAGAAGGATGGCTCTTAGGTGGACTGATGGCGGGAGATTTCGGTTTTCAAAGTGGGTGAATCACCCCGGGACAAGGTCGGATCCGTTTTTGTATCAGGCTGCCGATACCAATCGTGACAAAGTAGCGGGTATCGTCGACAGGCAGATCGAGACCGCGAAGGACGATATTGCAGCCGCTTTAACCGGGAGGTGATCGCATGGCGGAATTTGTAACGCAAAACGATATACAAGATGAGGTGCTGAGAGGGCGCATGCCTGATGAGTGTATCGATAACGCCAATCAGTATGTAACGCGTCTTGCGGGCGTGTATGGCGTGGCAAAGATAACCGTCAGGCACACGACAAAGCAGCTGGCGATTACGATTGCTTGCAGGGATTGCTGTTTATCGCTGGTTGGTACTGACGCGACGGTGGCGATGGACGGAAACCGACAAGATGACGTTTATGAGCGCAAGTATAATCTGTACCGGCAAAGGGCGGCGGATATGCAAAAGACGCTGACTAGGGCGGATTTTATGAGCGAGGAGGAAACCGACGAGAAGGAGGAGCGAGAGGCATGGACACGGACAGTGGCCATTACACGCGGATAGGGACGATTACCCGGACGCTGAAAAAGTATCTGGCAAAATCAATCCCTTTTCTTGACTGGTCATTTGAAATAACCGGCGCGGCCATTCCATCAAAACCGTCGGGAACGGTCACGGCGGACGTCGTTACCTTCGATAATCCGTATAAATACGGTGATGCGGTCACGATTGAGTACACAATCTATCTGATTGCGCCGCTTCCATCATCGGCAAGGCTTGATGAATGGGCGATGACGGTTCGATCGGTGCTTGCTGATAACCCGGATCTGGGCGGGGCGGTAACCGATAGCAATGTATCAAAAATAATATTTGGTGCCGCGCCGGGGATCCATGGGGCCTCGGGTGCGTGCATGATTAGGTATGAAATTGAAGCAGATTTTTGAAAGGAGCAAAAATAATGGCAGGAAAAGTAAGAGCAAAGAGAGGCGCTGAGGGCGCACGCATTAATGGCAAGGACGTGCTGGCATATCTCAATTTTGGAGCAAGCGCCACAGAGGCGGCGCCGGTATGGGCACTGATTGGCGGGCAGACCACCGCCGATTTATCCATGAGCGCCGATGAAATTGACGCAAATTGCAAGGATAGCGGCGGCTGGGGCGAAAGCTACGCAGGAATCAGGTCGACAGAACTTTCTATGGAATGTATCGCCACAAAGGAAGATGAGGCCTATGCCGCACTCAAGGACGCATTTATTCACAGTGAGACCGTGGACATTTGTCGGTATTGCACCAGCGATGGAACGGCGGATCGGAACTGGTATTCCATCACGGAAATTTCTGACACCACGCCGCACGACGATATGGTGACCTTTTCTCTTACACTGAAGGGGATCGGGGCACCGACGTTTTATACCAATGTAAAGAAAATCGCCGATGTCAAAGGGGCAATGACCGGCGAAACTGTCATTGTAAGCGTAGGAGGCTGATATGAGACTGGACCGAATTACGAGAAAGGTTTGGTTTGAGGTGGGGGAGAGCGAGCATGCTCTCCTTTTCACTTTATCCGGGATAGAGCAGCTTGAGGCAAAAATGCCCGGTGGTTTTTTAAGCACAATCGCAAGTCAGCCGACGCCAACGCTAACTACTTTAATTGATGCCTTTTGGATCGGGCTGAGGGGGGCTGGTGAAAAGGTAGGACGCCAAGACGCGCAGGCGATTGTTATGGCCCACATGCGTGAATTTGGGGTCGAAGAGACACTCAGGATTTACGAGGCGGCCGTGATAGCATGCGGCTTTTTTGGGCCAACCTATACGAAGG
The DNA here is from genome assembly GCA_034180505.1 of Dialister sp. Classification (GTDB taxonomy): domain Bacteria; phylum Bacillota; class Negativicutes; order Veillonellales; family Dialisteraceae; genus Dialister. The sequence continues at coordinate 148,410 of JAXFOE010000017.1, forward strand.
AGCTGCTTGCCGGCTTAGGGATTGACGATGTGGATCCCGGGGAAGACGAAGCAAAAAACGGGAAAGCGGCGAAACCGAAAAAATAAAGACACTTGCCGATTATCTTGAAACGGTTTTGCCAGTCTGCTACGGCGAATTACATATGACACCTGAGCAGGTGGGACGCGCTACCCCATATGAAATCAATGTGCGGGCAAATGGATATGCAAGGCGATTGAATAACGAGAAATTGCTTATAGGTTCTCTGCTGACCGTCCCAATTATCAATGGCGGCAGCAGAGCACCTAAGAGCCGGGTAACGGTAGAGAAACTATTTCCAGAGGCGTTCAAAAATACCGCGACAAAGCAGGATATTGAAAGAGCCATTGATTTGGTGAAGCGTGCAGAAAGGGGGGACTTTAGTGGCCAATCATGACATAAAAGTGATAATTTCCGCAGATGGTGCTCAGGCTGTCAGGGAAGCCGATAAGGTCAAGGGCGCGTTGCATAGCGTTTCTAACGTTAACGTATCCAACGGCTCAATGAACGCATTGGCGCACCAAGCAAGAAACGCAGACAATGAAGTAAAAAGGCTGCATAACAGCGTTGGATCGCTACCAGGTACCTTAGCAAGAGTAGGGGCGGCTATTTCTGCGGCTTTTACGGTAGGCGCTATTTTTAGCGTAGGGAAGGCAGCGCTTCAAGCCTCGGCTAACATGGAGCTGCTTAAAAAAGGCCTGTCTTTTACTCTGGGAAACAGTGAGGCGAAAAGACTCATCAAGACCATTCAGGGAATCGGCGAAGCCTCGGCCTATGACACAACGCAGCTGATGCCAATGGCGCGGGCGTGGGTAAACCTTGGCGACAATGTGGACATGGCGGCAAAAAAGATCCAGCGGATCGTTGATCTTGGTTCTGCTTACGGTCTCACGGCTGATGAAATCGGCCGTGCTAATACAGCGCTTGCACAAATGCAGATGGCCGGAAAAATCGGCGCACAAGACATGATGCAGCTTACGAATGCCAACATCCCGGCATGGAAGCTGTTGTCTGAAAAGATGGGGCTGTCTGTTGCTCAGCTGAAAGAAATGTCTTCGCAGGGGCAGCTTACGCAAGAAGCCATGGACATGCTCTTTGAAGCAATGGCAGAGAATGCTGGCGGCGCAGCAAAGGATCTTGCCGATACACTTACAGGTAAATTTTCCAATATTGAAGAGGCGGTCACAAACAGTATGGCCACCATCGGAGATATTATCGTTAAAACGTTTGATATAAAGGGCGTGCTTGACAGGCTGGGAGCGCTTGCGCAGGGCTTTAAGGGCCACATGGAAGACATCAAGGCCGATATTGAAAATGGAACGCAGCCGCTATGGGCGCTAAAAAACAAGCTGGACGAAGTAGCGCCCGGAGTCGTTTATGTGGCGGGCGCCTTTGTTGCCTTTAAGTCAGTACAAGGAGTCATTTCCGGTGTAGAAGCGGCAATTGGGTTAGTAAATTTAGCGCTGAAGTACCAACCGGTACTTCTTGCGGCGGTACAAACGGCCTATGGTCTGGCAACCGTGGCGGCTAGGGTCTTTTCTGGTGCTTGGAAAGCCGATCCGTTTTTGTGGACAGCAGCCGCTATTATTGGCGCTATCATGCTGATTCTTGCCAACTGGAACGATGTAGTGGAAGGATTTAAAAAAAGGTCTTGCGTTGCTTGACAAAGCCGCTACAGGTATTTGTGATGGAATTAAGAAGATGGTTTCAGATGCCGTCCAATTTGTTAAAGAAGCGTGGGAGGGTCTCAAGCGGTTTTTAGAGCATCCTATCGAGACAACGCTTATAGTAAATCGGGAACACAGAGAATCGGATCGTGCCTATAAAAACAGCTGGGACGCAGACAGAAAAGCAGCCGCCGCGCATTACAATGACAGAGGATTTGCAAAGGGTGGCGTATTTGGTATGGCGCGGGGCGGTATTGTCGGTGGGCTCGTACCGCTTGCAAATGGCGGGCAGCTAAAGCATGGCACACCGGCCATTGTGGGCGAGGCGGGCCCGGAGGCAGTATTGCCGCTCCGCAAGGAAGTGCTATCGAAGATCGGCGCGGCCATTTTTGAAGCCTATGGGCGAGGGAAGGCCGGAACATCGGAGGTTGCCGACATAAAGGCAAGGCTTAAGACAGAGGTCGATACATCGCAGCTGTCGGAATACGCAAAAATTCTGGAAAAAGCAGAGCAAAAAGCCGCCGCCGTGGGCGAGGAGCTCCGGAAATTCCACGATCTGGAGGCGCAAGCCACGCAGGAAATGGCAGCCTATGAGGAACAGGGCGAAAAGACGATCGCAATGCGGGCTGAATTGGCGAGAGTCACAAGTGATGCGGAAAAGAAAAGAATTCAAGACAAATACGACGCAGAAAAGGCAGCGGCCATTAAATCCGCTGAGGAAGTTTCAAGCTCCAAGATAGCGATTGAGCGTGACGCAGCCGCCGCTATTCAACAGATACGCTTAAAAGCAGCTGCTGACGTATCTTCTCATGAGGCGGCGCTGGAGGAAGCACAAGCACAGCTGCGACGCGCCAATCAGGCGCAGGATCTGGACAGCTTCACTGCTATGATGCAGGAAAAGGATGCGCTGACCGGTAAGAGTTTCGCCACCACACTGGCAAACGAACAGTACCTTTCTGAAATGCGCAGCGCATGGCATGAGGAGCAGATGCTTCAATCCGTCGAATGGGGCGAGTATATGCAATACTTGCTCACGGATATGTCGCAGTCTTTGCAGACAGGCCTTGCTGACAGTATTACGAATTGCATTACGAAGGGAGAAAGCCTCGGGCAGGTTTTCCTTGGTATTGGGCAGAATTTGTTAAATACGTTCATCAAGGGCGTGCTTCAAAAGGCGATCTCGAATCTTGGAATTTTGAAATCGTTGTCGGCACAGAACCATGCGCAGGAATTGGCAAACGCTAAATCAGAGGCGGCAGCGCAGGCCGGGAAAACCGGCCCAATGGCAGCCAACGCCGCAGCGGCCATTATAGCAGCCAATCCGTGGTCGGCAGCCGGTGCAGGGGACCTTGTAGCCGGTCAGATGTCGATTGCCCGAGGAGCGAGTTCCTTATTTTCCATCGGCCTTTCAAAGGGCGGAGCGGTATTTGGTGCCGGTACATCGGTATCGGATAGCATTCCCGCTATGTTATCAGACGGTGAATACGTGCTGAACGCAGACGCTGTTTCAAGAATCGGCGTTCCCGCGCTGAACACGCTCAATGAAGGCCACTTGCCACACTTTTCAGAGGGAGGGGCAGTTGGAGGCGGTTCTTCCGGAACGCTTAACGGCGGCGCTTCCGTTACCGTGAACGTATCGGCCATGGATGCGGAGTCCTTTTCTTCATTCCTGGAGCGGGGCGGCTTGGACTCTATCCGGCAGGCGTTATTCGATAATAACCGTGAATTTGCGACAGAAAGCGGGGTGTGGTAATGGCCCTTCGGAAATTTCCACAGCTGAAATCGTTGACCTTTTCGTCAACGAAGAAGCAGGACTGGGATACAAAGATACAGAAAAGCGGAAGCGGGCGTGTCAGAACCATGACCAACCAGCTGATGCCCGAGTGGACAATT